>CAZCMJ010000001.1:0-68894 GCA_964499845.1 uncultured Methanomassiliicoccales archaeon
TGCCCGGGTTGTCGCTGTATTCCAGTGAGTCTATCAGGGGCATGTTCCCGTAGACCTGGAGTCCGTAGGAGTAGTAGATGTAGTCGAACTCGTCCAGGTTCTCCCTCACACGGTTCCTGGTCGTCATGAACCTGCGCAGGAACGTCCTGTAGTCGTATCTCCTGCGGTTCCTTATCCTGAGTATGGACATCAGACCCTCGGTCCTGTCCGACAGGTTCCTGGAGAACCCCTCCACCTCGACCATGGCCTGTTTGGACAGCTCCTCCCATTGGGGATCGTCGGATACCGGCCTGACGGAGTGGTCGTCATGGGAGAACATGCGGTGGAGGTCACCGAGCTGCCATTGGGATGCGGACGACAGTTCTCTTGCCATGAGCTCCGGTACAGGCCCTCCGGCGCGTTTGAAGAACTTCTCGCAGGAGTACATCCTGTCGTCCCTCCCGGGTACGGTGATGTGGGGGGTGTCCAGGGAATCGAGGACATATTCCACGACCATGTCCTGGGCCAGGGATACGAACCCATCCTCCGGAACCCCGTGTCCCAGGAGGCAGTGGAGTGTGAGGTGGGCGACCATGCGCGTGACCTTGTTGGGATCCTCCCTGTAGGACGACACGACCCATTCAGGGTCCATGGTCATCCTGTGGCCGTCGCAGGACGGTCCGTCACATCCTTTCTCCAACATCCTCTCGAGCGAGAGGACGGCACGGGTCATGAACCTCAGGTCCAGGCATAGGTCGCTGCCGCAACCGGACAGGATCTCCGACGCAACATCCTTGTCCATCCGCATCACCGTCAGTAGATGTTCCTGCGGTAGGAACGGGTCTCCCTCAATTTGCGGAACACCCTCTCCATGCGGTCCGCATCCTCCTCTGTCAGATTGCCGAGCTTGTAGTTGAACTTGGACGGGAGGATCTTGAAGAGACGGTCCGTGCGCACGGTGGAGGTCTTGTCCAACATCACCTCATAGGGGTCGATGAGCTTCATGTCCGTCTCCGGCATCCTGCCGTGGGATGTCACCATGAGGACGGTGAACTCCTCACCGCGTCTCTCCAGGACTATCACCGGACGGTTCTTGGCACCGGACCTGTCGTCGAAGTAGACGTTGGCGTTCCAGACCTCCATCGGACTCGGTACCGAAGGGTCGGAGGCGTTCCCCTTGAATCTCATATGAGGGGGAACACCTCGTGATTATAAAAATCGGACATCAGCTGTCCATGGCCTGGTCCGTATGGGCCAGGAAGAGGTGCTGGAAGGGCTGGATCTCCCCGAGTCCCTTCACGAAGCAGTGGACGTTGTATCCTGCCGCCTCCATGACGCTCTTCAGGGAATCCTCCTCGTCTCCGGCCATGTCGTTGTTGGCATGGTCCCCGGCCACCAGCATGAAGGGGTAGAGTGCGACATCGGTGTACCCCTTGCCGTCCATGAGCCTCAGGGTGTCCTCGAAGGAGGGGTATCCCTCCACGGTGGTTACGTACACATCCTTCCTGCCGGAGGTGATGAGCTTCATCTGGAGCTGGCTGTAGGTGGCGTTGGCATAGTGTTCGGTGCCGTGTCCCATGAGGACGATCGCGGTCCTGTCCCCGATGTCCTCCGTCTCCTTCACTATGCCCGCGTCGACGGCATCCATGACCATGTCGTAGTCCAGGTCGGTGGTGAGCAGGGGTTTGCCGAGGTATAGGTGTTCGATCCTGCCTTTGTATTGCTCCACGACGGATTCGACCTTCTCGAACTCCTCACCGTTCATGATGTGGGTGGGCTGGACGATGACGGTCCTGAAACCATCGTTGACGAGTCTCTCCATGGCATCGCTGATGTAGTCTATCCTCTCGTTATCGCGTTCCGCGAGTTTCCTGATGATCATCTTGCTGGTGAAGGCCCTCCTGACCTCCCAGTCCCTGTGATGATAGGCGATCAGTTCCTCGATCGCACCGATGGTCCTGGCGCGGTTGTCGTTGTAGCTGGTCCCGAAACTGACCACGAGAATGGCTCTATCGTTGCTCATGGATATCGGTTGGATGGATAATCCAGGATGTACATAACCTTGACCCTCACTTTGGGTTTATAAAAGACTCTGATGGGTGGGAAAGTGCCCGGAGCGGTCATGATACGGCCCCGGGGTATGGTTTCCAACGGACGGTTCAGAGACCTGCGTGTCTGATCCCGGTGTGGGTGGCGATGTCCCGATCGACCGTGCACAGGTCGTTCAGGGATAGGTCGTGGATGTCGTTGTGTCCGGATGCCCTGGCGAAGGTCCTGAGTTCCGATCCGATGGCGTTCAGATAGTTGGCGACCCTCTGTGCACCCGCCTCCACATCCAGGCGCATCTCCAGTTCGGGGTCCTGGGTGGCGATGCCCAACGGGCACCTTCCGGAGTCGCATGCCCTGTACCTCTGACAGCCCAGTGCGATGAGGGGCCCCGATGCCATGGCGACCGCATCTGCACCCATGGCGACGGCCTTCATGACATCCCCGCCTGTGCGGAACCCTCCGGTGATCACAAGCTCCTGTGTCATCCCGTGGTCGTCCATGTACCTCCTGGCCCTTGCCAGGGCGTAAACGGTGGGGACGGAGCTGTTGTCCCTGAGGTACTTCGGTGATGAGCCCGTGGCCCCTCCCCTTCCGTCGATGGTGATGAAATCGCAACCGGATCCCGCGATGAACTCCAGGTCCTCCTCGATGTGTCCCGCGGCTATCTTCACCCCTATGGGCTTCCCGTCGGTCTTGGACCTGAGCATGTCGACCATGGCCCTGAGGTCGTCGGAGGTCCTTATCTCCGGGAACGATGCGGGGCTGAGGATGTCCTCCCCTGCCCTCCTCCCCCTCATCATGGCTATGATGTCTGTGACCTTCTCGCCGGGGAGGTGTCCGCCCATGCCGGGTTTGGTTCCCTGGCCGATCTTGATCTCCACAGCATGGCAGTTCCTGAAGGTCTCGGATGTGGCGCTGTACCTGTTCGGGACGTACTCGTAGATGTATCTGTATGCGGAGTCCATCTCATCGCTGAGGACACCGCCCTCTCCGCTGCACATCGCCGTTCCGGCCATGGCGCTTCCCTTGGACAATGCGATCTTGGCCCTTCCGGAGAGTGCTCCGAAGCTCATGTGAGAGATGTACACGGGGGTCTCCAGGACCATGGGCTGTTTCGCATTCCTTCCGATCACCGTGCGGAGGCTGACCTCGTCCTTCTCCTCCAGCGGTTTGGATGCGAGCTGTGCTCCGAGGAAGAGGATATCTGTGAAATCAGGGACCGGTATGAGTGTCTCCATAGGTGCCCCCGGGCCCTTTCCGGTGTACGACATACTTCTGATCTCGTCGATGATGCCGTTGTCGTGCCTGATGAATCTAGGGTCTATCTCGATCTGGACCTCATCCTTCATGTCGGGGACATCGCCCTCGGATGTGGGTTGGGCCATGTCTTCGTCCTCGATGAGCACGAATTCCGATTTGGGAGAGCGGCAGACGGGGCAGTACCAATCGTCGGGGAGGTCCTCGAACCTCACACCTTCGATCTCCTCGTCGTAGATCTCTCCGCAGATCATGCATCTGTATCTGGCCATGACCGTGCGAGTCGGTGCATGTTAAAAAGGCTGTCCCGGGAGCTTCGTATCGTCCGTTGTATTCTGGAAGGATAAGGATAAGGATGTTTGCCGCGACGATGGATGATTTGCAGATGATCGATAGTGGTGAGGTCAATCCCGGGGACCCCAGGCCCCGTAGGTCCGCCGAGGATCTCAGGAACGACATACTGACCATTCTGCGTGACAGGGGTGCCGTCTCCATGAGGGAGATCACCGACGCATTGGGTTATTCGAGGAACGCTCAGAACGTGTACCGGATGGTCCGTGACATGGTCTCCGAGGGCAGGGTCGAGTACACCATACCTGATAAGATAAGCAGTAGGAATCAGCGCATACGTCTGAAACTGTGAGAGATAAGGGGAAAGGGTTTCCGTGACCCGGGTTGACCGGGATCACTCGAGTCCGTCGTCGAACTCGTCCATGAGGTCGACCATGAAGTCCTCGGGCTCCACCAGGAGGTCCTGGTCGTACACCTCGTTGAACACCCTTATCCCGAATGCACTTCCCTCGTACATGACGAAGGCGGTGACGGCATAGGGGGCCTCCCAATCCTCGTCGAGGATGGCGGTGTTGTGGTCGAAGATACGCTCCCTGGCCTCATCGGCCTTGTCCCCGAAGATCCCGTCCAGGGCATCGTCGGGCACATCCACGTAGAGCTCATCCTCGTCTGTGTAGTCGTACTGTACGAGGACGACCTTCGCTCCGACATCCTTCGCGAACGCCTTCAGGTCCTCAAGGGTGTTGGCACCGAGGATGACGGGTGCCTCGAATTCGTCGAATGCCTCCGAGACCTCGTACACGGGGATGTCGAACTGTTCGGTGATCGCTTCTGTGACCAGGAATGTCTGCTCCATATCCCGTCATCCTCTGGGTTGTATAAATCGGTTGGAGTCCGTGGTTCGGTCAGAGTAGCTTGCGTGACTCTATGTACCTCTCGATCAGACTGTCCACGACCCTGGGGTCGTCGATGTCCTCACCGGATTCCCTGATCATCCTCGCCATGTCCGCTGCGGACCCAAGTTCGTAGTCGTGGTAGTCCTTGAAGTAGTATCCGTTCCTCACGGCCCACTCGAATGGGAACAGGGATGCGCGGTCGAGGACGTATCTGTCGAAATGGGCCTCCATCTCCAAGGTGTTGATGACCTCCAGGAACTCGCCTATGCTCCCCCTGTCGGGTTCCACATGGGGCAGTCCGAGGTCCGGATACTCCGCGGCGTAACTGTTCATGAACCCGGCCATGTTCTCCACTCCTGTGGGGGACAGGTGGACGTAGCGTTTGGGCTCTATGGCGACGGATGTGGGGCTCACCAGCAGCGGTCTTCCGTTGGCCTTCTTGTTCTTGGCGCTCTTGGGGGCACGGTCCCTCACCAGGCGCACCTCCATGTCCTCCCTGTCGTACACCATGGGTCCATCGTGGAATGCGAGGACGTTGCCCATGATCGCTATCCTCACACCCTGGGGCAGGATGACCGCACCCTTGGGTCTCACACCCTGGACAGGCCACGACTCCAGGCTGGCGGTGACAGCATCCTCGTCGAAGTAGAGGTTTCCGCAGATCCTCATGGCCTCCTTGTGGTCCTTGCTCCCCGGTTCGTCGGCGGCATCCATCAGGGCGTAGAACCTGGCGATGTTCCCGCAGTCCTCGGGGGGACTCTCCCCGGACCAACCTGTGAGCAGGGCCCACGGAAGGTCGACATCGTCCCTGGGCTCCTCCCAGACTACGGTGATCCCCCACCCGTCTTTCATGTCATAGGTGTAGTGGATCTCGTCGCCGATGTGGTCCGTCAGGGGGACGAGGTCCTCGTCCTCTGCGTTCCCGTGTCCCTTGGGGCCGATCTTTCTATCCTTCACCATGAAGACATGGTCGTGGATGTCCGACCAGCTGAACACTGATTGTATCGTACTGTTGAGGTCGTTGAACGATGCGTTGCAGGGGATAGCGACTGTTCTGATTATGGAGGGGTAGCTTCCATCTATGGATATGCTCAATTGAAAGGAGGTCATGTGATACCTCCATAATCATATACGTTTTTAATATCTCTTTGCCTATGGATACGGATATACGTTGCCGTATTGTATCTTCCATGAGCACAGTATGTTGAGACAATCTCCAATAACCATGTATTCCAGTGGTAAAAGGCATATCCGTCGCATCTGTCCGGAGATGCACCCTCTGTATCTTCCCATCCCATGGCGGGTGTCTCGCGGTATGGGTTTACAATTGTGGCCCCGTCGTATAGGGTCCGCTCCGTCAACGGCGTTGAGAATCATTATAAAAAGGGTCCGCACCTCGGTGTGTCCATGACCTTCAAGTACGCAGACCTCGAGGACTCGATAGTGGATTCCGTCCGCAGGGGGGTGGAGGGACGCCGTGTGGGTGTCGCGTTCTCCGGGGGATTGGACTCCGGTCTCGTGTCCGCACTGGCCAAGGGGTTCGCCGAGAGCGTCCATCTGTACACATGCGGGACCTCCAACGCCTTCGACGTGGTCATGGCCAGGGACCTGTCCGAGAGGCTCGGCCTTCCGTGGACGCATGTGCAGCTCACCAGGGGCAACATCGAGGGTTACGTGAGGGAGATCATCGCCGCCACGGGGATATCCGATCCGTTCACCGTTTCCTACGAACTGCAGCTGTTCAGCGTCTGCAAGGCCGCGGAGGAGGACATCATAGTGTCCGGACAGGGTTCCGACGAGTACTTCATGGGATGCGCCAAGTTCGTCGGGCAGACCAGGGAGAACTACGAGGTCCTCAGGGAGGCCAGTGTGGACCGTCTGCTGGATGTGTCCGTCCCCTGTGAGCTGAGCATCGCGGAGCACTTCGGTAAGACCATGGTGTACCCGTACATGGATCAGGAGGTTGTGTCCCGGATAGGCATGTTGGACCCGGAGGACCTGATCCCCAAGGATATGGATTCCAGGAAGTCGGTGCTCAAGGCCATCGCCGTGGATCTGGGGTACCCGGTGCTGGCGGAGAGGAAGAAGAAATCGTCACAGTACGGTTCCGGTACCACCGACCTCATAAGGGCGGTCGCCAGGGACAGGGGCATGATGTACAACGAGTACATCGCATCCGTCTACGACGAAGTGGTCAACGGGAAGCTCCCGGACAGCGGAAGGGGGTCTGTCATCAACGCAAGGGTGGATTCCGTCCTGAAGGTGGAGGCGGAGAGGGTCATAGCGGAATGCGGTTCCAACCCCTCGGCGGTCATGGACCTGGTATACAGGAGGATCGTCAGAGAGGGAGGTCTCGGATTCCTGAGGTGAGGGTGTTCCCCGATCCACCTCATCCGGTACCGGTGCGGGGATCTCTGAACACCGTGCGATCCCGGAACATTGGTTATATAGGGTCGACAGGATTGCGACCGTGATACACATGACATCCGAATCATCCAACGTCAGAGTGGGACTTGTAGGCGCATGCGGAAGGATGGGACAGCTCATCATCAAGCGCGTGCTGGCCACCGAGGGTATGGAGATCTCCTCCGCCTTCGACCTCGTGAACATCGGGAAGGACATCGGAGAGGTCGTCGGTGTCGGCAAGCTCGACGTCCCCGTCTCCGACTCCAAGGATCTGGTCCAGGTCCTGAGGGATTCGAGGACCGATGTCCTCATCGACTTCACCATCGCACCCGCCACCGCCGTGAACGCCCCCCTCGCAGCATCCGCAGGTGTCAACCTCATCATCGGAACCACTGGACTCACCCCCGAGCAGAAGGCAGACATCACCGAGGCGGTCAGGAGCAACAACGTGGCCGCCGTGATATCGTCCAACTACTCCATCGGCGTAGGGGTCTTCTTCAAGCTCATCAGGGATGCCGCGAAGTACCTCGGCGACGAGTACGATGTGGAGATCATCGAAGCCCACCACAACCAGAAGAAGGATGCACCCAGCGGGACCGCCGTCACTGCGGCGGAGATCATCAGTGAGGCCATGGGCGGAAAGGACATGGTCTACGGGCGCCAGGGTGTCTGCCCTCGCGGGAAGGAGATCGGTATCCACGCCGTCAGGGGAGGGGACATCGTCGGTGACCACACCGTTATGTTCATCGGTAACTCCGAGAGGATCGAGGTCCGCCATCAGGCCCACTCCAGGGAGATCTTCGTGGGCGGGGCCGTCCTCGCTGCCAAGTGGGTCGTCTCCCAGGGGAAGGGGAAGGTCTACGCCATGTCCGATGTCCTGAACTGAGGACCATCGGAGACAATTGAAACGGGCCCGTCGGCGTTGTTTCGGCGGACCCTGTCTTATCCATGCGGCGATGTGGTGTTACTGTACCATGGTGGCGGTCCTGTGATCCTGGACATCTCTGAGACATTCGATCTCGGCAGGGATTCTACACCGTGACCGATCCAGAATGTGCCCCCGTCATGCCCGGATCATCTCTTCATATTCCGGGATCCATCCTGCCGTCTCCGTGTACGGGTTCGACGAAGATCCCGGGGACGGTCTCCGGATGCTGAGGTTCGGTTCCGCCGACGGCGATTGGTTGGACTTCGTCACCGGGAACCGCAAGGGTTCCGTCACGGACGGAGATTACGATATCTTGGTCGGCCCCATGGCTGACGAGAGGGCTCGTTGTATCATACTGCTCTACAAGGATGGTGTTCTCGACAGGGAATAGGCCATAGAAACGCTGTACGGGATGGATCTTCCCGAGATGCATGTCTTCGTGACGGAAAGTTCTCTCTCCCTTCTGGATCCCAGAGGTGTGCCCTATGGATGAGGTGAGGTTTTCTACGGTCCTGGGCACGTTGATCGTACCGAATGCGGTCGGCATAATCATTGGTGGAATGGGTATGGGTGCCGAAGATGCTATCGGGGCGTTCTACCGTTCGGAGACCTATGCCATGCTGTCCGATCAGAGGTCTTCGGTCTGGCACCTCTCCCCTCGGACCATCTTCCGTATGTGGGAGTGAGGCAGGGTATGTGCATATCGACATCCCCGATGGAGTGGATGCGGACAGGAGAGTGACCTTCGCCATCCATTGCATAGAGTTGTACAGGAGGGCTCACGGTCGGATGGTGACGCGGTCATGGATGCCTTCATAGGCACCGGTGCTCTGGGCTACATCCTGGATGATCCGGAATCGTTCATCTCAGATGTCAGTGTCCGGCAATCCATACCGAATCAGGGTGTCGGGGCACATCCCATCCTGATATCATTCATTCCTGCATAAGAGGGACTTTAGCTCCGTTGAAGTCATTACGCAATCATGTTGAAGGCGCAAACAGAGTGATGGTTGTATAATAATGGAGCCGCCTCTGAGATTCGAACTCAGGACCTGCTGATTACAAGTCAGCCGCACTACCGGGCTATGCAAAGGCGGCAGGTAGTGAGTCTCCGTATCATGATCTTGTTTATAATGCTTTTTCTCCGCACCTCGGTCGGAGGACCTTCGGACGATACATTTATTATAAGTGATGTGATGGGCACGCTCGTAACTTTACCATTTATGGTGATTTCAAATGGCAGACGCTAAGAAGCTCATCCGCCTTAACTACAAGGCATACCTGGCAGACGCAGACGAGAAACTGTACGACACCACCGATGCAGAGGCCGCCAAAGAGGCAGGAATCTTCAACGAGAAGTACACCTACGCCCCCATGTCCTACATCGTGGGATCCAAGACCCTCTTCCCCGACCTCGAGGAGGCCATCGCCAACGCCGAGATCGGAAAGGAGACCGAGGTCGTCATCCCCTGCGAGAACGCAGCCGGACCCAGGAACCCCAAGCTCATCGAGCTGTACCCCATCAAGGACTTCTACAAGCAGGAGATCAACCCCTACCCCGGAATGCCCGTCAACCTCGGCAACAGGAACGGTATCGTCCTCTCCGTCGGAGCCGGACGTGTGAAGGTCGACTTCAACAACCAGCTCGCCGGACACGACCTCATGTACAGGTTCACCGTCGTCGAGGAGGTCACCGATGCAAAGGAGAAGGCCAAGGCAATCGTCGAGATCGCATTCGGCTCCTCCGAGGGATTCGACTTCGAGGTCGCTGACGACAAGGTCACCGTCATCGAGTCCGAGATCTGCAAGTTCCACCAGAACTGGGCTGTCGCCAAGTACAAGATCGTCACCGACCTCCGCGAGGCCTTCGGTGTCGCCCGTGTCGACTTCCTCCAGGTCTGGGACGCAGGCAAGAAGGAGTGATCCCGGGGTTCTCCCCGGACATCCAAACCCTTTCGGCCCTCACGGGCCGGACCTTTCTCATCCCCACTTTCTGATCAGAGATCTTCCCTTTCGGAGATGGTCTCCCTGAGGTCCCTGAACGGATCCAGGAACACATACCTCATCGAGCGGGTGCGACCTTCTTTCACCAGGATGCCCCCGTCCACCAGTTCCTCCAATATCCTCTTGACCTTGGAGCTGCCCAACACAGTCCATCCGGCCGCATCATTCACTGTGAACGGTCCGGACACCTTCGCCTTGGAGACGATGGCACGGGTGTTTTCATCCATGTCCTTGAGCAGGTCCTTTTCCGAGAAGGATTCCACCGCCTCCCTGTATGCACAGAGGAGGGATTCGGTGAAATAACCGATCAGCGGGGTGTAATTGCCTGTGAGGTCCGTATAGGACATCAGGTTGTAGTATGTGACCGGATCGGAGAGCATCTTCTCCTCGAACTTGCAGAGGTTGCAGCTCCTGAGCCCCTGTTGTTCCAGGAGTGTTTGGAAGAGCACCCTCCCGGTACGTCCATTCCCATCAAGGAACGGGTGTATGCTCTCGAACTCATGGAAGAACAATGTGGCCGTCACGATGTCCTCGAACGGCGACGAGTTCACATTCTCCATCAGGGAGGTCAGTTCATCCTGTACCGATGATGTGGGGCATGCGATGAAGTATTCCGTACCATCCGATCCTCTGACACAAACATCCCTTCTGCGGATGGTACCCGGTTCGATGTCCCCTACACCGGTCATCAGACGTCTGTGAACGTAAAGCACCGTTCCTTTGTCCCATGGGAGGTCCAGTTTGTCACGGAACAGGAATCCCAGATGGTTCAGGATCTCCTGGCTGGGGCCGTTGGGACTTTCCCTCACCATGCCTGATGTGAATTCCGTCGCAAGGGTCCTGACCTCTTCCAATGTCATCCTGTTTCCCTCGATCCTTGTCGACCAATGGGTGTTGGAGGCATATGCATCCAGAACAAGGTCGCGATAGTCGTTCTCATTGAGGAGGTATCCGCCCAATTCTGAATCCAACATGCGGATCTCTCTGAACATCCTCTTCAGTTCCGGGGTAAGGGACACCACGGGATAGAACGGCACCTTCCTCCTGTGTACGATGGGGAATCGTATGGGTCTGTACATCGAGTAGTCGCTTTTACCTTGTTTTTGAGGTATATTAGGATACATTTATGACTCTTATATTTAAAATTATTCTGATTAATGTATGTTGATATCTGATATTAACACATATTAATCCAAAATGATGGCCTCAACAGGCCCCTTCAGCAGCAGGTCCTCGGCATACCTCCGGAACCCTTCATCCCCGGGTTCACCGTGTACGGATATGCGGATGGTCCTGAGATTCACGGACTCCTTGTCCAAGGGTGTGTTGTGCCCGGCATCGGTGAACGACTGGAGTATGTTGGAGATGCGTTCCATGGCCTTCCTCATGGGCATGGAGAACTGGGCATCGGTCACGCTGGTGTGTACTTCCAATGTGTCGCACATCAGGATTTCCCCGATCAGTGGCGTGAGGTCATCGTCGATGGAGCACCTCCCCATACCATCGGAGATGCATCCGGCACATCCCACGCATCTGCGCACCCTGCCGGTGACGCGGAAACCCTCATCCGAGGGGAGATCGGTCAGCACGAACCTGTGTTCCATGCTGACGGATGCCCATGTCGGTATAAAGGGCTGCGGTCACTCGAAGAATGACAGGATGGTGTTGACCTCGGGGCTCTGTCTGTTGCGGTAGTCCCTGTGGCGGTCCGTTCTGCTGTCTGTCCTCATATCCCTCAGATGCTGTCTGGGCAGGGGGATGAGCACGGTCTGCTGGTATGTCATCGCTTTCACTCCTGTCTCCGGCATGAACCTTCGACAGTCACTATATGGGCGAAGTAGTATAATTACTGCTGGCTGTAATGCCTGTAATGATTGTAATAAAGGTAGTACGGGTAATGTTTGTCATCGAAGGGGTTTGGTGCGGGCCTCTATGACCCGCATGGATCATCACTCCTCCCTGAGGTCCTCCTCGATGGTGTCCGTGTGGAAGGTGTCGATGATGTTCAGACCCTCGGCGGTCAGGACGTACCTGTTCCTTAGGTCCTCCCTGGTGACCCAATCGTTGGCCACCCACTTGTTGATGAAGTCCCTCTGGTAATACACGGCCTCGGTCTGGCGCTGGGTGGACTTCCTGTCGGGGTTGTCGGTGACGGTGTCCCTGAACCAGATGCCCTTGGCGTGGAGGGCGGCGATCATGTGACCGCTGGTGGTGGACTCCCCACGTTCGTTCTTGGCGTTGAGGATCCTGAGTCCCCTGACCAGGTGCCTCTCGGGGATGTCGATGGAGTAGCTGGGGAGGGTGCGGGGGTCGTAGGTGGACTTGGTGAGTCCAACGGGCTTCCCGTCGATGAAGTAGGTATCCTCGATCCTCTCCCTGTTCACGGTGTACTCCCTGCTGCCGACGGAGAAGGGTATGGTGCCGGGCATCATCATGGATGCGATGGCGGATGCGGCCGCGTACTCGGAGGTTCCGGAGGAGATGTTAACGAAGATCTCGCAGGCCTCCTTGTTCTCGTCCATCTCCCTGCGGATGATCTCCAGGACGGTCCTGAGCATGGCGGTGAAGTCGCTGACCTTCTCGTTGTGCTCCACGACCTCGACCTTCCTGGGCGTGCCGCCGATGATCTCCAGGACCCTCTCGTAGAAGGAGTTGTAGATGTTGTCCGGCTGTTCCGGGTCCTTGACGTAGTGGATGATGTGGGCCTTGTTGATTTCGTAGTATTCGATGGGGTCCGTGACCTTGGAGGTCTCGAACGTGACGCATGCGATCATGATCCTCTTCTTGCGACCGGATGACATGGGTGTTCACCTTCTGTTGGGGTTGCGAACGGGGTTTGGATATATAACATATATTTCAGATGATACATGTATTACATTGTAGGGTTATCCGATGGACTCAGAAGGTATCATCCTGGAAGGGGATACGGTGATGCCGGACAACAAGGTGCCCGGTCAGTGCCTTCCGATCCTTTCCCTGATGTGGTCGGACAGTGCCCTGTCGGTGCAGTACACGAAGCATCCCTTCATGCCACGGGTCATCAGCACCCTGTAGGTGTTCTTGATGATGCGGTCCGCAATCAGGATCTGTTCCTCCTTGGAATGTTTCCTGAGTCCGTTGAGGGACTTGTCTGTCTTGGCACGTTTGGAGGCATCGGTGATGATGGTGTTGGTGGAAGGGTCGTATCCCATATCTGGACCTATTATGACACCGACATAGTCGAACTCCAATCCCTGACAGGTGTGGATGCAACCCGCTTCGTTCACGGAATCTGGGTCGATGGCCCAAGTGGTGGAGTTTCCAAGGTTCCAACTCATCCCGAATCCGTGTTCAGGTATGGTGATGTCATGGACCTTGCTGTCGTTCTTCCCATCGGGGATCCAGTTCCAGCAGTAACCGGCAACGATCCTGGACCTGTTGTCGACCTTGTTCCTCCTCTCGATCTCCGCCCTCATCTCGTTGGGGTCGTCGAAGACCCGTATGTCGTAATCGAATGATTCGTCGTATCCGAATGCAGCGGTCTCCCTGACCTGGAGGAGGTTGTCCACCCATTCCAGATATCCATCGGAACCGGAGCATCTGAACTGGGAGTCCAGCTCCAGCTCCCTTATGTCGGCACCCTGTTCCATTGCGAATCCGCGGATGACGTCCACCGTTCCGATGTCGTCGAGGGTGACCCTCTGGTCCTCGTCGATGAAGAACACGGACAGACGTGACGAACGGATGATCTCCTTCACCTGGTTCTCGCCCATGTTCCTGTACAGTCCGCTCCTCTCGTTCAGTCTGTGGGCCTCGTCCACCAGGAGGACGTCGAACGCGTTCTCCGGAGCGGTTGTGAACTTCCCGGACCCCATGAAGAGGGCGTCGATGCGGCTCTTCCTCATGTTACCCTTGAGCCTGCAGTTGTAGATGTTGCGGGGTGCGGCGTTCTTGGTGACGTATGCGGCGGAGGAGCCGTCACCTATGAGGGTCGCCAGGATGTTCACCGCCAGGACGGTCTTGCCTGTACCGGGGCCTCCCTTGACGATTATCGTCCTCTTGCGGCCTCCCCTGAGGGTGTTCCTGGCGGAGTCCAGGATCTCCTCGAAGACGATCTTCTGGGTGTCGATCATGACGAACTCCCTGTTCCCATCCATCATGGATGCGAGGACATCCTGCAGGGACCTGGAGGGCCTGAGCCTTCCACGGTCGATCATGAAGATGGTCTCCAGGTTGTCCCCTCTGCGGATGATGTCCTCCAGGAACATCCTCAGTCTGTCCCCGTCCCTCTTGCGGAAGACGGGGGCGTCGGAGGTGTACCTGTCGTAGATGGGGTCGAGCAGCGGGTCCGGTGTACGTTCGAGGTAGTTGTGGAGGCATGCGCAGGGTTGGAGGACCACGTCATGGTCCTGGATGTCGGCGTTGAAGTCGCTGATGGCCATGGCATAGGACCATGCCTGGTATGAGGGGTGCGTGGTCTCATGGTCCCCTCCGTTGATGAAGGTCCTGACAACACCGTCCTTCCCGGGGACCATCTCCGCCCTCTCCCACTGTTTGAGCTCCACGATGACGGCGGAGTTCCTGTCCTGTCCGTCGTAGCCTGAGATGATGAGGTCGACGCGCTTGGATGTGTATGGGATGTTGTACTCCACGGCTATGCCCACGTCGTCGGGGAGGGATGAGCTGGAGAGGATGGTGCCCATGTATCCGAGGGAGTTGGTCCATGCACGGACCTCCGATTGGGGTGTGCGGCGTCCGAAGCGCTCCTCTATGGCAGAACCTATCCTGTCCTCGAGCTCACCGTGGAGGATGTCCCCGATGAACTCGCCTTTGGTCCTGCTGTAGATGATCATGAGGGGATTATAGAGTCATAGGAATGTAAAACCATATCGGAGGTTGTATCGTCATCGAGAGGGAAACGATCCGGACTCACAGATATTGGTCGATGAGGAGCGTCGCAGGTGTGATGCAGAGGTCGTCAGATTGACGAAGAGGATGGCGTCCGAGAGACAACCGCGTCGCAAGAGGGAGTTGTACGAGCGTATAGGGGAATTGATCGATATGCGTCCGTGATGTGGGGTCCGAGATGAGGTGATGTATTGATAATTCACCGTATTATTTGAACTGTAACTTCAAATTTTACAGATAAAAAATTAGTATTTATAAATCTTATTGAGTAATTATGATAATATTTATTGAATGTTTAACGTTATTATGAATTGTCAAATATAATCTGAAAAAAATTGAAGTGCAACTTCAAAATTTACATATACTCACTAATCCATCATCCAATGATGATTTCGAGGACCATCATGGATTCGATCGAGGAGAGTCTAAGATTCAAACCTGTCACTCTCATCACCGGTGCCCGGCAGGTCGGTAAGACCACAATCTGCAAGATCATAGCCGAAAGACATGGATTCGGTTATGTATCTCTTGCTATCGGTTCGGACAGGGCTATGGCCCTGAGCGATCCGGAACTGTTTCTCCATCTCCATCCTGCTCCTGTGATCATCGACGAGGTCCAATATGCTCCGAAACTCTTCGATGTGATAGAGGGGATAGTGGATGAGGAGAAATACAAGAAGGGGTCCAATGCAGGGATGTACATACTCACAGGCAGTCAGGTATACAGTCTGATGCGGGGAGTCACCCAATCGATGGCCGGCAGGGTCAGTATCATAGAGATGTCCCCCCTCAGCATAAGCGAGATTCTGGGTCGTGAGGAGAGGCCGTTCAAGGTCGACTTCGAGAATAACATCCATCGTGCCATGGGACACGTTCTGTCTGCGGGCGATGTGTACGGTATGATAGTCCGTGGAGGTTATCCCGAACTCTACAGTCAACCCGATATGAGGTCGACCAAATTCTATTCCGATTATGTGGACACATATATCGACCGTGATGTATCGGAGTTGATCAATCTCAAGGACAAGCTGAAGTTCAGGCAGTTCATGGAATATGTTGCATCGATTACCGGTCAGGAATTGGTCTATGACCATATATCCAGTGCTATAGGGGTAAGCATCCATACCGTTCAATCATGGTTGAGCATCCTCGTTTCAAGCGGTATCGTGCATCTGTTGCAACCGTATTATGAGAGGTCCAATGTGAAGCGGATAGTCAAACGTCCTAAGCTGTACTTCTGTGACACCGGATTGGCCTGTTATCTCGCCAAGGTCTTCGATCCGGACACGCTTCGTGTGGGGTATCTCGGAGGCCCTATGGTGGAGACATTCATAGTCAACGAGATCATGAAATCCTATTCAAACAACACTGAAGAGGCCGGATTCTACTACTACCGTGATTCGGAGAAATTCGAGGTGGATCTGTTGATCCTACGTGATGCAAAGTTGACACTCATCGAGTGTAAGGCAGGACGGGGATACGATCGGACAGATGTGAAGGCATTCTCGAGGCTGGAGAAATCGGATTATGACGTCGGGCCGTCCTGTCTCATCTGCCTGTCGGACCGTGCGTATCCGTTGACCCCAAATGTCTACGCGTTACCTATATCCTCGATATGATTTCCGAACCAAAAGTTCAGTTTTTGGACATTGATTTCAAATGTTCAAAATATGAACATTTCTATCCGTTTATATACCTATAACAACAACATCGTCGTATGAGGGAATTCGTCGGAAGGGAGAGGGAGCTCTCCCGGCTGGAAGATATATGGAACGGGAGCGGAACAAGGGCCGTAGCGGTCTATGGGCGTCGCCGTATAGGCAAATCCGAACTGCTGAGGCGTTTTTGCTCTGATAAGCGTTCGGTCTACATCGAATGTGTCATGGGTTCCCTCGCCGACAACATCCACATCATCCACGGTGCCGTCTCCTCCCTGGACGGGACCGACAGGGATGAACCCGTCCACCTCAACGATGCATTGGCGGAGATCATCGGATGCTGCATGGGGGAGCGTACGGTCGTCGTATTCGACGAGGTCCCGTACCTCCTGGATGCCGCAGAGCATTTGGGATCCTCGTTACAGCACTTCGTGGATTCCATCGTCCGTGATACGGGATCGATGGTGATCGTCTGCGGATCGTCCATGTCGGTGATGAGGAGGGAGACCACGGACTATGACCGTCCGTTGTACGGTAGGTTCCCACAGAGGATGGAGGTGGGTCCCCTGTCCTTCAGGGAATGCCGTTCGTTCCATCCGAGGATGGACCCCGTCGATAATCTGAAGCTGTACCTCACACTGGACGGTGTCCCGAAGTTCCATCTCGACAGGGACACGTCCACCTATCGGGAGTACATCAAGAGGCATCTCCTGTCACCGGATGCGGACATGGCGGGTGAGGGGAAGGCGATGGTCATGGCCGAGTTCGCCCCCGCGGGGAGGTACATGGCCGTCGTCAATGCCGTCTCCGATGGTGCGACGTCGCTGAAGACCATATCCGAACGTACGGGCATACAGCGCACCACATGCTCCAGATGTATAGATGAGCTCGTCTCGGTCGGTATACTGGGAACGGTGGAACCTATGATGGGTGCCCCGAAGAGGTCGGTGTAAAGGATTGCCGACCCTATGATGGCATTCTGCCAGGGGGTTGTAAGGGAATCCAAGGCCTATAGGTTGAGGGGCCCGTCGGACATCTACGATGTGGTCTCGTCGAGGATCGACACCTTCCTCGGGATCAGATTCCAGGACCATTGCAGACGGTATGTCGTCGACAACTGGGATTGCATGGCCGCGGGGTCGTGGTGGGGCCCTGATGATGAGGGCACAATCCGTGAGGTGGATGTGGTGGCAACGGTGAAGGACGGTTCCTCGTCATACGCTCTTTTCGGAGAATGCAAGTTCCGCAGACTCAGTATGCCGCTGTCCGTCCACAGGGAGTTGGTTGATGATGTGTCCCTGATAAGGACGGATCTGACGAGACACTACATCCTGTTCTCGATATCGGGCTTCACCGATGAACTGGCTGAGGTGGCCGCGGACGATGGTGTGGTGCTCATAGGGCCGGATGAACTTTTGGGCTGAGGGTCGGGGTCTGTATCAGATCAAATACTCAACTCCATGATAAGGGCACAATCACAACAGATGAATCAATCGCAGGGATGATGATAGAGAAAAACAAAAATGGCGAACAGGAGGGGATTCGAACCCCCGGCTTGCAGCTTAGGAGGCTGCCGCCATATCCAGGCTAGGCCACCTGTCCGTCGAAATCCCTCTATAATCGCCTGGTATAAATAGATTGCGTAAGGTTTAGCCTCGATGAAATCATGATCTAAGGGGATTAGCTTCCAGCCTTCTTCAGATTGTTCCCGGTGCCGATCGGCATCGGGTCACTCGTCTCCGATCGTTGTTTTGGCAGATTCTTTATATATCATATCGCCATGTATGGGTAGGTGGATTTGGATATATATCAATAAATTGATTATAATCCAAATCCAACCGCGAAACAACAGAGAACGACGGGCGATCCGAATCCACCGAGCCGAAGAGGCGAAAAAAGGGGTTCTCTCCCAACAACTGAAACATACGGGGGAGGCCATCCGGGATGTGCCGCGGATGACGGAGAATGCTGATGGGAACAAGGAACATAAAATCGACGGAAGAAGGGCCAGGAAAGGCAAGAGGGCGGAGTACGCCCGCAAGCGCATCGGCGAAGCGGATCTGCTGTAACGTTACGTCCTTCTCCTGATGGCCATCATGGAGCATCTCGGGATTCCCGAGTACCGCCATAGGAGGAGCAACCACCTGTTCAGCTACCGCGGGAAGATCGTCCTGCTGGTCCTGAGACAACGCCTCAGGCTCTCGTATCAGCAGTTCGTCAAGGACCTCCCCTCGTACAAGGGCGTCATCGACGCCCTTGGACTCATACACGTCCCCCATCACACCACTCTGATAAGGTTCGCACAGACCGTGGACGAGCAGGACCTCGAAGCGGCGGTCTGCGCCTTCCAGCATTTCTGCAGGAAGGATTGCGTCCCAGCTGTGGACTGTACGGGGTTCAGCAACTTCCTGCGCTCGGCGCACTTCACCAAGCGCTGCGTGGACTTCGGCATCAGGACGGAGCCCGGATCCTTCACGAAGGGGTCGTATGCAGTGGACATCGACACCCATCCGATCGTATCCGCCCGCTATTCCGCCATCATGATTGAAATTCCCGAACTTTCTCGTTACATCTGCCGAGGCCCGATGGGGCCACTCAGCCGCGATCGATCCCCTTGGGCGGCCCCACGTCGAACATCTTGAAGATCAGACGGTTGTCCCTCGTCGGCTCCGTCATCCTGCTCCACCCTTTGCCTTGGATCAGCTCGAGGTTGCTCAGGGATGCGAGGAGCATCCCCGGCGTCCTCTTCGAGAGGCCTCTGGGCTTCATATCGCTGCGGACCTTCCTGTCCGCCTCGTATTCGGACGATCTGCGGATCATCTCCATCTGCATGATCAGGGAGACCATCCGGATCAGGGTCCTTCCGCGTATCGCATCGCGGTCCCCGGACCGCGGCGTCCTGCCGTCGCCTTCGTTCTTGTCCTCGAGGAACGCGTCCTCGATGATGTCCCTGCAGGCATAGCAGTCCAGAACCTGTCTCCAATCGCGGTTCCTCTCATGCGGCGTGATCATGATGAACACCCCCTTGCGATTGGCGTTGAAGGTGTGCGAATTCTGCTTGACGGTCACCTCCATGCCGTCCTCCCCCATCGTCCATTCCAGCATCCCGGCATAGGCTCCGGCCGACTTGGCGAACAGCTTGGCCGGATCGCGGGGTCTGCGCCCCTTGAGATCGCTGACGATCCCGTTCAGGGCCACATCCATCCCTTCGGTTTCGCAGCCGGCGGCCCTCACGTCGCGGTATGCGAACACATCCAGATATCCGTCCGCGGACCCGTAGTCCCGATCGTCCTCGGACATCATGTCGTAACCGTCCGGATCCTCCCATACCGTGCTGCGTCTGGTCCTGTTCTCGTCCCTGTTCACGCGGATCCCGACCGTGGTCCGCAGGACGGTGTACGAGTGGCCGTCGTGAACGAACGTGTGCTCCACATCCCCGACGAACCTCAGAAGCGACGTCACTATGGATTTGACCACCGGGTTGTCGCCCATGACCATCGGCATGACGAAGTCCATGCCGTTGTCCAGGAGGTACATGGCGCCTCTGCATGATACGAATCCCCTGTCCATGACGAGGACCGCCCCGGCTCCGCCGAGGCGGACCACGTCGTCGACCATGCGTTGGAGAGTGGCGACATCGACGGTGGAACCTGGATACAGATAGAACATCAACGGATGTCCGACCTTGTCCGTGACCAGTCCGAGATTCTGCTGCGGGAGCCTCATATGGTCCTTGTTGCGCCCCCATTCGGCATTGGAGTTCCTCGAGCTGTACGTGCTCTCCGACGTCAGATCGAAGATGTACTGGTCGTTCGCAGTCCCGATCCTCCTGCGGAAGAACTCGTCCAGACCCGAGAAGTCGGTCCCTATCCTCTTCGTCAGCTCCGACATCCTCTGCGATGAGAAGTCCGTATCCTCCGGCAGTCCGAGGAGTTGGGGCACGCAGCTCCTCTCCATCGTATCCTCGACGTGCATCAATGCCGCAGGACGGATCGTATAGGCCATGGCGACCGCCATGGCCATCGTCCCGTCCTTCGCTCCGAACGATTTGACGAGATCCTCGAGGATGCCGAGCCTCTCCTGTAGAGCCATCAGAAGATAGGCGTCTCCGAACCTCTTGCAGGATACCACCATGGGGACTTCTGCCTTCTCCGACTCCGTCTTCAACGGCCCGAACTCCCCCGTCTCCTCGTCGTAGAAGTACCCTTTCTTCGGCCTGAGCCTGCCGTCGACCATGACTCCCATGTATTCTGTATCTGCCACGGGGCCACGTTTTTCTTCGGAATAGTGCGAGGTGGACCGGTATACGTACTCCTTTCCGCCCTTTTTCACTATATACGGCTCAAGCATATACCAAGAATCTCGTTATAGTATTTAATGGGTTCGATTTATAAAAGAGCCCTGATTTTTTCGGCTTAGTATTTAAAAAAGATAACGAGAACTTGGCATACCAAGATTATTTGGGATTTTCAAACCAGTATGCATAACGTTTGTTTCCATGTTCCTCGAAACGAAGTCCCATGGTCATGAATACATCTGATGGTTCTCAATCATATCTGTCTGAAGTAATGTTGGTCTCGGCATCGATGTATTTGGTCACGTTATCGGGAAGTACGAAGTCAGGCCCCATGCGTACACCGGCAGGAAGAGGCCGATGTCCAACGACGTCATCGACAGGGTATACGGACTCGCCAGGGAGACGGACAGATGGGATGTTCTCAGGGGATGCATGACGGCGATCCTCTGCTGCAGCCGCGGTCTGAGACCGCAGGAGGCACGCCAGCTTTACGCCGACGACATCGTCCTCATGGGCGACCGTTCCGTCGTGCATGTGGAGCACGTCAAGGATGAGGGCACCTGGGGAGAGCCCAGGAATGTTCCTGATTATGGACGGTGTCGAGGACATCTTCAGGAAGTACCTCGGGATGAGGGTGGAGGTCCTCAGGGAACACGGGATCGAGAGCAGAGAGATGTTCCCTCCGCTGAAGGGGAATGTGGAGTTCTACTGCCAGCAGTCCTTCGGCAGGCTCAAGAAGGTCGTGGAGGACATCCGCGGGACGAGGTTCGAGCTCCGTTCCGGTCGCAGGGCATTCGGTCAGAGGCTCCTCGACAAGGGCAACCTGATCGAAGACGTCTCCGTGGCCATGGGCCACGCATCCACGAAGACCATCGAGGGGTACTACGCACGCGGTCGCGAGGACATTGTCATGAACAGGATCTGTCGCGCGAGCGCGGTCAGGAGGTGTCCTGAGGCAGTTGGAAACGGGCCCATATGCATGGGGAAGGACTCGTCAAGAAACCTTCCTTATGCGTGGATTCAATCACCAAAAGTTGGCACAAATCGGAAAACAATAGCTTCAGAATCCAACTGTCTGGACAGAAGAGTGGGCCTACCCGGATTTGAACCGGGGTCAATGGCTCCCAAAGCCACAAGTATACCAAGCTAGCCCATAGGCCCACTGTAACGTCCAACGCTGATTTGCTATAAAACCGTGTGCCGTCCCGAATCGGTCGGGGCGTCATTCCCAGGGCATCTTCGGGACCAACAGGTCCGTGATCAGCAGGGGGTCGACGCATTCCAACGTGCGGTCGTGGTCCAGGACCTCCATGGTGCCGATGTCCAGGTTCTTTCCGATGCCTGACATCGCGGCCTCTCCGCGGACCATCTCATCCGCCCTGGTATAGGGCCTGTCGGCGATGACCATCCACACGCCGTCCTCGATGAAGGGTTCGCCGTTGGCGTTCCCCCTCCATTTGGACAGGAAGTTCTCCGAGGCCTTCACCCATGCGGGAGGTCCCCTGTGCTTACGGGTCCTGGGCAGTGTGTCCCTCTCAAGTTCGAACACCACGGTCAATCTCTCGTCATCCATGGAATGCGTTGCACGGAGCACCTCGAACGAGAACTCATCCAGCTTCCTCTCCAATGCGATCTGTGTCTTCCAGAGTTGGGAGAACAGACTGTCCTCGATGACTCCCGGCCTCCTGAACACGACGGACAACAATCTGGATCCGTGGACCGTTGCGATCCCGGAGAGCCCCTCCAAGGTCAGGGCCTCCCTGGCAGGTTTGAAGAAGAACCTCTCGTCGGGACATCTCAGGTATTCCGAGGCCGCATGGATGAACAGCGACATGGTGTCCAGGTGGACCGATGACGCCATGTTCCTGCGGGGGTCTACCGGATCGTAGACCACGAGGGGTGCCTTCATTGATGGCCCTCTGCCCTCGACCTCGATCACCGTTCCCTCCCTCCAGGACTGTGCCCCCTGTAGGACTCCGCGGAACGACCCGTACCTGACCACAAGCACCTCGCAGAGGTATCCCGAGAATCCTCTGGAGTCCTGTTCGGCACCGTAGGTGCCTATGTTCTTCATGAACTTCTTGAGCAGGCGGACCTGGTCCCTCTGCTCCTGTGTGAGTGTTCTGCAGATGTATGCGGTGTGGAACGGTGTCCTGTCCACCGCACTCTGCAGTTTGTCTGTCGATGAGAGGTGGTAGCAGGGTACCATGTCCACATCCAACCCCTCGAACACGCCCCTCGTGTAGGGATGTTCCGAGAACATGCGTTCCCCGTGGAGGATGTCCTCCCCCGCCTGCAGTCCGATCCTCTCCAACTCCCTCTTGGGGACGGATTCGGGGAACATCAGGAACAGGTCCAGGTCGGGGTTCGAAAGGAATGTCCCTTTGGAGAAGGACCCTGCGAACATTATGTCGATGTCGATGCCGTGGTCCAGTATGTACTCCTGGACGATGCTCTTCAGCCTGGCGGCCCTCTCGGATATCGAGAGTATCTCGTCCTCCGACGGGACGATCCTCCTCAGGACGGATTGCTCCAACGCATCGGCATCCATGGTATCGACCTCAGAACGGACAGCGTCCCAGGACGGCGGGTGCGCTGGGGTCCGCGGGGAGCATGGGGAGGATGTCCTCGTTGACATCGACCCTGACCTCCACCAGACAGGTCCTTCCGCACTCCGTGGCCTCCTTCAGGGCATCGCCGATCTCGCCCGGCTTCTCCACCAGTATTCCCTTGGCACCGAAGGCCTCGGCCATCTTGACGAAGTCGGGTGTGGCGTCCAGCGTGGTCTGGCTGTACCTCTCGTTCCAGAAGAGCTTCTGCCACTGTCTGACCATTCCCAGGACACCGTTGTTGAGCAGCACTATCGTGACGGGCAGGTCCTCGGCCAGGGATGTGGCCACCTCCTGCATGACCATCTGGAACCCTCCGTCGCCGGTGATGGCGATGACATCCGATTCCGGCTTTGCCGCCTTGGCACCGATTGCCGCGGGCAGTCCGAAGCCCATGGTCCCGAAGGTACCTGATGAGAGGAACTGGCGGGGGTGTTCGAAGTCCAGGTGGTGCATGGCCCACATCTGGTTCTGTCCCACGTCGGTTGTGACTATTGTATCATTCCTGATGATCCTGTTCAGTTCGAACATGACCTTCTGGGGGAGGATCGGAGTGGCATCCATGTCCAGATTGCACCTGCATCCCCTATGGAGCTCGAGTCCCCTGTCGGTCCATATCCTGTTGGGTGTGTATCCCTTCAGACCCTCCACGAGCATCCTGACCGCCCTGCGGGAGTCGCCCATGAGGTTGACGCTGTTGCGGAACTTGTGCTTCCCGAACTCGGTGGCGTCCACGTCGATGTGGATGACCCTGGCCTCGGTGTCCTGCATGCGGCTCTTGGCGCTCCAGGTCCTGTCGGAGAACCTGCTTCCGATGGAGATGACCAGGTCTGCCTCGTTCATGGCGACCTTGGCGCCCATCCTGCCGTGCATACCGAGGGTGCCCATGTTCAGGTCGTAGGAAGAGGGCACTATGCCTATTCCCATGAGTGTGACGTCCACCGGGGCCCTGAGGAGCTCGGCCAGTTCCCTGACCTCTCTGCAGGCGTTGATCGCCCCGCCTCCGACCAGGATCACAGGCCTCTTGGCCTCCCTGATCCATCTGATGGCCTGATCTATGCCCGAGAGGTCCTCGGGGATGGGTTTGACACCGTACTCCTCGTTCAGATACTCGGCGTCCACCTCGGATTTCATCTGGTCCACGGGCAGGTCGATGTGGACCGGTCCGGGTCTGCCCATCTGGCAGATGTCCCATGCCTCTGTGATCGCATGGGGGAGCCTGTTGGAATCGAGGACACGGAAATTGTGTTTCGTGATCGGCATGAGGAGGCTGTAGGCGTCCACCTCCTGGAAGGCTCCCAGCCCCAGGGACCCGGTACCGACCTGTCCGGTCAGTGCGAGCATGGGGACGGAATCCGCGTATGCGGTGGCCACTCCGGTGATGAGGTTGGTGGCTCCGGGACCGCTTGTGGCGAGGCACACTCCGGGACGTCCGCTTGCACGGGCGTAACCGTCGGCCATGTGGGCTGCGCACTGTTCGTGGCGTACCAGGACGTGCCTGATGCTTGAGTCGTAGAGTTCGTCGTAGATGGGGATGACGCTTCCGCCGGGGTATCCGAACATCGTGTCGACGCCTTTCCTGTCGAGCATTGTGACCAGTGCTTTCGTGCCTTTCATGTTAATGCCTTCGTGTGCGCATTTGCTCTCTTATAATAAAAGTTCGGGAAAACGTTCACTGGCCACGGCGATGCATCGGACGGTAGAGGGGGAGCCTGTCGGTTCCGATGTTCTCTATGGTCCCGTCCTTCCTGAGTGCGGCCAGGTGGTGGCATCGGAGTATGTCTTCTTCCCATCGCCGCCCGTGGTCCCTGAGAAGTGGTCGAGGTGTCCCTCTTGGTTACCGCCCTGTACTGTGATGAATTCAATCCGTGGTCATTTAATCAATTCTTATTCAATCTTCACCCGGTCGACCGTTCCGGGCATTCTGAAAAAATCCTTGTGCATCACGCCTGATCATGGATGTCAATCCTTGGACCGAGGTGGTCTATCTGAGACGGTGATGTGGGAAAAGGAATGTCCCCGCCCCTGCGGACGGGGTTTGATATGTGTTTCAGAACGGGCAGTGGCCCTTGACCATGGGGATGTCGGGGTTCGCCGGCAGCATGGGCAGGATCTCGATGTCCGGGTCGACCATGATCTCCACGACGGTCGTGACATCGTTGTCCATGGCCTGTCTGATGGCATCGCCGATGTCGTCGGGCCTCTCCACGTGTATGCCCTTGCATCTGAATCCCTCTGCGACCTTGACGAAGTCGGGGTTGGCGCCCAGGGTGGTGGCGGAGTATCTCTCGTTCCAGAAGAGCTTCTGCATCTGTCTGACCATGCCCAGTGTGCCGTTGTTCAGCAGGACGACGGTGACCGGCAGGTCCTCCGCGACGGATGTGGCCAGTTCCTGGACGACCATCTGGAGTCCGGCATCGCCGGTGATCGTGAGGACCTTCTTATCGGGCATCGCGGCCTTGGCACCGATCGCGGACGGTAATCCGAAGCCCATGGTCCCGAACGTACCGGATGTGAGGAACTGACGGGGATGGCTGATGTTCAGGTGGTGCATGGCCCACATCTGGTTCTGTCCCACATCGGTGGTGATGATCGTATCGTCGTCGATGATCCTGTTGATCTCGTACATTATCCTCTGAGGGGAGATGGGCACACAGTCCTTCCTCTGGTCGCAGAAGCATCTGTCCTTGACCTTCCTGGCGCGCTCCGTCCACTCCGCATAGGTGGGTGCGTTCCCTCCGATGGCGTCGATCAGGAGCCTGACGACCCTTGCGGCGTCCCCCTGGAGGTTCACCGACGGGCTGTGGTTGTGCTTGTCGAACTCCGTGGCGTCCACGTCGATGTGGATGACCCTTCCTTGGGGGTCGTCCATGCGGTCATGGGAGCTGTACGTCCTGTCGGAGAACCTGCTCCCGATGGATATGATGAGGTCGGCCTCCCTGCTCATGGTCAGTGCGGCCATCCTGCCGTGCATCCCGAGGGGTCCCATGTACATCTCGTAATCATACGGGACTATCCCGACGCCCATGAGGGTGGTGTCCACCGGTGCCCCCAGCAATCTGGCGAGCTCCATGACCTCCTCGGACGCGTCTATGGCGCCCCCTCCGACGAGGATGAGGGGCCTCTTGGCCTCCCTGATCCATCTGACGGCCTCGTTGAGTCTGGAGATGTCCTCCGTGAGGGGCTTGACACCGTACTTTTCGCCGATCAGCGAGACGTTGATCTCGGAGTTCATCTGGTCTATGGGCAGGTCGATGTGGACCGGCCCCCTGCGCCCCATCTGGCAGATGTCCCAAGCCTCGTGTATGGCGTGGGGCAGTCTGTTCACATCCAGGACACGGTAGCTGTGCTTCGTGACGGGCATCAGGAGACTGTATGCGTCCACCTCCTGGAACGCCCCGAGGCCCAGGGACCCTGCGGCGACCTGTCCGGTCAGTGCGATCATGGGGACGGAGTCCGCATACGCGGTCGCGATACCCGTGACGAGGTTGGTCGTACCGGGTCCGCTGGTGGCGAGGCACACTCCGGGCTGGTTCTTCGCACGTGCGTAACCGTCCGCCATATGGGCGGCGCATTGCTCGTGACGCACCAGCACATGCCTGATGGACGAGTCGAGGAGCTCGTCGTAGATGGAGATGACACTCCCTCCGGGATATCCGAAGATGGTGTCGACGCCCTTGTTCTCAAGCATACTCAGCAGTGCCTTCGTACCTTTCATTGCCGATACCTTCCGACGGAGGATTGTACGGACGTCTTATAAGCGTTGGCGGTGGGCCGGACATGATGTCCCATCGGGGGATGTACGGCGATGTCCTTCTGCCCATACTATTTTTTACTGGACGCCCATCGTGAGCTCAGGTTATTATCATGGCGAAAATCAGGGTTGGAGTAAACGGTTACGGAACCATCGGCAAGAGAGTGGCATCCGCGGTCGCGGCACAGGACGACATGGAGCTCGTCGGTGTCACCAAGACCAGGCCCAACTTCGAGGCACTCGCGGCACTTGCCAAGGGGTACGACCTCTACGTCCCCGAAGAGAGCGTTGAGGCCTTCAACGAGGCCGGAGTGAAGATCGCTGGAACTGTCAAGGACATGTACAAGAAGGTCGACATCGTCGTCGACTGCACACCCGGCAACGTCGGGGAGATGTACAAGGCCCAATACCAGGAGGCCGGTGTCAAGGCCATCTTCCAGGGTGGGGAGGACCACAGCCTCACGGGCATATCCTTCAACTCGACCGCCAACTACTCCGAGTCATGGGGCGCACAGTTGTCTCGTGTCGTCTCATGCAACACCACCGGACTCCTCAGGACCCTGAACCCCATCGACAAGAGGTTCAAGGTCGAGCAGGCGTTCGTCACCATCGTCAGGCGTGCCGCTGATCCCGGTGACAGCAAGAACGGACCCATCAACGGACTCGAGCCCTCCGTCAAGCTGCCTACCCACCACGGACCCGATGTGCAGAGCATCATGCCCTGGCTGAACATCAACACCATGGCGATCAAGGCCTCCACGACCCTCATGCACGTCCACACCGTCGTCGCACAGCTCGCCACCGAGACCACCACCCAGGAGATCATCGACGTCCTGAGGGAGGCGCCCCGTGTCAGGCTCGTGAAGAGCAAGGACGGCATCAAGACCACCGCCCAGATCATGGAGCTGGCAAGGGACCTCGGACGCGACAGGTCCGACATGTACGAGATCATCGTCTGGGAGGACGGTATCAAGGTCGTCGGCAACACACTGTACTACTACCAGGCCGTCCATCAGGAGTCCGATGTCATCCCCGAGAACATCGACTGCATCAGGTCCATGTGCAAGGTCGAGCAGGATGCCGCCGCATCCGTCGCCAAGACCGATGCCGCGCTCGGCATCTCCAAGACACTCTGAGGTGGGAACACGTCCAAGGACTTCAACACCCTCGGTGACTTCGACTACAGGGGCAAGACCGTCCTCCTCAGAGTGGACATCAACTGTCCTCTGGACAAGACCGAGTTGAAGATCGTCAACGATTCCAGGATTAGGAGGATCGTCCCCACCGTCAGGGAACTCATGGGGAAGCAGGCCAAGGTCATCATGCTGGCCCACCAGAGCAGGAAGGGCAAATGGGACTTCATCAATCTGGAGCAGCATGCGGAGCATCTCTCCAGGCACATCAACGCACCCGTCAGGTACGTCGACGATGTCCTCGGTGACGAGGCCATGAAGGCCATCTCCGAGGTCAGACCGGGTGAGGTCCTCCTCCTGGGCAACGTCAGGGCCATCGACAGCGAGACGGCCAAGGGCGACATGCTCATGCATGCCGAGGGCGAGATCGTTGAGAGGCTCGCACCCCTCATCGACTATTACGTGTGCGACGCGTTCGGTGCCGCCCACAGGTCCCAGTGCTCTCTGGTCGGATTCCCCGCCAAGGTGCCCTCCGCATCCGGCAGGCTGATGGCCAAGGAGATGTTCGCACTCAAGGCGATCTTCGAGAACCCCCGCAGGCCCTCCGTTTTCATCCTCGGAGGGGCGAAGTTCGGTGATGCGTCGGAGATGATCGACCGTGTCCTCGGGAACGGCATGGCCGACACCGTCATCCTCGTGGGACTCGCAGGCAACGCATACCTCCTCGCGAGAGGGGTCGACATCGGAGAGGCCAGCACCAAGGTCCTCCAGGACGAGCTCACACCCGAGAACCTCCAGGCCGCCAAAGACATCCTGTCCAAGTACGGTCAGAGGGTCCTGCTCCCCGTCGATGTGGCGGTGGAGAGGGACGGGAAGAGGGTGTCCGTCAACATCGGCGACCTGCCGAGCGACGAGCCCGCACTGGACATCGGTGATGATTCCGCGGAGAAGTTCAGGAAAGTCATCATGGCCTCCAAGACCTGCTTCATGTCCGGTCCCGCCGGTATGATCGAGAAGGAGGGATTCGAGATCGGCACCCGTATCCTCATGACCGCGATGGTCGACTCCGGCGGACAGTCCGTCATCGGAGGGGGACACACTGGCGGAGCGGCGGAGAGGTTCGACCTGGCCGACCGTTTCTCGTATGTGAGCACCGGAGGGGGAGCATTGGAGACCTTCCTCCTGGGAGAGCCCCTGCCCGTCATAGAGGCCCTCAAATACTCCATGGAGAAGTTCGGGGAGTGAACCTTCGGGCCTATGGCCCGTTTCCCCTAAACCTTTAAATCAGGATGTCAGGATGCGGTCGCGATGGCAAAGAAAAAGAGACGCATAGTCGAGGAACCCGAAGAGGAGTACGAGTTCACCCCTACCGAGTTCAACGAGAGGGAGTTCATCCTCAAGGATATCTATGGATCCAAGGTCTTCGCAGTGGCGATGGTCCTCGGTCTGATCGTCGGGATCATCGGCGCGGTCATCATCGATTCCTGGGCATCCAACTATGCCTGGGTCGTGTCCACGCTCGTCTCCTTTGCGGTCTGCTTCGGGATGAAGAGGATCCTTGAGGTCATGGGATTCAGGCCCGAGATGCTCGAGACCAAGTCGATGGTGGGTAACTACCTGCTCTATCTGACCCTGGCCCTCGGTGTGTGCATCGTCGGTGTCAACGCACCCTTTGCCTGATCTGAAACTTCGATTCAAAATAATATGGGGCGGTGTGGTCCTCACACCAGTCCCCTTCTCCCCATCTCCTCTATGAGGAGTTTCACCGCGTTCCCCCTGTGGGAAACTTCATTCTTCTCGTCCACGGGTATCTCCGCGAAGGTGCGTTCACCGTCATGGGTGAATATGGGGTCGAAACCGAATCCTCCCTCACCTGTCTCGGATTCCGTGATGGTCCCGCGGCAGATTCCTGTGACAATGATCCTCTGACCGTCGATGTCGCATCCGATGCAGCATCTGAACTCAGCACCGCGGTCCTCGACACCCTCCATGAGCCTGAGTATGCCCCTGTTTCCGATGGTTTTCTGGGCGTACGCCGACCACACGCCGGGGAATCCCTTCAGGGCATCGACGAACAGTCCCGAATCATCCACGATGAAGTTCCTGACGCCCTTCGATATGACCTCGTCCATCCCCTTGTCCACGACCTCCGCCAGGTCGGATGTCTGCACCTCGTCGTACGGGAGCCTGTAATGCTCCATCTCTATCCCCAGATGGTCGAACGACCTCTGATATTCGGCGACCTTTCCCGGATTGGATGTGATGACCTTGAGCTTCATGTGTACCTTCCCCTGTTCCTGATGTCCTCCACCTTCCTCCTCATGCGGTCCGGTTCGGGGATGTTGGCGTAGTACGAATCCATCATCGTCCCGAACGCATCTGTGAGTTCGGTGTGTGCGGATGTGAAGGCCCTCTCCAGGAGTCTGATGTCGACCCCTTTCTCCTCCAATCCTGCCTTGGTGCATCCCATCGAGAAATCGATCAGACACAGTTCACCGTCGCAGAGTATCATGTTGGACGTGGTCAGATCACCGTGGCAGATATCGGCCGAATGCAGTCTTGCCACCGTTTCCCCGACCATTCCGCAGATCTCCGATGCCGACGAAGGTTCCGAGTCCAGGATGTCCTTCACGGACCTCCCGTCCAGATACTCCATGGTTATGGAGCACTCCTTCAGGTCGATGTCGTAGATGCAGGGCGTCTTCACACCTGCTATGCGGGCCTCGTGGACGATCCTCGCCTCATTGCGCGTCCTCGATGAACGTATCCTGGAATCCAGCTCCGGATGCCTGTACGCCTTCGGCGGGCGTGTCTTGATCAGGGCCCTCCTTCCCAGGAAAGTTCCCTGGGTGATGGTGGCCTCCGCACCTCTGGTCATCTCGGGGGTATCTGTTTCCATCAATGCACCGTCCTCTCCATGGTAACCCGATTATTTGTACCCCTTGCAGGTGCGGGGCGACAATCGGAGTGGAGTACGGTGTAACGGCGTGAAAACCCCCAGGGGGCATCCTTTACTGAATCTTTTTATCCACCTCGGACATTGGTCGGTACGTGGATAGGATACCTTTGGGATGCTCCAAGTTCGACCGTCTCCTGGGAGGCGGGATCGAGAGCGGAAGCGTCACACTTCTGTACGGTGAGGCCGGGGCCGGGAAGACGAACGTCTGCCTCCAGCTTGCGCGCAATGTCGCCATAAACGGGAGCAAGGTGGCCTACATCGACACAGAGGGCCTGTCCTCGGACCGTCTCTCCCAGGTCTTCGCTGGTCATGAGGATGCCATGAGGAACCTCCTGATATTCCAGGTCCACAGTTTCGAGGAGCAGTCCGACAGGATAGACAAGATCGAGAAGCTCGCCGCGGTGGGTGCGATTTCCCTCGTCGTGATAGATTCCCTCACCATGTTCTACCGTCTCAACCATGAGAACAACGCCATACGCAATGACTTCATCAGGCAGACCGAGGTCCTTCTGAACTCCGCACGTCAGTATGAGATCGCCGTCATGGTGACCTCTCAGGTCTATGCGAACCTTCAGAGCGGAGGGGTCGAGTTCCTCGGAGGCCATGCCCTCCATCACAACGCCAAGACGATCGTACGTCTGGACAAGAGGAACGATGGGAAGCGTGTTGCGGTGATAATGAAACACCGGAGCCTCCCCGAGGGGAGGTCGGCGATGTACCGCATCACCGAGACCGGCATTGAAGATATTTGAGAAGGGGACGCTCAGACGTCCCTGTTTATGGCGAAGTTGGCCAGTGCGATCATGAACTCCTTATCCTCGCTCTCGGGCAGGGAGGAGATCTTCGCGATGGCGTTGTCCACTTTCTGTCTGGCGAGTCCCAGGGCGTAGTCGATGGAACCAGCCTCCTGGAGGATCTGCTTCGCACGGGCGCACTGCTCGTCGGTGGCATCCATGTTGCCGAGGATCCCCTTGAACTCCTCGAGGACCGCAGGGTCCTTTATGGACCTGATCGCGTGGGTGACCATGCATGTGCACTTGCCCTTGCGGATGTCGTTCCCGACGGATTTCCCTGTCTTGGACTCATCACCGGCTATGCCGAGGTAGTCGTCGAACATCTGGAATCCCAGTCCGAGCTCCAGGGCGTACTCGTTGATCGCCTTCACGGTGTCGTCGTCGGCACCACCGATGATGGCACCTCCCGCGGCGGCCGCGGCGAACAGGACGCTGGTCTTCAGTTTGATGGTCTCTATGTAGACCTCCTCCGTGACGATCTGTCCCTCGTTGTTGACATCCATCTGCTGTCCGCGTGCCAGGTCCCAGACCGCATCGCTGACGTACTTCATGGCGGCCCTCATCCTGTCGGCGGGGACGTCCAGGCCACAGATGATCTGGTATGCCTTGGCGAACAGCGCATCCCCGGCGAGGACGGCGGTGGGCATTCCGTATCCCACGTGGATGGTGTCCATCCCCCTGCGTTTGGCATCACCGTCCATGAGGTCGTCGTGGATCAAGGTGAAGTTGTGGATGTACTCCACGGCCACCGCCAGGGGGACGGCCTTGCTCCTGTCCCCTCCGACGGCACCGCAGCATGCGATGGCCATGGCGGGGCGCATCCTCTTCCCTCCGGCGTAGGGGTACTGCCTGGAGGCCTCCATGAGGTTGAAGGGTTCCTCATCACCTATGTAGCTCTTGATGGGTCCGTCGAGTTCGGCGGACATCTTCTTCAGATATTCTTTGGCGTCGATCATAATTGGTCCATCCATTGTTTGGTCTCGCCGAGGACGACATGTCTCGCCTTTGACAGCTGGGAAATGTCCCTGCAGCCGGTGAGCAGCATGGCGGCCCTCAGTTCCTCCCTGATGATAGTGAGTTTCTCGATGACGGCCTCCGCGGATTGGGTGGCCTCTTTGAGTATGATGTTCGCGACCCCTGCGGACGATGCCCCCATGGCGATCGCCGCGGCCACGTGTATCCCGTCCAGGACTCCTCCGGACGCGATGAGCGGAAGTCCGCATCCCCTACACTGCCAGAGCGATACGGGTGAAGGTATGCCCCAGTCGAAGAACGTTTCCCCCATGCAGGTCCTGATGCTGTCCCCGGCATCCATGGCCCTGTAGAGCTCCACGGCGGAGAAGCTCGTTCCGCCCATCCCCGCGATGTCCAGTCCGCGTATGCCTATGCCCTTGAGGCGTTCGGCCACGTCGTCGGAGATGCCCGCACCGGTCTCCTTGACCATCACAGGGTACTCCCTGGCAAGGCTCCGTATGGCGTCGCGGCATCCTGCGGCGTTGGTGTCGCCCTCGGGCTGGACGACCTCCTGGAGGAAGTTCAGGTGGATGGCCACCAGGTCGGCACCGATGAGGTCCTTGGCCTGTCCGACCATCTCGGGTGTGAATCTGTCCTTGCTGTGCTGGTCCACCAGCTGGGGTGCGCCTACGTTCCCGATGACCAGGGGGACGTCGAAGTCCTTGATCACGGAGTAGCTCTCGGGGCAGACCCCGGTCACCCCAGCGCGCTCGCTCCCCACACCCATTCCGATGCCCAGCTCGGCACAGGCCTCGGCTATGTTGGCGTTGATCTTCGTGGCCCCGGGGAATCCTCCGGTGATGGCGGTGACCACCAGGGGGAACTCCAATCTCTTCCCGAAGAGGGTGCACGATGTGTCGATATCATCGGCGTCGATCTCGGGGAGGGCGTTGTGTACAAACCTTATGTCGTCCCAGTAGCAGTAGCCCGGGGCGATCCTCTCATCTTTGCAGATCCTTATGTGATCCGCTTTCCTGTCCTTTATGGGTGCCATAGAATCACCTTCTGGCCACCGTGCACGGAACATCCTCGCCCTTCAGCAGGGAGAGGAGCCTTCCGGGGACGGTACCGTTGACTAGAACGCAGTCGCGACCTCCATCACACATCCTCAACATCGACTCCATCTTGCCACGGACCCCGCCCGTCACATCATCGACGGTGGATCCCGAGGAGATGTCATCCATGGTGCTGGGTGTGACCTCGGGGATGAGCTCCGCATCGGGGTCGGTCTTCGGGTCGGCGGTGTAGAGTCCGTCTATGTCGGAGACGAAGACTATGCGGTCCGGTTTGAATATGTCCGCCAGGACCTCCATGATCTGGTCCCCTGAGCATATACCGAATCCCTTCTTGCGGTCCATGACCACATCTCCGAAGAGGATGGGCATCACACCGATGTGGGCGAGTGCCTTGATGGCCTCGGTGTCGCTGACCACGAGTTTCCCGTCGTCCATGACGAAACACGATCCCGGGGGCACGGACACCGCGGGGATCCCGTTGGTGATGAGTTCCCTCACGACCATGGAGCTCAGTTCGCGGACGTCGTATTGGACCTGTGCGATGGCAGGTACCTGCGAGAAATCGATGAGGCCGTGCTGGAGTGCGTACTTCTTGGCGACGACGTGTCCGAAGGAGCCTGCACCGTGCACGACGATGGTCCCCTTTCCGGATTCGGCGATCTCCCTGCAGAGTCTCGAGACCTGCTCCCGGTTGAATGTCCTGTACTGGGATTTATCGGTGATAACGCTACCACCCAGTTTAATCAGCATCATCAGCGGTTGCATGGATTCTTTTTAGTTAAAGTGGTAGGTTCCATTTGCGGAGATACGCGCCTATGGGAACACCATAAGAGAATGAAGTAAGAATGGCCCGTATGGGCCATAAGGGAGGAATAAGTGGTAGACAGCGTGCCTGAGTTCCCGTACGCTTGCGCAATACAGTACAGACAGGTACGCGGGCGGGCTTTACTGCCGGGTTCGGAATGGGACCGGGTGTGACTCCGCCGCTATGGCCGTCTTACCAAGACTTGGCATACCTGCAAACTATATAATACTTTCGTTCCAGCCAGTCTAAGACTGTCTCGAGGGTGTTCGGAAACCAGGATTCTATGGCCTGTTTCACCTCAAAAACGGTGTGAATGAGGTCGATCATATTGGAACATACGTCCGATTCACCATTTTCCTTAAGAATGGACCTCAGGATTCCGTTCCCATATGGCCATTTTCAAGAAGAGGGGAAAAGAGGATGCAAAGGCCACAGAGGAGGAGCCCGTGAAGAAGGCAACTCCCAAGAAGGATACGGAGAAGAAGGTCGCGCCTAAGGCCGGGAAGGAGGAGACCGAGGTCGCAGAGGACACTTCGAAGGCTCCTAAGAAGGTCTCGTATGTGGTCTGCACCCATCCCGACGGGGGTTGGCAGGTCAAGAAGACCGGTTCCACCAAGGCGATCAGACGTTTCGACACCAAGGCAGAGGCGGATGCCTATGCGAAGAAGGTGGCATCCAACAACGGTGCCACAGTCATAAGGAAGAAGAAGGACGGTAAGATCCAGAAGAAATTGTGATCATGGGGCCCAACGGGCCCTTCATGATCAACAGAATTCGGTTTTATCACTGTCGAGGACCTCGTTCCAGAGCCTGATGGTCTCCTGAGCGTCCTCCTCATCCATCACCTGGATCGCGAATCCGGCGTGGACGACGGCCCAATCGCCGACATCGGCCTCGACCATCGACAGGTTGGCCTGCCTGGTGACGCCTCCGAAATCGACATCGCCCATGTCTCCGTCGATCCTCACGATCTTCCCGGGGATTGCCAAACACATGTTATCACTCCGACATGATCTTCAGGATGGCCTCTGCGGGCTGTCCGTCCGTAGCGGTCAGTGCCTCCACCGCCTTCTCGCGGTCGCATCCGGTCTGTGACATGACGAGGTCCACATCCTCCGATGCGAACGTCACGACGGGTGCATCCTCTCCGGTGGCTCCGAGTTCCCTCACGGTCTCGACGCCGCTGATCTGATAGCTCTTGCTTCCGCCCATCTCGACACAGACGACATCGGCACCTCTGATGACGATCTCGTTGGTCTTGGTTCTGATGATGACCTCGGTGACGTCGTCGATGGAGGACTGTTTGATCCCCATCTTCTTCATCGCCTGCTTCATCTGACGGTCGTTCATTCTCATTCCGCCGGCCATGTTCGACACCTATCCTCTTTCCCTTCTTTAACTCAGCGATTTTCCGACCGCCTCGGTGAGCGCCCTCAGCACATCGTCCGCAGCGGCGATGTCGGGCACCCCTCCCTGGGAGAAGTCGGGTTTGCCTCCGCCCCTGCCCCCGAAGTCCTTCAGCACGGTTCCGAGGATGGCCTTGCAGTCCACCCTCTTGTCGCCGGATGCGAGCACCACGGACACCGTGTCCCCAACGGACACGTATGCCGCGACACCGCTTTTGGATTTGGCCGATTCCGCCGCCTCGGTGATGACGGACCTGTCCGCCGCGGGGACCTTGGCCGAGAACACGGGGCATCCGTTGACATCCTCGGGCTGTACGGAGGAGAGGATGGTGCGGACCGCGTCCTTCAGCATCTTCCTGTCCATCTCCAGCTCATGCCTCATGTTGGCCACGGCACGGGGTGAGTCCTCGGTCTTGCATCCGATCTCATCCACGATCTCCAACGCTATGGCGGCCAGGGCGTTGGCCGCATCCTTCGCCGCATCACCGACCTTGAATTCTATCGTCACGCCGTCCTTCCCTGCGGAGACCTTGCGGTCCACCATCAGCATCTCCAGCTCGGAGGTCTCCATGACATGGACCCCGCTGCATGCGGACAGGTCGATGTCACCGATGGCCACGACGGAGATCTGCTCCCCCTCGGGTATCCTGTCGAGTTTGATCCTGACGTTCTCCAGTTCGGGGTCGTCCCTGTCCATGATGCTCTTGGTTACGGGGAGGTTGTCCCTGATCGCCTGATTGGCGAAGTCCACGGCCGCCCTGATCTGCTCCCAGGTCAGGTCGTGGTTGACTATGACGTACTTGCTCTCCGGCGAGATGAAGATCTTGGTGATCTCCAGGTCGGGGCACTGCCTCTTCAGGGAACAGAACAGGAGGTGTTCCCCCGTGTGTCCCTGCATCAGGTCGTAGCGTCTGTCCCAGTCCACGCTGCACCAGATCCTCTCACCGACCTTCAGGTCGTTCCCGGGTACGATGTGGACGATCTCGTCGCCTTTGTAATGGACGTCCGTCACCGCCTTTCCGCGTATGTATCCGGTGTCGCACACCTGTCCGCCCCCTCCGGGGTAGAATGCGGTGCAGTCAAGCACGACCTCGTCCCCCTCTGCGGAGACGACGTGTGCCTCGAACTCGAACGTGTATCCGTCGTGTCTGAAGATCTCGTCTGCCATGTCGATCGCCTTTCCAATGGGTTCCCGAACCGCACCGTCCGATAAATAACAGTGTGATGGGTCCGTTTCAGAGGTTTCCGACCAAGCTATTATACATCCTTAGCGGATTAGGCCCTTTCGGAGATTCAAATGTCCTTGGAAGACTACGACGAACTGGACAAACGTATAATCGAACTGCTCTGCAGGTCCAGTCAGGGCTCGTACAGGCAGATCGCCAAACAGCTCAACGTCCACCCCACCACACTCATACAGAGGGTCAAGAACCTGGAGTCGAAGGGTGTGATCCAGGGATACCGTGCGAGTGTCGATTACATGAAGCTCGGTTTCGAGTACATGGGCATGGTCAGCATCTATGCGGACAACGTGGTCTCCGTCCAGGACGAGATCGTCAACCTCCCGCAGGTGATATCCGTGTTCGACGTCACCGGGGAGAGCGACTGCATCGCATGGATCGCATGTGCGGACAGGGACGAGTTCTCCGCGGCGGTCAAGGCCATCAACGCCATAGACGGTGTGAAGAAGACCAACACCTCGGTGATACTCGACATCAAGAAGGACCCGTTCAGCTATATCCCGCCGATCCTTCCCGACGAATGATGTCGGATCGCCGTCCGAGGGGGCCGTCAGCAGACCCTCGCCACCATTTTTATATACCCTCCTAAATAGCGTGCGATATAGTTATAGAGGCGCTCTTATGAGAAGAACAAACACATGCGGTGAACTGAGGTCCGCCGACCTCGGTAAGAAGGTGTGTCTCCAGGGATGGGTCAGATTCTCCAGGGACCACGGAGGAGTCGCTTTCATCGACCTCGCTGACAGGTACGGAATCACACAGATCGTCTTCGATCCCGAGGACCTCCCCGCAGGGACGGATGTCCAGCGCATCTCGGACATCATGAGGTCGTTCACCCGTGAGTCCGTCGTTTCCGTCGACGGTATCGTCAGGAAGAGGGTCGAGGGGACGGAGGACGGAAGGAACCCCACAGGGGAGATCGAGGTGCTCATCACCGACGCGGAGCTTCTGAACAGGTCCGCCGCACCGCCCTTCGAGCTGGGGGACCAGAAGGAGGGTGTCCTCCCCAACGAGGACGTCAGGATGAAGTACAGGTACCTGGACCTCAGGAGGACCGAGATGATCCAGGCCATGGAGTTCAGGAGCAAGCTCGTCCACCTCGCCAGACAGTATCTAGAGAAGGACGGTTTCCTCGAGATCGAGACCCCCATCCTCGGAAGGTCCACACCCGAAGGGGCGAGGGACTACGTTGTCCCCTCTAGGGTCCACCCCGGAACGTTCTATGCGCTCCCCCAGTCCCCCCAGCAGTTCAAGCAGATGCTCATGGTCGCCAGCATGGACCGTTACTACCAGGTGGCCAGATGCTTCCGTGACGAGGACTCCAGGAAGGACAGGCAGCCCGAGTTCACCCAGCTGGACATCGAGATGTCATTCGTGGACATGAAGGACATCCAGGACATGATGGAGGGAATGGTCTCCTACATCTGGAAGGGACTTTACGGAGAGGAGCTCCAGACTCCCTTCCCCCACATCGCCTACCGCGATGCCATGGAGAGGTTCGGATCCGACAAGCCCGACATGAGGTACGGACTCGAGTTCGTCAAGTTGACCGATGTTGTCAGGGACGCACCCTACAAGATCTTCCAGAACATCCTCGCAGAGGGCGGTATCGTCGCGGGAATGAACCTGAAGGCGGATGTCGCCGGTGAGAGGATCGGAAGGAATGATGTGGACCGTTACATCCACTACGCGAAGAAGGTCGGACTCGGAGGACTCACCTGGATGAGGTGCGTCAACGGCAAGCTCGAGAGCAACATCGTGAAGTACTTCACACCTGAGATCCTCGAGAACATCAAGACCACCATGGGTGCAGAGGAGGGCGACCTCCTGTTCATCGTCGCCGGACCCTGGAAGGCCACCTATGAGAGCGCCGGATTCCTCAGGAAGAAGGTCGCAGAGGACCTGGACCTCGTCCCCAAGGATCAGTTCCAGTTCTTCTGGATGGACCAGTGCCCCATGTTCGAGGTCGATCCCGTCTCTGGCAAGTATGACGCGTTCCACCACCCCTTTGTCCTCCCCGAGAACGACCTGGATGACGATTACGTGGGCGGAGCATGCTTCGACTTGTGTCTGAACGGCAACGAGCTCGGTTCCGGATCGCTGCGTATCCACGACCCTGAACTCCAGAAGGCCGTTTTCCACAAGCTCGGTATGGATGATGAGAGGATCGAGAGGAGCTTCGGCTACTTCGTCGAGATGCTCACATACGGTGCACCTCCCCACGGAGGTATCGCCATCGGTATCGACAGGCTGTGCGCCATCCTTCTGAACAAGGAGACCATCAGAGAGGTCATCGCCTTCCCCAAGAACAAGAGGGCCGTGTCCCTGCTCGACGGTTCACCGTCCAAGATCGATGACGAGAAGCTCGAGGAGCTCCAGATCATCTCCCTCGCAGGGGACCTCGACCTGGGCGACTTCGAGGATTCCGACGATTCGGAGTGATCCAAAACCAATTCCCACGGGGTCTCCCGTGGGGTTTCTCATATATTCCTAAAAAAGTTTAGGAATAGCTAAATATCACCGGTGCATGGTATCGTCCGTTACCATGATACTCGGCATAAAGGCAGCAAAGAAGAAGGGCAACCGCAAGGGGTGAACTTCGACCGACCGGGGGTCCCGTATCCTGGTCCCCGGCCGGATTCTTTCAATGAAATCGTTTCCCGACCCCGGAGGGTCGGTGTTTTGAATCAGAATCTGGCTTCGATCAGCTTCTTGGTGGTCTCCACGACCTCTGCGGAGGAGTACTGTCCTCCGGACTGCTTCATGACGAATCCTATGACCTTGTTGGCGGCCTTGTCGTTCTTCTGATAGTCTGCGATGATCCCGGGGTTCTCGTCAAGGTACTTCCCGATCATGACCTCCAGGCCCTCGGAGGCCCCCTTGGCGGCCTCGGCGTCCACGCCGGTCATGAGGCATTTGATCTCGATGCCGCACTCGGTGTCGGTGATCTCCCCTGCGGCGAATCTCTTGATGACGGTGATGACCTCGGAGGCATCTCCGTTGCGCTCCTCCATGGCCTTCCAGTTGGCGCTGACGGGTCCGGCCACCCATTTGATGGCGTTCTGCACGTCCACGTCCCTGGCAACGGTCTCGAAGGCCTCCGCAAGTCCAATGGATGTGGACACCAGCTGTTTGGCCATCTTCTGTTCGATACCGTACTGGTCCGCGAGTCTGAGCACCATCTTCTGGGGGCTCTCCTTGATCTTGATGGCATCGGCCATCTCCTTGATGTGGTACACCCCCAGGTCGGGCTCGTCGATGTATCCGTAGTCCGCCTCGAACTCCTTCTTCCTGACGGAGATGGTGACCCCTCTCTCCTCGTCGAAGCGCCTGGTCTCCCTGTCGATCTTGCCTCCGGCCCTGAGGATCTTGGTCTGCCTGACCATCTCGAACGTCAGTGCCCTCTCCACATTCTTCAGACCGGTGACGTTCTTGACCTCGCATCTCTCCTTACCGACCGAGATGTTGCAGTCACAGCGGATGCTCCTCTCGCCATCCCCGGGCAGGTCAATGACGTGCCTGATGTCGGCGATGAGCTGTCCGAGGAACTCCCTTGCCTCCGCAGGGGTGGCGATGTCGGGTTCCGTGACGATCTCCGCCAAGGGGATACCGGACCTGTTGTAGTCCACAAGGGACGACAGGTCCCCGACTCTCTTGGTCTTGCCCGGGTCCTCCTCGATGTGGATCCTGGTGATCCTGATGGGCTTCTTCCCGTTCAGATAGTAGACACCACCCTCTCCCACGGGGTTGTCGTACTGCGTGATCTGGACGCTCTTGCACATGTCCGGATAGAAGTAGGTCTTCCTGGAGAACCAGGTGGTGTCGGCGACCTTGCATCCGAGCATCTTGGCGAGCATTATCCCGTATTCGAGGACCTTCTTGTTCAGAACGGGTCTCGATCCCGGCATACCGAGGCATGTGGGGCACACGTGGGTGTTGGGTGCGGGGGCGTCCGTGGTGGGACAGGAGCAGAACATCTTCGACTTCGTGGGAAGCTGCACATGGATCTCCAATCCGATCTTCATGCTCCCACCTCCGGGGCCTTCATGTCGAACTCCTTCTCCCAATCCTCCGCCATGGAGAACAGGACATCCTCGTTCCAGTGGTCCGCCACGAACTGCATCCCGATGGGCATACCGTCGGAGCCGTATCCGCAGGGGACGGACATGTGGGGCGTACCAGCGATATTGGCCGGAACGGTCAGGTAATCCGCCTTGTAGGAGTCCAGTGCGGACATCTTGGAGATGTCGTCGAACCTGGGTGCGGTGAAGGGCATGGTGGGTGCAAGGACCGCGTCATGGTCCGCCAGGACCCTCTTGTAATCATCGATGACGACCTTCCTCACCTGCAGGGCCTTGGCATAGTACCTGTCCCTGAATCCGACCATCCTGGTGAACGTTCCGAGGAGGATCCTCCTCTTGGCCTCATCACCGAAGTACTGGGAACGGAAGGATGTGAAGTAGTCGTCGAACTTCAGCGACAGGTCCCCGTCCTGCTGTCCGTACCTCATACCGACGTACCTTGCGAGGTTCGTGGATGCCTCGGATGTGGCGAGGACGTAGTATGCGGGCATGGCGTACTTGAGGGAGGGCATGTCCACGTACTCGACATCAACTCCCATGCGGACCAGATTGTCTACAGCATCCTTGAAAGCGGACTCCACATCCTTGGAGAGTCCCTCGATACCCTCTTTGGGGATGGCGACGGACCTCATCCTCCTGTAATCCGTCCTGAACTCGGGCTGGACACAGGACGTGGGGTCCTTCTCATCCTTCCCGGCTATTATCTTCATATATTTCTTCAGGTCCGTGGCTTTCGCGGACAGGACACCGATCTTGTCAAGGGAGTTCCCGTAGTCGATGAGTCCGTACCTGGACACACGGCCGTATGTGGGTGCGATACCGTACACACCGCAGAAGCTCGCGGGACAGCAGATCGATCCGCCTGTGGACACTCCGAGGGACACGTGGTCCTCTATGACCGCCGCCGCGCATGCGGAACCTCCGGACGATCCTCCGCAGGCCCTCTCCAGGTCGTAGGGGTTCCTGGGGACCTCCAATCCCGAGTTGGTGGAGAATGTACCGAATCCGAACTCATCCATGTTGGTCTTCCCGATGAGCTTCCCTCCGGCATCCCTCATCTTCGCGATGGAGGTGGCGTCGAATGCGGGCCTGTATCCTATCAGGATCTTCGAACCGGAGCAGGTCTCCATATCCTTGGATGTGAGGTTGTCCTTCGCGGAGAACAGGAATCCTGCGCCGTCAGCCGATGTGTCGTCGGTCATGGCGTGGAACATGGAGTACTTCCCGTTGATCTCCTTCAGTTTGGACAGAACGGAATCCGCGCTCATGACAGCCTCGGCCCCCTTACATATCCCTCATAGGTGTTCATGCCCCTGAGGAGCTGGTCCGGATCGATATCCATCCTGGGCTCATCGTCCCTGAGGACATCTGCGACCTCTATGGGGTTGACGCCCCAGTTCTCGCAACCGGGTGCCTCGTCCAGGAGTTCGAAGTACGTGAGGATCTCGCTGAGGTCGCTGCTGTACCTGTCGAGCTCCTCCTCTGTCAGTTTGATGTGGGCCGCGCGTGCGACCCTCTCCACGGTTTGCCTGTCCATGTTCAGACCTTCCCGTGGCGCTATCAAGTGGCTCTATAAAAACGGTATCAATCGGTTTTCCGAAGGAAAATCAGTCCGTAGAGTGTGACACAGGTGTCGGAGAATGCGAAGGGTATGCCCTGTCCGTTCAGGTATGATTTCATATCCAGTCCCAGAGAGGACACGGATGGGACCAACATCTCGGGGAAACGGCAGGGTTCGGGGTATGCGCACACTCCGCAGTACCTGCAGGCTCCGTCGGCGAATCCCAGGCAGTCTATGTTGTTGCTTCTGAGTTCCACCATCATCATCCTGATGATCTTCTGCATCTCCAGGCCGGTGGCCTCCAGAACATCCTTGTCCTTCACATCGAGGCAGAATGTGCGGCTCACAAGGAGCACGTCGGAGCTGGATCCGTAGAGTTCCTCCGGGTCGATGTCCACACCCGGTGGGCAACCCCAGTTGGTGCCGTAATTGCCGCACAGGTTCTCCTCGCACCTTCCGAGGCACGTGATCCTGTCATCCTCGCTGTACTCCGGGACACGGATGTCCCTGATGGTGTAGTCCTCGAACGAGCGGACCGACAGAACGGCTTCCCAGGCTTCCATAAGATAAAATTGTATTATCAACGTTAAAAAAGTACCTATCGTCCACTCGGCGGAACGGCATCCGTCGATGGTACATATCCCTATCGAAGCACCCGGTAAAAACTGTTTTAATACCCGTGACAATCCGACCGTTATGGCAGAAGCGACACCCGAGAAGAAACTCGCCACAGCGATGAAGGCGATGGACGAGGGCGATTTCAAGAAAGCGTACACCTCATTCAAGAAACTGGTGGCCGAGTTCCCCGAGAACGCGGACTGCTGGTATTACAAGGCCGAGTGCGGCAACTATGCATCCGGTATGTTCGGTGCCAAGGTCGACACCGAGGAGATCATGGAGGCTTACAAGAAGGCCATCGAGCTCGATGGTGAGCGTGTGGACTACTACCAGTCCTACGGATCGTTCTGTATCTCCGTGAACAAGTACGATGAGGCCGAGAAGGCGTATTGCGAGGCCGCAGAGATGGACGAGTCCATGTCATCCTCCCTGTACTCCGAGTTCGCCATCGAGTTCTACAACAACGTCATGGCCAGCTACGGTGAGATCATGGAGGACCCCAAGGCCCGTGCACCCTACGGGAAGAAGGCCCTGGAGTACATGCTCAAGGCCCTGGACATGTCCTCTGAAGAGGCGAAATCCCTTCTCTGAATCATTTTCAAGGGGGTTCGCCCCCACCTTCACCCTTATGCATCCCTCATCTTCTCTGACAGATTGCCGTGTGTTCATCTGTTGTTTATCCAGTTCCTATGACTAGACAAATGTCTAATCGATTCTATTTTATACATTCGTTCAGCTACTAAACATCACTTTGAATCGATGAATTATTATAGATTAGACAAATGACCAATCATTCCCAATTGAATTAGTCAAATGGAGGATTAAGATGAAGTTCGGAATGAAGGTGTTCATCGCAACAGTGTTCATCGCAACGGTCGTGCTGTCTTTGACCGTGTTCGCCGGGGATCCCGTCTCGGCCCGTCCCCTGGGGGAGGACCCTGCGGACTACGCGAATGTGTCATGGATCCTGATATGCTCGGCACTGGTGTTCATCATGAGCCCCGGGGTCGCCCTGTTCTACGGCGGGATGTTGAGGAAGCAGAGTATGACATCTATGATCGCCCAGACGCTCTTCGCCATGGCCATCATGTCCGTCTCGTGGGTCGTCGTCGGTTACTCGTTGGCGTTCTCCGACGGGAACATGTTCGTCGGCGGTCTGGATCATGTCCTTCTCAGGGGAGTGGATGCTGATGTGATCGGCGGATATCCCGTTCCGGACCTGGAGTTCATGCTCTTCCAGATGATGTTCGCGATGATCACCGCGGTCATCGTCCTTGGAGCCTGTGCGGAGCGTATGAAGTACACGGCCATCGTCTGGTTCCTGGCGGTGTGGTCGGTCCTGGTGTATGCACCCATGGCCCACATGGTCTGGGGCGGAGGGTTCCTGGAGAGCGGATTGCCGTTCGGCATGACCACGGTGGATTTTGCCGGGGGCACCGTCGTCCACATATGTGCCGGGGCCACGGGTCTGGCCTTGGTCACGTATCTGGGGAAGAGGAGCGACAAGGTCTCCAAGAGGTCCCACAGCATCCCGCTGACCTTCATGGGCTGTTTCCTGCTTTGGTTCGGATGGATCGGGTTCAACGGCGGTTCGGGTCTGGCGGCAGACGGGGTGGCGGTGAACGCCATAGTGGTCTCCCAGATCTCCGCAGTGTGCGCATTGGTGTCCTGGGCCGTCGTTCAGTACATGCATGTGGGCCGTGTGGGCGGTCTCGGTCTCATAGCAGGGGCCATCGCCGGATTGGTCGCCATAACTCCTGCCGCAGGATCCGTCGGTCCGACGGACGCCATCATGATCGGTCTGGTCGGAGGTGTGGTCTGTTACTTCGGGGTAATCCTCATGAGGGGCAGGTCCGGGTTGGACGATGCCCTCGATGTGATGGGTGTCCACGGTATCGGAGGGATATGGGGTGCGGTCGCCACGGGTCTGTTCGCCGATGCCGCGAGCGGAGGTCTGTTGTATTCGGGTGATTGGCATTTGATCGCGGGACAGTTGGTGGCCGTCGCGTTCACCCTTGTGTTCTGTTTCACCGTATCTTACATCATAGTACGGGTGCTGGGGAGGTTGATCGAAGGGGTCCGCATCTCGGAGGATGAGGAGGCCATGGGTCAGGACATCGTCGAGCACGGTGAACCGGCCTATGTCATGTGAGGTGATGTCGTGAAGATGGTTGTGGCGGTGATAAGGCCGGAGAAGCTGCAGAATGTGAAGGATGCCCTCGCGGGGATTGGTGTCCGTGGGATGACGATCACCCACGTCACCGGCCGCGGGGAGCAGATGGGCCTGAGGTTCACCAACAGGGTCGGTGAGTTCACCGTGGATGAGATCGAGAAGGTCAAGGTGGAGACGGTGGTGGAGGATGATCAGGTCGATACGGTGATCGATGTCATAAGGGAGGTCGCAGGCACAGGGCATCCCGGGGACGGGAGGATATTCGTGATCCTGGTGGAGAGGTCGGTGAGGATCAGGGCGGACGAATGAGGTCCGGCACGGGGCCGATACAGCGATATCGGTCCCGGAAAACACCTTCTTCATCGGAATACGGTGATGATGACGGAATGATGAAAAAGGATGGTAGCGAGGGGTCGATTTGAACGACCGATCTCCGGGTTATGAGCCCGACGGGATATCCTGGCTACCCCACCTCGCTATAAATGGTGCTAAGGTGGTCTTGTATATAAACATATCTGGAAACCGAGTCATGACCGGACCATTCGGATCCAGAACTGTCTGCATCCATCGGTCGGATGCATGCGGTCACAGTTGCCTTCTGCTATGATGTAGGTGTCCCTGACGCCCCATCCGATCGACAGATCCCCTCGGAAGGGGGACGGGGTTGATACAACGGGTGTCGGACAGAAGGTCATCACCGTTGCCGTTGTGGTGATCGCCACCCCGACGGTCGTCATTCAGGACGGGAAGGCCGTCTTCGGGGGACACATCCGAACTACTTGATGGGTCCACGATCGATTCCGAGGCTATTCCAATGATTTCATCAAAATGAGGTCGGGGGTGCCCCATGGTATGGTGGGGTGACCCCTTCCGACCGTTCAGAAGAGTTTCTTGAGGAACATCAGGTCGTTGATGTTTCCTTTGACCTGGATCTTCTTGAGGACGTATGCCCTCATGGGTCTGAGTGTGCCGTCGATGAGCCCCTGGAGGTTCTCGGCGGTGGTGGTGACCGTCACATCGGCGTTCTCGAGGAGTTCGGGCTCGAAGTGGTGGATCCTCGAATCCTTGAGTTTGAGAGAGTACTTCTCATCCCCGAGGTCGAGGTTGAACGACTTCTCGAGGTGTTCAATCTCCTTCCTGATCTTCTCGTCCGATTCCATCTTGGCGTGGAATCTGTCGATGACGTGCTGAATCTCTGCCTGCATACTCATGATCTCACCAATCACTGATCTTCGTGTTCGCCCTGGCAGAAAGCATCTTCCTGACCGGTTCCCATGAACATCTGACATGCTCCGGTGCCTTTCCGTTGTCCTTTATCCATTGGGCGATGAAATCCATTGTGTAATGGTCGCTGGGGTAGCCGCTCCCTATGTTCACGTCGTACTCCCTGCGGATGTCGTCCAGCATCCTGTCCCTTGTCACCTTTGCGACGATGGATGCAGCGGACACCACAGGGTAGGTGTCGTCCGCTTTATGCTTTGCGACAACGGTCACGTCGGGACCGAGGAGTTTGGACAGCCTCTCGGTGAATGACACCTCGTTCACGTCCGGACAATCCGCATACACGGCATCACGGGGTTGTGACGAGACCGCCTCGGCGAACATCCTGAGTTCGACCTCGTTCAGGGACATCTCCTCCCTGCGGGAGTCCACATCCGCGGCGGTGGCGATGACCACGTTCCAGTACGGGACGGATCCGGTGATCTCCTCGTACATGGCCTCGCGCCTCTTGGGTGTGAGCTTCTTGGAGTCCTTGACGCCTATGTCCCTCAGGACGGAATCGTCCTCCACGAACACAGTGCCGACCACGAGGGGTCCCATGACGGATCCACGACCCGCCTCATCAACACCACAGAACATGTGAAACCAACCAACGGGTTCCGTTGTAGATGTATATCATTTAAGATTGTTTTGTCATTCCACCTTCTCAATGACATTGAAATGCGATCTCCAGTACGGCAAAGGGGAGGCCGGGTACAAACTCACCCGCGTGGGTGTGAGGGGCGTACGCAAGCCCGTCCTCGTCAAGAGGGATGGTATCAACAGCACCCTCAACAACGCACTGAACTGCTCAATCGACATTTTCGTCGACCTTCCCGCGAGCCAGAAGGGGTCGCACATGTCCAGGAACGTCGAGGTCCTCAACGAGGTCGTCAGCGAGAGTGTCTGCGAACCCATCACCGGATTGGAGGATATGGCCGCGAGCATGTGCAGGAAGCTCCTGGTCCATCACGAGTACGCACAGACCGCAGAGGTCAGCATCTCGGCCGAGTACTTCCGCAACTCCAAGACCCCCCTTGGGAGGGACACCTTCGAGATCTACACCCTGATGGCCGGCGGTAGGATCCAGCGCGACGGACCCCTTGTGAAGAGGATTGGTGTGAAGGTCCTGGGCATGACCGCATGCCCCTGTGGACAGCAGACCGTCACTGAGATGCTGGAGTTCGAGGGGGACATGCCGGTGATGACGCACAATCAGAGGAATGTGTGCACACTGAACGTCACCCTCCCCGAGGACTGCAGCCTGGAGGCCGATGAGCTGATCGACTTGGTCCAGGATTCGTTCTCGTCACCCACGTTCGAGCTCCTCAAGAGGCCCGACGAGGGACAGGTGATCATCAACGCCCACAGGAACACCAAGTTCGTGGAGGATGTGGTCAGGGGTGTCCTGAAGAGGTTCGTCGAGAGGTACACCGATCTTCCGGACGATGTTTACGTCGATGTCCTCAGCGAGTCCGAGGAGTCCATCCACAAGCACAACGCATTCGCTGAGAGGGAGTCCACCCTCGGGGAGCTCCGTGCGGAGAACTCCAACTGAAACCCTGCGATCAGTTTTCTGAATGAAAAACGGGATCGGGAAGGAGGATCACTCCTCCGACCCTATCCTCTCAAGTTTGACATCCATCACGGAGATGTCCGAGACGTAGATGTCGTCGGGGCGGTCCAGATCGTCCAGGCATCCCACCCAGTACACGACCAGTCCGGGTCCGAACAGCTGCGTGTAGGGTACGAGCTGCTTCCTGGAGTTGAATCTGAACTCGGTGTTGTCCCCGAAGGATGCCTTGCTCTCGACCCAGTAGATCTTCTTGCCGTTGTAGATCACCGGCTCGTCCAGGAGGCAGTCGGGGGTCTTGGTGAACTCCGTCCCGCGGAGGTCGTTCTCCGTGCGGTATGTGATGCCCTGTCCGTCCAGCCACTGGTGGAGGAGGTCCTCTCCCCAGAGTCCGCGTTCCCTCTGCCTGTCGTTGGCATCGGGGGAGTAGACTATGTCGTTGGCGATCGCCTCACGCACCTCGGCGGCGGTCTCCTCGCTCTCGAGGAGGTCGGGATCGTTGATGTAGCTCCAGAACTCCTTCTTGGATGCTCCGTCCTCCAGGAAGATGAACATCGCCGTGAGGATCGGAGGGAACCTGTACTTCTCGGAGAGCTCCATGATGGACTTCCCTTTGCTCCACTCCTTCAGCATCCGAGGGGTGTTCTGCTTGACTACGTAGAACCTCTTCTTGACCTCCCTGCTGGTCTTCTGTGTGAACAGGGTGTCCAGGAGCCTCTCGTCGTATCTGTCGGCGAGGGCCCTGACGTCCTTGGCCGTCCTGAGGCTGTTGTAGAGTTCCTTGTACTCCTCGTACTTCACCCTATCACTGGCCGAGGTTCTTGCAGAGGTCCTCGACTGCGGAGATCACGACATCCCTCACCATGGATGTGGGGGGACAGTAGGCGTTCTCCGAGCGCATGAGGAAGTCCTCCGCGGTCATTCCGTTGATAGCTGCGGCGGTGAGCCAATCGATACGGCCCGTCGCCTCCTCGCCGGCAATGATCTGTGCACCGATGATCCTGTGCGTGGTCCTGTCGGCGAGCACCTTGACCCTGAGCTCCTTCCCGCCGGGGTAGTACCTGGCGCGGGTGAGTCCCTTGGCCTGTCCGGTGACGACGTCGATGCCGTACCAGGATGCGAGTCCGAGGGAGAGTCCGGTACCTGCAATCTGCTTGTCCCCGATGACGCTCACCCAAGGGCTTGCGACGGGTCCGAAGAGCATCTTCTCCTGAGAGACCGCATTGTTCCCTGCGATACGTCCCTGCTTCACGGCGGTGGAGCCGAGTTGGCTCATGGTGGGGCCGGGCATGATGGCGGATTCGCACTGCACGAGGTCTCCGGCGACGTAGATATCGGGCACGAGGCGTCCCCTCCTGTAGGGCTGGAGTGTGGGGGACACCACCAGTGCGTTGAGGCATCCGATGTCGAATCCCAGTGCCTTGGGAATGTCCAGGTTGGCACGGATCCCGGTGGCGAAGACCATGACGTCGCAGGGGTACTCCTTCCCGTCTGCGGTGACGCTGGTGACCTTCCCGGTACCGTTGACAGCCTGTATGGGGGCTTTCATGACGAATTTGATGCCCTTCTCCTCGAGGTGGGCCTGGATCTCGTCGGCCATGTCCTTGTCCGCGATACGAGGGATGACCTGGTCCATCATCTCGATGATCGTGACGTCCTTGCCCATTCCTCTGAGGGAGACGGCGAGCTCGAGTCCGATGACACCCGCACCTCCGATGATGACGTTCTGTGCACCCTCCAATGCGGCCTGGATCCTCTTGCCGTCCTGTATTGTCCTGACGATGAACACGTTGCCCAGGTCGGCACCCTGGATCGGGGGCACGAAGACCCTTCCGCCGGTGGCGATGACCAATGAATCGTAACTGTAGCTCCTTCCGCCCGCGGTGACCGTCTTGGCGGCCTCGTCCACGGACTCGACCTTCGTTCCGGTGTACACCTTTATCCCGCGCTCCTTCTCGTAGAAGTCGGGTGTGTGCATGACGATGTCGGTCCAGGCGCTCTTGCCCTCGATGCCCCAGGGGATGGCGCAGGGCGAGTATGCGATGTCCACATCCTCGGTGAACACGGTGACCTCGCATCCGGGGTCCTTCTCTTTAGCGGTGGAGGCCGCGGTCATTCCGGCGGCTCCCGATCCGATGACAATGATTGACTTAGCCATGTGGCTTACCGATTTTCGAATAGGGGGGTTGGATAAATACATTGTCAGGTGCGTACGCGCGAGGTTTTAGGGGGCATCCGGAGGCCGTTCACACGGTCTGGCACATGGGGCGGTGCGCTCCTGTCCGGTACGGATACGGGAGGTCATGTCCGCATTCCCCGGGACCCGCCCTCCACCCCCAAGAGCATTTATCCATGTTCGGGATACCAAACGCCATAGGAAGGTATCCAGGATGAAGGAGAAACGTTCCCCGTCACAGCTCGAGGCCCTTTGGAAGGAGAGCGATATGGCGGACGGCGAGAAGGTCGACGCCATGGTCGTGATCATGCGCACCAACGGTTGCTGTTGGGTCAAGAGCGGAGGATGCACCATGTGCGGATACAGGGAGGCATCGCTCAGCAACGTCACGGAGGAAGACCTCTCCAAGCAGTTGGAGCAGGCCCTGTCTCGTTACAAGGGCGAGCCCTTCGTGAAGATCTACACGTCGGGGAGTTTCCTCGACGACAACGAGGTCCCGCCGGAGATGAGGAGGAGGATCCTGGACGCGTTCTCCGGATGCAGGCGCATCCTGTTCGAGAGCCGTCCCGAATTCATTACACCCGAGTCGGTCCGCGACCTGCCCAAGAACGTCACCGTGGCCCTGGGGCTCGAGAGCTCCGACCCCGAAGTGCTCAGGACATCGGTCCGCAAGGGGTTCACCCCCGACGACATCATGAGGGCCGGGACCCTGCTCAAGGAATCCGGACTGGGGGTGAGGACCTATCTGCTCCTGAAGCCCCCGTTCATGACGGAGGCCATGGCCATAGAGGACGCGGTCAGGTCCGCAAGGTTCGCCGCCCCCTTCTCCGACGAGATATCGATCAACCCCCTGAACGTCCAGAGGGCCACATACGTGGAGCGCCTCTGGAAGAGAGGGGAGTTCAGGTCCCCGTGGATCTGGTCCCTGGTGGAGGTGTTCAGGCAGCTGTCTGGCACAGTGGATGCGAGGCTCATGTCGTCACCCTCCGGAGGGGGCGCCATGAGAGGTGTCCACAACTGCGGCGAATGCGACAGGAAGGTCCTCGACGCCATAGAGAGCTTCAGCTTCACCCAGGACATCACCGACCTGGACATAACATGCAAGTGCACGGACAGATGGGGCGCGTACCTCAGGTCCGAGACCCTCCTGGGATCCCCCGCGGACCTGGACAGGGACTTCGAAAACGAATTAGTTCTGAGGATGTGAACACATGGACTACGACATCAAGAAAGGATGGTACAAGAACATCGAGGGCGACCTCCTGGCACAGCTGATGCAGGAGGTCTTCGGAAACGTCACCGCCGAGGGCGACCTGCTGGTCTCCTCTTACGGTGTCCTGGACCGCATCGAGGTCAAGATCCTCGCCAAGGACAAGATGGAGATCGTCACCGTCAACAAAGCCGGGGACGCCACCGACGACGAGATCCTCGACAGCAAGAGGAGGCTCAACGCCTTTGCGGAGAAGGCCACCGGGTTCGACGCCAAGGCCCGTATGAAGAGGGCGCAGAAGAAGGCCAAGGAAGGCAAGCTCTGATGACGGGTCCCGGGTACATCCCCGGGGCCTCTCTCAAACATTTTTTACCCGCGTTTGTAATTAATAATAAGACGCGAGGGTAGTTTTAAATAGTATACCCGTATACGACCGAATTAGATTGGACATAATAGTGTCCGACCAGACGCACCGGGCAATGCGAAACGCAACCCATGTCCGTCCCGTATCCGTTAGATTCTGGGGACGATCGAGGCGTCACGGTCGGAGCATTAAGACGTTCGTCTGATAAATCGCGAGGTTAGCGAAGAGACCCTCGCAGGTATGTGTAAATATGCCGCAAAGAAGACGTCCCAAGAGAGGATCTAGGGCATACGGCCCTAGGAAGAGAGCACAGTCGCAGACGCCTAGGCTCGACTCGTGGCCCGAGATCAGCGGAGCCCCTAAAATCCAGGGATTCGCTGGTTACAAGGCCGGTATGACTCACGCGTTCGTCGTTGACAAGCGCGCCAAGAGCACCACCTCCGGAATGGAGGTTCAGACCCCCGTGACCGTCGTCGAGGTTCCCCCGATGAAGGTCGCAGCGGTCAGATTCTACGAGAGCAGCATCGTCGGACTGAAGACAGCGGGAGAGGTTTGGGCAAAGGATCTCGAGCCCCTTCTCGACAAGCGCCTCAACGTTCCCAAGAACCACGACGAAGCCTCCTTCGCAAGGTACGACGGTGTCGACATCGAGGATGTACGTGTCCTCGTGTACACCCAGCCCAAGCTGGTCTCCGGAGTCCCCAAGAAGGTCCCCGACCTCATGGAGCTCAGGATCGGAGGCGGAACCATCGACGAGAGGGTCGCATATGCAAAGCAGATCCTCGGAACCGAGGTCAACTTCACCGACTTCAGCGCCGAGGGAACCCTGATCGATGTCATCGCAGTCACCAAAGGAAAGGGATTCCAGGGTGTCACCAAGCGCTGGGGTGTCAAGCTCCTGTCCCACAGGAACAGCAAGCACCGCCGCGGAATCGGTAACCTTGGTCCCAAGAGACCCGGATACGTCAGGTCCACAGTGCCCGGATCCGGTCAGATGGGATACCACCAGAGGACCGAGTTCAACAAGAAGGTCATCAAGGTCGGAACCGAGGGTGCCGAGATCACCCCCAAGGGAGGATTCCTCAACTATGGAGAGGTCAGGAACACCTACGTCCTCATCCACGGATCCGTTCCCGGACCCACCAAGAGGCTCATCAGGTTCAGAGATGCAACCAGACTCCCCAAGGGAGCAACAACCGAGGCAGTCGACGTCACCTATGTGTCGACCGAGTCCAAGCAGGGGGCATGAGTTAAATGACAACCACAAATGTTTACGCAGTTAACGGAGGAGTCGCCGGAACCGTCGACGTCCCCGCAGCGTTCGCCACCCCCTACAGGCCTGACATCATCAAGAAAGCAGTCCTCGCAGCTGCCGCCAACAAGAGGCAGCCCTACGGACCCGCAGAGGGATCCGGAATGAGGCACTCTGTCAGCACCTGGGGTAAGGGACGCGGAACAGCCCGTGTCCAGAGGGTCCACGACGGCAGGAAGGCCACCGAGTCCCCCAACAACGTCTCCGGAAGGAGGGCACATCCCCCGCGCCCGGAGAGGATCTGGGCACAGAAAGTCAACAAGAAAGAGCTGAAGATCGCCCGCCAGTCCGCTCTCGCAGCAACAGCCTGCGCCGAGTGCGTCAAGGCCCGCGGACACCAGTTCGACGATTCCGTTTCCTTCCCCATCGTGGTCGAGGATGCATTCCAGGACATCGCAGCCACCTCCCAGGTGACCGAGGTCTTCGAGAAGATCGGAATCGGGTACGATATCGAGCGTGCCAAAGAGGGCCGCAAGATCCGCGCCGGAAGGGGAACCATGAGGAACAGGAAGTACCGCACCCCCGTCTCCGTGCTCATCGTCATCAAGGACGACGAGAGGTCCGCTGCCATCTTCAAGAGTGCAGCCAACATCCCCGGAGTCACCGTCGAGGAGATCAAGACGCTCAACACGAGCATCCTGGCACCCGGAGGAGACGCTGGAAGGCTGACAGTCTACACCAAGTCCGCTATCGATGCAATAGGAGGATGGACACAATGAAGCAGAGCGACGTTCTCATCAGACCCTTCGTCACAGAGAAGTCCATGAACCACATGTCCGGAACCCCCACCCAGAAGTTCAAGGATGGAAACAAGATCGAGTTCATCGTCCACAGGAACGCTGACAAACAGATGATCAAGACCGTCTTCGAGGAGCGCTTCGAGGTCAAGGTCGAGAAGGTCTGGGTCAGAATCCAGAAGGACGGAAAGCACGCCATCATCAAGCTCGCAGAGGGATACTCTGCAGAGGATGTCGGAATGAGGGTCGGAGTCTTCTGAAGGTGAGTGAACATGGGAAAAAGATTGATCACACAGAGGAGGGGCCGCGGAACCTCTTTGTACCGCTCGCCCAGCCACAGGCACGTCGACGACGTCAGGCTCCCCGCCTTCAACGAGGGAACCGCTGTCATCAAGGATCTGATCCAGGCACCTGGAAGGACATGCCCCCTTGCAGTTCTCGATGTCAACGGAAAGACAGACTACCAGCTCGCAGTCGAGGGAACCAAGGTCGGACAGACCATCGTCATCGGCGGAACCGAGGTCAGAGCAGGAAACATCACCAAGCTGGCCAAGATCCCTGAGGGAACCCTCATCAACAACGTCGAGGCAACACCCGGAGACGGCGGAAAGTTCGCCAAGGTCGCCGGAGCCTCCGCAACGGTCGTTTCCAGAGGAGACAAGGTCATGGTCCTCATGCCCTCCGGAGAGATCAAGGAGTTCAACCCCAACTGCCGCGCCGCAATCGGTGTCGTCGCAGGTGGAGGAAGGGGCGACAAGCCTCTCGCAAAAGCTGGAAAGAACGTTCTGACACTCAGGTCCAGGTCCACCGCCCCCTTCAAGACGAAGGGAGTTGCAATGAACCCTGTCGACCACCCCCACGGAGGAGGAAGCCACGCCCACGTCGGAGGACCCAACTGTCAGAAGAGAACCGCATCGCCCGGTCAGAAGGTAGGATTCCTGCCTCCTAAGAAGAAAGTTAAGAAGTGATTGCAATGGCAAAGAAGATTATTGCAGGATCGGCAAAAGCCTCGAGGAGGAAGTCCAGGAAGAAGGCGTCGGCAATCCAGGCAAGGAGGAAGAAGGAGTTCCTCTACCGTGGATTCACGCTTGAGGAGCTTCAGGCAATGCCCTTCGAAGAGGTACTCGGACTCCTGCCCTCCAGGGCAAGAAGGACCTACCTCCGCGGTCTGAACTACGAGCAGCAGCTCCTGTTCGACAAACTGAAGGATGCCACCGAGCCCGTTAGGACCCACCGCAGAGACCTGCCCATCATCCCCGCATTCGTGGGAAAGACCGTCAGCATCTACAACGGTCGCGAGTTCAAAGACGTAGAGATCAAGCCCGAGATGATCGGTTGCTTCCTCGGAGAGTTCGCTCTCACCAGGAAGGCGCCCCAGCACTCCGGACCCGGAGTCGGTGCAACCAGGTCCTCGAAGTTCATGCCGCTCAAGTGAGGTGTAAGACATGGTTTCAGGATATACAGCAGTTGCCGACCCCGACACCACCGCGAAGGCACTTGGAAAGGAGATGCCCGTCTCCCCCAAGTTCGCCCGCGAGGTAGCCGGAATGATCCGCGGAATGAAAGTCGAGACCGCACAGAAGGCACTCGAGGACGTCATCGACAAGAAGAGGGCAGTCCCCCTCAAGAGATACAACAAGCGTGTCTCCCACAAGGCCGGTGTCGGTCCCGGAAGATACCCCGTCAAGGCCGCAAAGGCCATCCTGGGTGTCCTCAACAGCGCCGCATCCAACGCCGAGTACAAGGGACTCGATGTCTCCAACATGGCAATCGCCACGATCTCCGTCTCCAGGGGACGCGTCATCCCCGGGCACATGCCCAGGGCACACGGACGTGCCACCCAGTGGAACCAGGAGACCGTCAACGTCGAGGTCATCATAGAGGAGGTTGAGTGAAATGGCATCAGAGAGAAAATTCGTCGCTGAGAACGTCCGCAGGGTCCTCCTCAAAGAGTACCTGATGAAGGAGGTCAGCCGTGCGGGATTCGGAGGACTCGACGTCCAGAGGACCCCCATGGGAACCCGCGTCGTCCTCACCACAGAGAGGCCCGGACTCGTCATCGGAAGGCGTGGTCAGACCATCAAGAACCTGACAGCCGTCATCGAGGACCGCTTCGGATTCGAGAACCCCCAGATCGAGGTTCAGGAGGTCCAGAACGCAAGCCTCAACGCACAGATCATGGCCGAGAAGCTGGCCTTCTCCCTCGAGAGGGGCTGGCACTTCCGCAGAGCAGGACACTCCACGGTCCGCAGGATCATGGATGCCGGAGCCCGCGGATGCCACATCATCGTCGCCGGTAAGCTCACCGGACAGAGGCACAGGACCGAGAAGTTCAAAGAGGGTAACATCAAGTTCTGCGGTGAGACCAAGGACAACTTCATGGACCACGGATACGCGGTCGCGAAGCTGAAGATGGGAGTCATCGGAGTCACAGTCGAGATCATGTCCAAGGACGCCAAGATGCCCGCTGACATCAGCGTCCTGAACAAGACCGAGGCCGCGGCAGTCATGCCCGACCTCTTCGCCGCCCCCGCCGAGGCCGCACCCGCAGCCGACGCAGAGGCACCCGCCGAGGAGGGACAGTGATGGCCGCACTGAAGACCGCAGACATCAGGAACATGAGCGTCGAGGAGCGCAACCAGAAACTGAAAGAGCTCCGCGACGAGCTGATGCACGAGAGGGGAGTCTCCGCCATGGGCGGTGCCCCTTCCAGCCCCGGTGCCATCCGTGCACTCAGGCTGAACATCGCACGCATCCTGACCGTCCAGAAGGAGGAGGAAGAGATCTGATGGCTGAGATCTGCCCTGTATGTGGATTGCCTAAGGAGCTCTGCATGTGCGAGGAGATCGCACGCGAGCAGCAGACCGTGAGGATCTCTATCGACAGCCGCAGGTACGGGAAGACCGTCACAGTGATCGACGGTATCGATGAGAATGACATCGATATCGGGGATCTCGCAAAGCAGCTGAAGAACAAATGCGCCGCCGGCGGAACATGCAAGGACGGACGCATCGAACTCCAGGGAGACCATAAGAAAAGAGTGAAGGTCGTCCTGGAGGAAATGGGATTCCGCACAGAGGTAAGATGAAAGACACTCTCTTCATCAGAACTGAACTCATTGGCTTGGACGTGGAAGTGCTGTCTGCACCATACTCGGAGGTATCCGGTAGGGTGGTCGACGAGACGAAGAACACGTTTACCATCGAATCGGCCGGAACTGAGAGAATGGTACCCAAACCAGGCAATGTGTTCAGGTTCGCATATGAAGGCAGAACCATAGACATCATCGGATCAGAGATACTGCACCGACCAGAGGACAGAATCAAGAAGGTTAGGTGAATATAATGACAGCAGAAATCAAAGACATCGGAATCGACGTCGTCCCTCCCACCCTGGAGTGCAATGACCCCAACTGCCCGTTCCACGGCAGCCTCCCGGTCAGGGGACAGACGATCGACGGAGTGGTTGCAACCGTCAAGATGAACAAGACAGTCGTCGTCGAGCGCAACTACCTCAAGTATCAGCACAAGTACGAGAGATACGAGAAAAGGAGCAGCAGGTATTCCGCACACGCACCCTCATGCCTCGGCCTCAAGGTCGGCGACAGGGTCAGGATCGCAGAGTGCCGCCCCCTCTCCAAGACCGTGTCCTTCGTAGTCATCGAGAAGAAGGAGTGATTCAGATGAAGGGAATTGCGGGAAACCAGACAAGAGGACTTCAGAACGGATCCCAGCTCGATGTCATCGACAACACCGGAGCGAAGGTCATCGAGATCATCACCGTCCCCGGCTACCACGGAGTTGCCAGGAGGGTCCCCTCCGCAGGAGTGGGAGACCTCGTCATCGCCTCCGTCAAGAAGGGAACACCCCAGATGAGGAGACAGATCGTCTTCGCCGTCATCGTCCGCCAGAGGCGCCCCATGAGGAGGCCCGACGGAACCATGGTCTACTTCGAGGACAACGCGGCGGTCATCACCACCGAGACCGGAGAGACCAAGGGAACAGACATCAAAGGCCCCGTCGCAAGGGAGGCAGCCGAGAGGTGGCCCCGTGTGTCCGCGACAGCCAACACCATCGTGTGAGGTATGAAAATGGCAAGCAGCAAAGCAAGGGTCCAGAGGAAGAACCAGGCCAACGCATCCGCACACGTCAAGAGGAAGATGCTCTCCGCACACCTGAGCAACGAGCTCCGTGAGAAATACGGGGTCCGCAGCGCAAGGGTCTGCAAGGGAGACACCGTCATCGTCGTCCGCGGAAACCAGGACATCAAGAACATCGAGGGAAAGGTCCTCGAGGTCTACACCAAGACCGGTCGCGTCTCCATCGAGGGAGTCACGATCAACCAGGCGGACGGAACCGCCACCGAGCGCCCCGTCCACGCATCCAACCTCGTGATCACCAAGCTGAACACCGAGGACCCCTGGAGGGTGGATGCCCTGTCCAAGAAAAAGGAGGCTAAAGAATGAGCGACCACATGAAGAGACTGGCAGCACCTAGGTCCTGGCCCCTCAAGAGGAAGGTAAGCATCTGGGTCACCAAGCAGTCTGCCGGAGCACACTCCATCGAGGACTCAATGTCCGCCGTCACCGTCCTCAGGGACATGGTCGGAGCATGTGACACCGCCAGAGAGGCTAAGAGAATCATCGGAAACCGTGAGATGTTCGTCGACGGCAAGGCCGTCAAGAACCCCAAGGCCCCCGTCGGATTCATGGATGTCATCAGCATCCCCAAGATGAACCTGAACTACAGGATGCTCATCACCGACAAGGGAAAGCTCACACTCGTCCCCATCGCAGCTGATGAGGCAGCCTGGGAACTCTGCAAGATCATGGACAAGACCATCGTGAAGGGCGGAAAGTTCCAGCTGAACCTCAGCGGCGGCAGGAACATCCTGCTCGACAAGAACGACTACAAGTGCGGAGACTCCCTGAAGGTCGCCTTCGAGGGACAGGCCATCATGGACCACTACGCACTCGTAGCCGGCAACACCGTCCTGATCAAGGAGGGAGCACACAGCGGAAGCATCAAGACCGTCAAAGAGGTCGAGGTCGTCCGCGGATCCGCACCCAACCTTGTGATCTTCACCGACGGAACCCAGACCATCGTGGACAACTGCTTCGTCATCGGAGCGGAGAAGTCCGCGATCACCCTCCCGGAGGCTTCCGAATGAGCGGAATGAGAGACCTCCACGTGGAGAAGGTCGTCGTCAACATCGGTGTCGGAGAGGCCGGTGAGAGGCTCGTCAAGGCCGAGAAGGTCCTCGAGATGGTCACCGGACAGAAGCCCGTCGAGACGATCTCCAAGACCGTCAACAGGGACCTCGGAATACGTCAGGGCATGCCCCTCGGATGCAAGGTCACCCTCAGGGGAGACGTTGCCGAGGATTTCGTCAGGAAGGCACTTGTCATCAGGGAGATGCGCGTCCCCGTGTACTCCTTCGATCCCGAGGGAAACATGTCCTTCGGAATCTCCGATTACACCGACTTCGAGGGTATGAAATACGACCCCGAAATCGGAATCTTCGGAATGGACATCAGTGTCGTCCTCAGGAGGCCCGGAAACAGGGTCACCCAGAGGGCACTCCTAAGAAGGAGGGTCCCCAAGTCCCACCGCGTCTGCCGCGATGAGGCAATCCAGTACATGAAAGACAAATTTGAGGTTGAGGTGGTCGAATGAAGCCCAAGAAGCAGTTCGGAAGATCTGTCGGCTGCACCCGTTGCGGACGCAGGAGAGGAATCATCAGGAGGTACGGGATGCACCTGTGCCGCCAGTGCTTCAGGGATATGGCTCCCGAGCTCGGATTCAAGAAGTATTCGTGAGGTGTCATAAATGCAGAGCGATCCACTCAATGACGCAATGTGCGTTATCAAGAATGCAGCCCTCAACGGAAAGAGCGAGTGCATCATCCAGCCCTCCTCCAAACTCATCGGCCGCGTGCTGAAGGTTATGCAGGACAAAGGATATATTAGCCAGTTCGAGTACGTCGAGGACGGAAAGGCCGGAAAATTCCGCGTCATGCTCGACGGAGCGATCAATGACTGCGGAGTAATCAAACCCAGGTATTCCGTCAAGGTGACGGATGTCGAGAAGTTCGAGGCGAGGTTCCTCCCCGCACAGGACTTCGGACTCCTCATCATGACGACCACCGCCGGAGTCATCACGCAGGACCGTGCCAAAGAGCTCGGTATCGGCGGAAAACTGCTGGCATATGTTTACTGAGGAATATAGATGACAATAGCAGGGAAAATCGAAAGCACCATCGCTATACCCGGTGCAGTGTCCGTGTCCTACGATGCAGGCACTTTGAAGGTCACAGGACCTAAGGGAGAATTGAGCAGAAACTTCGCGCACCCTAACATAGTTATTGCCGTCGGTGAAGGAGAAGTCAGCGTAAGCTGCGAGTACCCGAGGATCAAGGACAAGGCTATGGTCGGAACCTACGTCGCCCACATCAACAACATGGTGAAGGGAGTCACAGAGGGTTTCACCTACCACCTGAAGATCGTGTTCTCCCACTTCCCGATGAAAGTTACCGTCAAGGGTGACCGCGTTGAGATCAACAACTACATGGGAGGACATGCACCCCGTTATGCTAACATCATGAAGGGATGCACAGTCAAAGTCAACGGAGCCGATGTCACAGTGGACGGTATCGACATCGAGGCCTGCGGACAGACTGCAGCCAACCTCGAGAGGGCGACCTCCAGGCTCGGATTCGACAAGAGGACCTTCCAGGACGGAATCTACATCGTCCAGAAATCGCACAAGGTGAAAGAATGACCGTGAAAGCACTCACAGACCTCCAGGGTCTGAAAGACAAGAATGTCGAGGAGCTCGCCGGTATCGGTATCACATCCGTTCCCGAGCTCGCCGAGGCGATCAACGACGATGCGAAGGTCAAAGAGGTCATCAAGGTACTCTCTGGAGTCGGACCCAAGACAGTCGCCGCATGGAAGACCGCCCTTGCAGAGGAAGACGTCGCAGACGCCGCCCCCGCAGACGCAGTCGTTGTCGAGGCATCCGAGCAGGAGTACGTCGTCAAGGCGAAGCCCGAGCTCGATGACGAGACCGCAGACGCACTCGCCAAGAGGGCCATGATCTCCGGAAGGAGACCCGCCTTCAAGAGACAGGAGTGGTTCAGATACTCCAAGCTCGGCGAGAAGTGGAGAAAGCCCAAGGGTATCCACTCCAAGATGAAGAGACAGCTCAAGAGGCGCCCCCCGATGGTGGACGTGGGATTCCGCGGACCCGTCGCAGCAAGGGACCTGCACCCCTCCGGATTCGAAGAGGTGCTCGTCTACAACGTGGACGGACTCGAGGGCATCGACCCCAAGAAGCAGGCGGTCCGTATCGGCGGAACCGTCGGAACGAAGAAGAGGATGGCAATCGAGGACAGGGCCGACGAGCTCGGTATCAGGGTCCTCAACAGGATGGTGTGACCATGGCAGACCTGAGAAACCAGAGAAGGATGGCCGCAGAGGTCCTGAAATGCGGCGAGAACAGGGTTTGGATGAACCCCGACAGACTCGACGAGGTCGAGGAGTGCATCACCCGCGCTGACATCCGTACAGCAGTTGCGTCCGGCCTCATCAAGGCAAAGGCGAAGAACGGAACCTCCAAGGGAAGGATCAGATACGTCGCCGGCCAGAAGGCCAACGGAAAGAGGAAGGGACCCGGATCCAGGAAGGGTACCGCCAACGCCCGTGTCCGCGACAAGGAGCGCTGGATGGCCACCATCAGGCCCATCCGTGCAGAGCTCAAGGCCCTGAGGGCTGATGGAAAGATCACACCCTCCGTGTACAGGCTCTACTACAGGAAGGCCAAGGGAGGACTCTTCAAGTCCCGCAGGCACCTTAGGCAGCATATGATCGCTGCCGGACACCTCAAGGAGGAGATCTGATGGCAACAGGACCTAGATACAAAGTCGCGTTCCGCAGAAGAAGAGAGAACCGCACAGACTACTACGCCCGCCGCAAGCTCCTCGCAGCGAGGGAGGCCAGGGCTATCGTCAGGAGATCCAACAAGAACGTCACCATCCAGTTCGCAGAGTTCGGAATGGAGGGAGACAAGGTCCTCGCAGCAGCGAGCACCAGGGAGCTGAAGGCCCTCGGATGGGAGTATTCCTGCTCCTCCGTCCCTGCAGCATACCTCGTCGGATACCTTGCCGGAAAGAAAGCAATCAAAGCAGGAATCGAGTACGCAGTCCTGGACATCGGAATGCAGACCGTGAAGTACGGCGGAGTCCTCTTCGCCACCGTCGCGGGAATGACCGATGCGGGACTCGAGGTCCCCCACGGAGAGGATGTCCTCCCCGATGAGGACAGGATCCTCGGAAAGCACATCGACGAAGGCATCGAGGCTGCAGTGAACAGCCTCAAAGAGAAGATGGAGGCTGAGTAAAATGGCTGACTGGGTCCCCAAGACAAGACTCGGACAGATGGTCCTCAACGGTGAGATCACCACCATGAGCGACGCACTGGCAACCAAACTGCCCCTCCGTGAGCCCGAGATCGTGGACATCCTCCTCCCCGACCTTAAAGACGAGGTCATCGACCTCAACATGGTCCAGAGGATGACCGATTCCGGTAGGAGGGTCAGGTTCGCCGTCACTTGCATCGTCGGAAACGGCGATGGATTCATCGGAATCGGAAGAGCAAAAGGAAAGGAAGTCGGACCTTCCATCAAGAAGGCCATCGACAACGCGAAACTCAACATGATCGAGATCAAGAGAGGATGCGGATCCTGGCAGTGCGGATGCGGCCAGCCCCACAGCCTCCCCTTCGAGGTCACCGGATCCACCGGATCCGTCACCGTCAGCCTGAAACCCGCACCCCGCGGAGTGTCCCTGGCTGTCGGAGATGTCGCCAAGAGTCTTCTGACCCTTGCCGGTGTCCGTGACGCATGGGGTTTCGCCAGAGGAAACACCAAGACCAAGGTCAACTACGCAATGGCTACCTTCGAGGCACTCAAGATGACCTCCCGTATGAGGGTCACCGATGAGCAGGTCAAGAGCCTGAACATCGTCTCCGGACCCACGGGGATCAACTATGCCGAGACCGATGCCGAAGCCCAGGAGGAGTGAAGATGGCATACGCAGTTATCCGTGTCCGTGGACAGCCCGATGTCAACCGTGACATCGAGTACACCATGGGACTCCTGGGACTCACCAGGGTCAACCACTGTGTCGTCGTCCCCGAGAACGCTTCGACCAAGGGAATGCTCCAGGTCGTCAAGGACTACTGTACCTGGGGAGAGGTCGATGAGGCCACACTCACCGCGATGATCCGCGCCCGCGGAAAGCTCGCTGGTGACAAGGACATCACCGACGACTACCTCAAGGAGAAGTCCGAGTTCGCAACCGTCGACGAGATGGCCAAGGCCATCATTGAGAACAACTACAAGATGAAGGATGTCGAGGCTGCCAAGCCCGTCTTCCGCCTGCACCCTCCCGTGAAGGGATACGAGGGCAACAAGCGCTCGTACCAGAACGGAGGAGCACTCGGATACAGGGGAGCAGCCATCAACGACCTCATCAACAGGATGCTCTGAGGTGTGAAGGATGCCTAGCAGAACAAAGAAATTCAGGGGATACAGGACCCACGGACGTGGAAAGAAATCCGGACGTGGAGCAGGTATCATCGGCGGACATGGTCAGGCTGGACTGGGAAAGACCGGAAGGATCGGTATGCTGAAGTACGACAGGGACCACTTCGGTCGCCACGGCTTCAAGAGACCCCAGTGCATGGTCGAGGCCAACCGCACCCTCAACGTCGGAGAGCTCGGCGAGCAGGTCGAGAGGTTCGTTTCGATGGGATTCGCCTCCAAAGAGGGTGACGTCTACAACGTCAACCTCACCGAGGCAGGCATCGACAAACTCCTCGGCAGCGGTAACATCGACATCAAGGTCAATGTGACCGTCGCAGACGCCTCCGAGAAGGCCCGTTCGAAGATCGAGGCCATCGGCGGAACCGTCGTCGAGTGAACGTATCGAGAGGTAGATTGGGATGGAAGAAACACCTAGCCTGTTGTACAAGGTCAAACCCCTGTCCGACAGGCTCCCCTCCGTCAAGAGGCCTGAAGGCCACGTGCACTTCAGGACCAAAATGATGTGGGTCATAGTCGTGTTGGTCGTCTATTTCGTGATGACCAATGTGTATCTCTACGGTTTGGACCAGTCCGAATCGTTGGATCTGTTCGCACAATATAGAACCATCATGGCAGGAGCTTCCGGATCGCTACTGCAACTCGGTATCGGACCGATCGTCACAGCTTCGATCATAATGCAGCTGTTCGTCGGTGCAAAAATCATCAAACTGGACCTTGGGAAGCGCGAGGACAAGGCATGCTACCAGTCAGTGCTCAAACTGCTGGTCATCGTCATGATCCTGTTCGAGGCTGTCCCCCAGGTATTCGGATACCTGGTCCCCTCGAGTGCGGCCACTGACCTCCTCGGTGGGGCCGGTGCCAAACTCCTGCTGATAGCTCAGCTCTTCGCAGGGTCCTACATCATCTTCATGATGGATGAGGTGGTGTCTAAGTGGGGTATCGGAAGCGGTATCTCACTGTTCATCGCCGCAGGTGTGGCGCAGGCGCTGTTCACCGGAGCCCTTAACTGGAATCCGATCGACATCAACTCCGCCATGAGCTTGGAGAATCCGCCCGGAGGAACCATCCCCCGTGCGCTGTACTATGTCTTCACCATGTCGCCCGAACAGATGGCGCAGGGTGGATACGAGAGCCTGTTCCTGGGTTCACCCAACCCCATGATCGCGTTGGTGGGTACGCTGGTGATCTTCGCCATCGTCGCCTATCTGGAGTCGACACGTATCGAACTCCCCCTGTCACACGGGAACGCAAGGGGTGCAAGGGGTCGCTACCCGATCAAGCTGATGTACGCAAGCAACATCCCTGTCATCCTGATGTCCGCACTGCTCGCTATCGTGAGCATGACCGCCCTGCTGCTGTACAGCAACGACTTCCTCAGCGGTATCCCGCTCATCGGAGGCAACTCCTCGATCGGATACTTCGAGGATGGTTCGACCACAGCCGCGGGAGGTATCGCCTGGTACCTGTCGGCCCCCCAGGGACTGACCACCTGGCTGATGCCCATCCTGGACCCCACCAGCTACGGTAACGGTCACAGCGTGCTGCAGAACCTTGCGCACGTCGCCGTCTACTTCAGCGTGATGGTCATGGGATCGATCCTGTTCGCCAAGTTCTGGGTGGAGACAACCAACCTCGGTCCCGAGGCAGTGGCCAACCAGATCCAGAGGAGCGGTATGCAGATGCCCGGATTCCGCCGTGACCCTCGTGTCCTGAAGCGTGTCCTGGAGAGGTACATCCCCACGATCACGATCCTCTCGGGAGCCATGGTCGGAGCCCTCGCGGCATTCGCGGACATGGTCGGAACCACTGGAAACGCAAGCGGAACCGGAGTTCTGCTGACGGTCGGTATCCTGATCCATCTGTACGAGGCCATCGGTCGCGAGCAGATGATGGAGATGAACCCCGTGATGAGGGGATTCTTCGGTGGAGGAGAGTAAGTAAATGCCCAATCCAGGTAGTCCGCAGAGTATGCAGCAGGTGCAGCAACAGGCACCTCCGATGTCGAACAAGACGATGATCGGAATGATGCTGACGCTCGTCATCATGATGATCGTCATGTCGTTCAGGTCACAGATCGGACAGGCACTGGATGTGGTATTCAGGTACATCGCCTTCGACGGGCAGTACCCTGTGCTGACCCTGATCGTCGCCGGTCTGGTGATGATCACTGTCAGCACCATAATCCGCAGCCTGATGTCGGACCCCATAGAGATGGCCAGGAACCAGCAGGTCCAGAGCGATTTCAACAAGGAGTTCCGTCAGGCGAGGATCGAGAACAATCTCTTCAAGATGAAGAAGCTCCAGGAACAGCAGCCCCAGATGATGGCTATGTCCATGGAGGCCAGCACCAAACAGATGAAGGTCATGCCCATAACCATGCTCTTCATCATCCCCGTGTACGCGTGGGTTTGGTTCTTCCTCCAGACAGGCGAGGGGGCGGCATACTTCGACACGGAGTCGATGATCGCACTCACCCATGTGGCCCTGCCCTGGGGAGCCGTCGACCTCAACACGATGCTGATGGGATTCTTCCCTGTGTGGATCGTCATCTACACAATGGTGAGTCTCCCCATCGGACAGATCGAGAACAGACTGATCAGGTTCATCTTCCTCAAGAAGCGCCTCGCGGAGCTCGACAGGGAAGTCAAAAGGGCTGAGATCGAATGAGAATAACCATAAGCGGTCCTCCCGGATCCGGGAAGACGACCGCCTGCAGCAAGCTGTCCGAGAAGCTCGGTCTCGAAGCGGTTGTCTTCGGGAAGATCTTCCGTCAGCTTGCTGCGGAGAGAAACCTGACCTTGGGGGAGCTCGGCGCCATCGCCGAGCAGGACCCCACCATTGACAAGATGATAGATTCGAGGATCCTCGAGATCGCGAGGGCCAACGAGGACATCATCCTGGAATCGAGACTTTCCGCTTACATGCTCTCCCGCAACGACATCCCCGCGTTCAAGATCTACCTGGATGCGAGTCCGGATGTCCGTATGGCCCGTGTTGGTCTGCGTGAGGGGGAGACCTTCGAGGAGGCACACGCCAAGACGATCGACCGTCAGAGGTCCGAGGCCAAGAGGTACATGATGTATTATGGCATCGACATCGAGGACAGGAGTGTGTACGACCTCGTCATCAACACCGACGAGTTGGACCCGGACCAGGTCCTGGAAACCATACTTGACGCGTTGGGTGTTGCATTTTGATCGTCAGGGATCCGGACACGATACCTGACAAATGGGGCAGACGCCCCTCCGACCGTTCGGTCGGAGAGCTTCTGAGGGGAGGTGTGATCATCCTCGACAAACCCTCCGGCCCCACATCCCACCAGGCCACGGCCTGGGCCAGGGATGCACTGAAGCTCGACAAGATGGGTCACGGCGGGACCTTGGACCCTTATGTCAGCGGGGTGCTCCCGTTGACGACCGGCAAGGCCGTCCGTTTGACCGACATCGTTCTCTCCTCCGACAAGGAGTACATCTGCCTGATGCACCTTCATGACGACCGTCCCGAAAAGAGGGTACGTGAGGTCATGTCCCGTTTCGTCGGGAAGATCTATCAGCTGCCCCCTGTGAGGTCGGCTGTGAAACGTCAGGTCCGCATACGCACGGTGAAGGAGCTGGAGGTTTTGGACATACGCGGAAGGGACATCCTGTTCAGGATATCCTGTGATGCAGGCACCTACGCACGTTCGTTGTGTGTGGACATAGGCGATATCCTGGGGTGCGGCGCCCATATGGTGGAGCTGAGGCGTTCCCGTTCCGGGAAGATGACCGAATCCCGTGCCGTGAGTCTGCAGGACCTGAGGGATGCCTATGTGTTCTGGCAGCAGTACGGCCGTGAGGATTGGCTCAGGAGCATGATCCTCCCCATGGAGGTGTTGGTGGAGCCCCTTCCGAAGGTGGTCGTCAAAGCCACAGCGGTGGATGCGGTGTGCCATGGTGCCGATCTGAACGTCCAGGGGATCCATATGTTGGATGAGGACATCAGGAAGAACGCCCTTGTGGCGATGATGACGGCACGTGGGGAACTGATCGCGTTGGGACGTATGGCCATGTCCACATCCAAGGTGATGGCCACATCACAGGGGAAGGCCGTGGACACCGAGAGGGTGTTCATGGAACAGGGACACTATCCGCGCATGTGGCGTTACTCCACCGATCTGGAGGAGTTCTCGGAGCCTGTGTTCCCGGAATGAACCGTCTCGGTATCCAGTTGATCGATATGATCATATGGTTCCGATCCCTCGTTGAGTCATTTTCTGATGTGGGTGGATCCGTTCGATGACGTCCTCCGCATCATCCATTGGGGCGGATCTCAAACTCGATACGGAGTTGTCAGAACAGGTCCGTCCCCGATGAGGTACATCTGTACTTTTCCTGTCCTTTTGTCGATGTTCAGTTCCCTGGTCAGTTTGTCGGAGGTGGGGATACTGTTCATTATCCTCGAACATCTCAGGCCCACTGCGAAATGGCCGATGATGCGGTCTGGATTATCGATGGCGAGGTATGTGCGGGACGCATCATTCCTCTCCGTGGGGATTGACCATTCCCCGTCTTCGGTGCAGGTGTATTCGGGCAGTTTCCCAGGCACATCCTATCTCTGATGATCCAATAGGAGGTCCCCCAGGCACCACCTTGTGTTCCGGTTTCTGTGGATCCTTCCCGGTGTTCGTGAAGTGGTCCATCATCGCAGGATCATTCTTCCTGTGGGTGTTATCTACAGGGTTCCTGATTCGTCGGATCCATGATTTCCGGATGGGTATCAGAAGGAAGAAGGGTTGCAGGGGAGTTGTTTTCCCTCCCCTGCTTAAGATGTTTAGGTTCCCTCTCTCTTTGGAACTAAAGGG
>CAZCMJ010000002.1:0-8958 GCA_964499845.1 uncultured Methanomassiliicoccales archaeon
GGATAGTGTCCCTGGTATTATTGGATTGAAGAACTTCAAAGTCGTCGGATATGATTCGTGGTCAGGGGACACATCTTCAATTGAAGAGGGCGATCTCAATCCCTCTGAAGGATCCGAGATCCCATCGACCGGAGGTCGGTTCTCGGGATGTGTTGTATACATCAAAAGATCAGAGGGCATAAGTTCACATTTTAAGGTTGATGGAAGTGCCCCTCAAGGGGCTAGTACTGAAGAGGTAAATGGTGGGCAGTATTATCAGCTGATCCTCTCCCCTAAAGAACATACGATCATTCCACAATTCTATGAAAATTACTATGGTGATTCGATCATAGTTTCTCTCAATGAGGGACAAAGAGAAACATTCATCGACTATGATGTGTCAGTTAAAACTGTAACGATCACATATGTCAATGACGATTCCAAGGGGGATTTGGAGTCCGACCCCTCTGTGATTGTTGACATGTACCAAGGATATTATCAAGATCTTCCAACCCCAAGTTCTAAAGATGGATATCGGTTCGTCGGGTGGATATCCAACCACAAAATTGTCGAGAATATTTATGTCTGGAGTGAGGACATAACGTTGACTGCAGGATATGTTCCAACAAAACTTAGGTATGATGTCACCTTTGAAATCCCTGACAACAGAGGGTCAATAGATGGAAACACAACAATCCGTGTTTTCGAGAGCACGCAAATGGTTCTTCCCATTGTGGATCCTGCAGATGGATATAGATTCAATGGATGGACCGTTGACGGGGTGAAGATCCAAGGCAACACCTATACTGTCGTGGGTAACGTCACGTTCACCGCTGATATGGTCCGCATTTCTTCTCCTGGAGGGGGATCCTCAGGAGGTTCGTCGGGTGGATCCGGAGGATCCTCGAGCGGAGGCTCATCCGGAGGCACAACCCCCAGCGGGCCATCTTCAGGAGGGAACACCACCGTCGATGACGAGGGCAACAAGACCACAACGACCACCGACAGGAACGGTAACACCATATCGACAACCATCAAGACGGACGGAACCGTCACCACGACGACCACGTCCAAGGATGGAACCACATCCACCAAGACCGACAACCCCGATGGAACCAGTTCAACACTGACCGAGAGGAAGGACGGTTCATCCACACTCGTGGAGAAGGACTCCGATGGAAGTTCCAAGGTCACCAAGACAGAGAAGAAGGAGAATGGTTCCACCGTGAGGGAGGAGATCTTCGATAGGAACGGGGAGCTCAAGGGATCCACCACAAAGGAGACCGAGTCCACCATGACCGATGCCGGAACGAAGATCGAGACCGTCAAGACCACATCCGCAGACGGTGCCGGAAACCTCAGGGAATCAACCACCGAGGTCAGGGCCGAGTCCAAGGACGGCCAGGTGTCGACAACCGCCAAGGTCACCACCGACTCCCAGGGCAAGGTCACATCCGAATCCGAGACCACTATCGCATCCTCATCCGAATACGGTTCGATCACCGTGGACAAGGATGCGATCGAGGGTGCCCTGAAGCAGATGCAGGAGGTCGCCGAGGCCGCCGGAGGCGATGTGGACATGACCGTCACCATCGCCACCTCTGAGTACACTCCGGAGAAGGCCGACCTGACCATCTCCAGTGACGACCTGAAGACCATCGCCGATGCCGGGGCCGACATGAAGCTCGCAGGGGATGTGGGGACCGTCTCGGTCTCGCCTTCCGCATCCAAGACACTGGCCTCCTCCGGAAAGGACGTCAATGTCTCCATCGGAAAGGCATCCAAGGCCGGACTCAACCCCACACAGCAGAACATGGTCGGAGACAACCCCGTGTTCCAGCTGAAGGCCACAGTCGGAGAGGATTCCGTCCATGAGCTGGGAGGGGATGTCACCGTCACCGTTCCGTACATCCTAAAGGATGGTCAGGATCCGGACAACATCATCGTCTACTATGTGGATGATGATGGTAGGTTGCATTCGATGATCACCGAGTACGATGCGGCCACCAACACCGTTTCATTCGTGACCGATCACTTCTCCTTCTACATGATCGGAGAGGTCGGCATCGAGACGATGCCTCAGACAACCGAGGACGGAAACACCATGATCTACATCGCAGCGGCAGTCGCCGTTGTGGTTGTGATCGCGATCGTGGCCCTGGTCAGGTCCAGGACCCACTGATAAACCAATTACCCCGGCTCCGGCCGGGGGTCATACAACCATGAGGATCGAGGATATAAGGAAGGGGATCGCGGTCGTCTCAACGGCGGTCGTCGCGATATGCATCATCTCGGTGGCCTGCGCATTGGCGGTACCCGGAGCTTGGATGGAGGTCGACGGGACCGATTCACTCTCTGTGGAGTGGAGCGGACTGGGTCTCATGCTCGACGGAACGCTGGAGGTCCGTTCCAACATGAACTACGATATGGACGATCTCGATGTGAAGGTGGTCATGACCGATCCCTCCCGCGGTTCCTATGCCACGGTCCTCGATCTTTCCGATCTCACCCTGTATGCACATGACACCACCTCGGTTGATGTTCACAGGAGCATCCCCGTCCTGTCGATGCTGCTGATGGCTGATGATGTGCTGACGGTCGACGGGAAACCGTTGGAGTTCAGGATCACCGCATCCTGTTCGTACCTGCTGGGCCTCGCATCCTTCTCCACCGAGGCGGTGGTGGAGGTGCCCATGACCGCAGACGGGGAGGTCCTGTCATGGGACGTCGTCATGGATGATACGGAAACATGGACGTTGGAGGCCGACGGTCTGGCGGATTGGATCCTGCCGGATGAGGACATCCTCATCGCCGTCTCCGGCGGAGGGGAGAGTGCCACCCTGTCGGTGACCGCGGATGAGGGGTTGTTGACGGTGTCCGCCCACAGCGATTCGGGATTGGATGGTGTCTTCCAGAGGATATCCGACTCGGAATGCATGCAGGTCGACGGGGCGACTCTGGACAGGGGCCAGGTGCGCACGATAGGGGAGGTGTTGGATGTCGTCCGTAGGTTCTGATATCCGTTCGGGGGTCCGCGAGGTCGCCATCACGGTACTGAAGCTCTTTATGGTGTACACTGCCCTCATGGTGATGTGTCTCATCGCCGCCCGTATGTTCGGGGGTGCCGTCGGTTACGATGTGGACCTCATCGGGGTGGTCTCGGAGTCGTTCCAATATCTCATTCCGTTGATCCCCTTGGTGGTCTTCGCCTTCGTGTACGGTTCCATACATCCTGGTTCGAAGGTCAGGCTCGCCGTCAGGTTGCTGTCTGCGGCATACCTCGCGGTTGCGATAGTGTTCGTCACCGGTGAGATATCCTATTCGCTGCATGATGTTGTGGTGGACGATGTGTCCGGAACGTATCTCGACAGGATATCTCTGGATGTGGACATCGACAGCTACGGGTACATCCTGTTGCTCGTCCCGGTACTGTCCGTCGCGGATTCGGTGATGGAGCTGATCCAACACCGCCGTTCCGAAGATTGAGAAAAGATGGGATAGGGGTCGGAACCCCTAACCATGTGATGTTTTGTGATATCACCGTCGCTGCGACGGTTGTCCCTCGAATCTCTTCCTGTGCTCCATCCTTCTCATGAAGTCGGTGATGCACTGTTCCACCATCCCCTCCTCATCGTAGGAGACGTGGATTCCGGCATCCTGGAGGATCCTGATCCCATGTGTGCCGATACCGCCTGTGATGACCGCATCTACCTTCAGTGAGACGATGGCGTTGGCCACGGCGATCCCGGCACCCTCGGGTGCATCTGCGAACTCGTTCACGATCACATGGTAGTCCAATGTGTCAGAGTCCACCAGCAGGAAGAAGGGTGCGTGGCCGAAGTCATCGGCCACATAGGAGTCCAGGGACTCCCCTTCGGAGACCACTATTATCCTCATCAGTGATCGACCGTCTTGACGATCCTGTCGATGATGCCCTCGAAGGCCTTGGCGGAGGCCGACTCGGGGTATTTCAGGACCACGGGCATACCGCTGTCCCCGGACTCCACGATGCCGGGCTCGATGGGCACGCGTCCGAGGAACTGGACGTTCATGTCCTTGGCGGTGGCCTCTCCCCCTCCGGACTTGAAGATGTTGGTGACCTCTCCGCAGTGGGGGCAGACGAATCCGCTCATGTTCTCCACGATACCGATGATGGGGATGTGGGTCTCGGCTCCGAACACCAGGGATTTCCTGCTGTCAAGGAGTGCGACGTCCTGGGGTGTGGTGACGATGACCATTCCGTCCGCCTTGGGGATCAGCTGGACGATGGACAGTGCCTCGTCCCCGGTCCCTGGGGGCATATCCACGACGAGATAGTCCAGGTCGCCCCAGCACACATCCTCGATGAACTGTTTGATGGCACCCATCTTGACGGGTCCGCGCCACATGACCGGTGCATCCTTCTCGGGCAGGAGGAAGGCCATGGACATGATCTTGAGGGATGGGGGCACGGTCACGGGCACGAGCTGCCTCTGCTCGTTGACTGTGAGCTGCTCATCCTCGACGCCGAACATCTTGGGGATGTTGGGTCCGGTGATGTCGATGTCCATGATACCGGTCTGGTATCCCTTCATGGACAGTGCTGCGGCCAGATTGGAGGATACGGTGCTCTTACCGACCCCTCCCTTTCCGCTCATCACGATGATCACATGTTTGATGTTCCTGAGAGTGTCCTGGAGTTTGGTCTCCTCCTGGATGGATTCCTCTGTGAGCAAAGGGCTTCCCATTTTGATTCCTCTGGGTACCCCGATGCGTACGGTCCACTTGAATCCTCGCATGGGTGTGAATGTCATCTAAAAAGCTTAGAGTGCCCAGTCTCCTTTATGATACCGGGTCCGATCAAGGTCTGACGGACCGACGGCAATTGGCCCGTCAGAGGATCGTCACCATGAAAGGACATGATGATGACTCCAGGAGGGATAGTGCCATCCGCCTGGCAATAGAGATCTGTTCACTGTTGACATCGGCACTCGGCTTGATCTCGATCCTGATTGGGATCCTGCTGTAAACCCTTGCGTAACAGCCTGTCACAGTTCGACCCCCTGTGACATTCTCCGTCCCACCTTTCTGTTTAACCTCATATCCCCCGTACAGGTATTAAAATATTCTTTCAGGCTATCCATCCACCATGCCAGAATCGACAGTGGGCGAGTACATGGTCCGCAATGTGCAGACCGTCGGTCCCAACATGACCGTTGAAGAGGTCAGGCAGCAGATAATCGCATCCAGTTTCCACGGGTTCCCCATAGTGGAGAACGGCTATCTTCTGGGGTTCGTCACAGCCAAGGAGCTTCTCCGCCATATCGACAAGCCCGATGCGAAGATCCGCACGGTCATGAAACGCGGAACCCTCTGCGCCATCCCGTCCATGTCCACCGAGGATGCCACCCGTATCCTTTTCAGATATGGTCTGAGGAATCTGCCGGTGGTGGATGAGGACAAGAAGATCGTGGGCATCATCTCCAATATCGATATCGTCAGGTCTCAGATCGAGAAGTCCCGTCCCGGGAAGGTCATGTCCGTCAAGAATTTCCTGGAGCAGCAGAACGGTGTCAGGATGAAGGTCGTCAACAAGGAGATCCCCATCGAGAGGATCATCCCGACCCAGAAGGAGGTCTACATGGACGAGCTCATCGGGAGGCAGTATGAGATCAAGAGGGGTCTGAACGAACCCCTGATCGTGGTGGAGAGGCGCAATGGGTACATCGTCGTCGACGGACACCACAGGATCATGGCCGCCAAGAGGATGGGCATGAAGACGTTCAAGGCAATCGTCCTGGTCCCCAATGATTACGACGTGAAGTTCGGGTTGGAGAAGACCGCCGAGAGATGGGGACTCAGGTCGTTGGATGATATGACGATCATCGAGGGTGCGAAGCACCCGTTCATGGAGGTCACCACCATGTTGCTCCCCAGTGAGGAGGCCTCCGCCATAAACCAGAGATTGATGGATTCTGAGTGAGAGTCCATCATCAACCCTCCGGGCGGGTTCCGGAGGGATCCCTTCCAGGATGTACAGACCTCCACAACATCTTATTTCCGTGTCTATTCTGTCGATACATCGATATTTCATGTATACTGTGATACTCAGGTTTCCATAGAGTTCATCGGAAGGGATGAGGAGATGGGATCATTCAAAGGGTACAGAATCGCTCACTGCGTGTTCTCCGTGTCGGGGTATATCGATAAGGCAGTGGAGAATGCGGAATGCGACGGGTCGGTGCTCTTCGACCGTGGCGAACCGGTCATCGGATCGCTTTGAGAAAAAGTGGAGATAAGGTGGGGACGGAGAGGTCCTCCGCCCCTGGTTGGATCAGAGTTTGTTCCTGAGGTTCCTCAGGTCCCTGAGCATGATCTTCTGCTCTGCGGACGCGATGATCCTCTTGGTCTTGTTGAACGTGTCGGGGTTCAGGGAGATGCAGTCGATACCCTGCTCCACCAGGAACTCGGTGAACTCGGGGTACACGGAGGGTCCCTGTCCGCAGATGCTGACGAACTTGCCGTTCTCGTGGGCGACCTTGATTAGCTGTGCGATGGCCCTCTTCACTCCCTCGTTCCTCTCGTCGAAGTATCCCATGTGTCCGAGGATGTCTGAATCCCTGTCGCATCCCATGGTGAGCTGCGTCAGGTCGTTGGATCCGATGGAGAATGCGTCGCAGTACTTGCAGAACTCATCGGCCATGAAGATGTTCACGGGAATCTCGGCCATGAAGTACAGCTTGAAGTCCTTGCCTCTCCTGAGTCCGACGGATCTCATCATCTCGGTGATCTGCTCGACCTCCTCGATGGTCCTGACGAAGGGCAGCATCATGTTGAGGTTCTTGAATCCCAGTTCGTCCCTGACCTTCTTGATGGCCTTGAGCTCGCACATGAACGCCTCGCGGTAGTTCTCTGAGACGTACCTGGAACATCCCCTCCATCCGATCATGGGGTTGTCTTCGTTGGGCTCGTAGTCCGCTCCGCCCTTCATGTCGTGGTACTCGTTGGTCTTGAAGTCGGATGTCCTGAGGACGACGGGTCTGGGGTAGAACGCCCTTGCGACCTTGGAGATGCCGTCCGCGAGTTTGTCGATGAGCTCCTGGGCCCTACCGTCCTCGATGACGGCGCAGGGGTGCTCGCCGATGTAGTTGGTGAAGAGGAACTCGGACCTCATGAGTCCGACACCGTCGCACTGGAGTTTGGCGACCTCCTCGGCCTTGGCGGGCATGGACATGTTGACCATGACCTTGGTACCGGTGATGGGGACGTATTCGGCACAGGCGCATGCCGCAGACGAGGTCTGCTGTGCGGCCTCGCTCTTCCTGGCGATGATGCCTTTGTAGACGGTACCGGTTGTTCCGTCCACAGTGACGTCCATTCCGTCCTTCAGGATCTCGGTGGCGTTGCCGGTTCCGACGACGCAGGGGGTTCCGAGTTCCCTGGAGATGATCGCGGCGTGGCAGGTCATCCCTCCCTCGTCGGTGACGATACCTGCGGCCCTGCTCATGGCGGGGACCATGTCGGGCATGGTCATCTTGGTCACCAGGATGTCGCCCTCCTTGATGGTGTCGAGGCTCATGTTGGTGTCGTAGATGATGACCTTACCGGTTGCGAGTCCGGGACTGGCACCGAGTCCGCTGGTGACGATGGCATCGCTGGAGATGTCCGTTCCCACGGATTCATTGGTGGCGGAGTTGCCTGTGGCGGTGATGGGTCTGGCCTGGACGATGTAGGCCTTGTCGTCCTCGACGCACCACTCCATGTCCATGGGCTTCTCGTAGTGGATCTCGATCTGGCGTCCGATCTCGGCGACCTCCTGGATCCTCTCGTCGGGGATCTTCTGGGCCTTCACCATCTCTCCGGGGATGTCCTGCTTCTCGCATCCGCCGTTGGGTCCGCGGACGTACTTCCAGGTCTGGGTGGAGATCCTCTTCTTGACGACCTCCATCTTCTGCTTGTCGACCACGTAGGTGTCGGGGGTGACCTCTCCTCCGACGATGGCCTCTCCGAGACCGTATCCGGCCTCGATGACGATCTGTTTGGCCCCGCTGTTGGGGTCCACGGTGAACATGATCCCGGAGAACTCGGAGTTGACCATCCTCTGGACGACCACCGCGAGTTTGACCTCGCTGTGGGAGTAGCCCTGTTTCTCGCGGTATGCGATGGCACGGGCGGTGAAGAGGGATGACCAGCATTTCCTGATCTTGTCGTAGAGGTCGTCCTCGTCCTTCACGTTGAGGTAGGTCTCCTGCTGTCCGGCGAAACTGGCGTCGGGGAGGTCCTCTGCGGTGGCGCTGGACCTGACGGCGACGAATCCCGTCTTACCCTTGGGGAACAGGAGGTTGTATCTGGACCTGATCTCCTTCTTGAGGTCCGCGGGGATCTCGCACTCCTCGAACAGCTGCCTGATCCTGTCGGATGCGGCGGTGAGGCTGTCGTCGGAGTTCCTGTCGATGCCCTCGAGTTCCTTCTCGATGCTCTCGAAGATCTTGCTCTCCTCGATGAAGTAGTCGTAGGCGACGGTTGTGAGTACGAAGGCCTCGGGTACAGGGAACCCTGCGTTGGTGAGCTCTCCGAGGTTGGCCCCCTTTCCGCCCACGAAGGGTACATCTTCAACGTGCAGTTCGTTTACATCGACAATCTTCTTATCCATTGGGAATCCCCGCTTACTGGAAGGGTGGTTGCAATTATCCGGACCATTGGGTCCTATCGACCCTCGGTAATCCCTCTATTATTAAAAAGGGTGTTATCCCACGGAGGTGGGACCCCGGGGTGTCATCCGATGCCATCACCGTCCCCCCGATGTATCCTCAGGTTGCGGACAGCATATAACACGGTGAGGCACCATCCGTCCGTGTTCACATGTAAAGGTTATTCAGATATTCCGATTCCTCCAAGTTAAAGTCCGACTCCCATAGGCAGATCCTCGTCCACCGGGGGCGATGTCCCACGGAGGTGGGACCCCGGGGTGTCATCCGATGCCATCACCGTCCCCCCGAT
>CAZCMJ010000002.1:9058-65626 GCA_964499845.1 uncultured Methanomassiliicoccales archaeon
TCCCACGGAGGTGGGACCCCGGGGTGTCATCCGATGCCATCACCGTCCCCCCGATGTATCCTCAGGTTGCGGACAGCATATAACACGGTGAGGCACCATCCGTCCGTGTTCACATGTAAAGGTTATTCAGATATTTCGATTCCTCCAAGTCAAAGTCCGACTCCCATAGGCAGATCCTCGTCCACCGGGGGCGATGTCCCTTATGAGTGCGCGGGTTCTGGAAGGCGCCGGGCATGGGCCTGTCCATTCCTCCTCGTCCGCTTCCTTCTGAACGAGGGGTCCGTGAACGGGAATGCGGTGGACATCATCGGGGATATGGTCGTGGAAAACGGCATTATAGTGGATGATTATCCGGACGATATCGGGAGAATCCTATAATGGCCGTGACAGTCCCCAAGAGAACCCTCACAACACTTATGAACGCTCTGTCCTCGGGTGTCGTCCCGAGACGCGGACTGGAGTACATAGCGGTGGGCAGGAAGAAGGAGACGGAGACGTTCGTCAACGACCTTGAGGACACCGCTGCGGGCGGAGGGGCATTCAGGTTCATCTCCGGAAGGTTCGGTAACGGTAAGAGCTTCATGACGCAGATGGTCCGCAACTACGCCATGGACAAGGGATTCGTCGTCATGGATGCGGACCTAGCCATCAACAGGAGGCTCACCGGGTCCAAGAAGGAGGGACTCAACACCTACAGGGAGCTTGTGAAGAACACCGCCATCCGCACCAGGCCCGAAGGGGGCGCCATGGAGCCCATGCTCCAGGCCTGGGTCCAGGACATGGTGGATGCGATCTCCGACGAGAGGGGCATCCCCACAGACGAGGTCACCAACGACGACCTCGCTAAGAGGATCAGGTCGGTCACCTCATCCATGAACTGCATGCAGGGCTATCAGGACTTCATCAGGGCCGTCATCGCCTATTGCGGGGACTACAGGGGTGGCAAGGACGACATCTTCGCGCTGTCCTGGATGAAGGGCGAGTGCGAGCTGAAGATCGAGGTCAGGAAGAACCTGGGGATCAACGCGTTGATCGATGACAGCAGCTGGTACGATTTCATCAAACTCTGGGCAGAGCTCTCCACCAAACTGGGGTACAGGGGACTCGTGGTCTTCATCGACGAGGCGGTCGTCCTGTACAAACTCCAGAACAAGGCATCACGTTCCAACAACTACGAGCGCCTTCTGACAATGTTCAACGATATCATGCAGGGGAAATCATCCCACCTGTCCATGTACGTCTGCGGGACCCCCGAGTTCATCGAGGACCCCAACAGGGGATTGTACAGCTACGAGGCCCTCAGGTCCAGGCTGGTGTCGGGAAGGTTCGAGAACGGATACGACAACTACCTCGGGCCCGTCATCAATCTCAGGCCCCTCACCAACGAGGAGATCTTCGTCCTGCTCAAGACCATCAGGGACCTTCACGAGCAGAGGTACGGTTATTCGTCGGGAATCGACGACGGCATGCTCGAGGATTACCTCAAGGCCGTTCTGGGAAGTGTGATATCCACAACCATGGTCACCCCCAGGGAGATCACCAGGGATTTGATCAGTCTGTTGGACACGATGCATCAGAACCCCGACACCAAGTTCTCCGACATGATATCAGGACGCAGGGTCACCGCGGACCACAATCCCGATGACGACATCATCGAAGACCTGGACATATGACAGACCATTTCAACGATCTGCCGTGGTTCCTGAAGGAGTACATCCACAACAGCAGATGGGGGTCCTTCAGGGACATCCAGACCCGTGCGTTCGACATCTTCAAGGGCTCCGACGACCACATACTCATATCCGCGGGCACATCCAGCGGTAAGACCGAGGCCGCGATGTTCCCGGTGATATCATCACTGTACAACAACCCCTCCGAGAGCATAGGTGCCATCTACATCGGTCCGCTGAAGGCCCTGATCGACGACCAGTTCGGGAGGATGGAGCCGCTTCTCAAGGATTCCTACATCAACATCACCGGGTGGCACGGTGAATCCTCTAAGACCAAGAAGGACGCATTGCTGGAGTTCCCCTCAGGCATATTGCAGATCACCCCCGAATCTCTTCAGAACCTCATCGCCGACGATCCTCAGAGGGTCGGGAGGCTGTTCTCCGGGCTGAGGTTCGTGGTGATCGACGAGGTCCATGCCTTCATGAACTCCGAGAGGGGTCTGCAGCTCCTCTGCTGTCTCCAGAGGTTGGAGGTCCTCGCGGGATGCGAGCCCAGAAGGATCGGTCTGTCCGCGACCATAGCCGACATCGGTGCCGCGGCGGATTGGCTCACCGCGGACACGGGGAGGAGGACGCAGGTGGTGTGCGACCCCAGGTCCGGGGACAGGGTCGTGGACATCAGGTACCACATGATCCCGGGACCCGAGAACGACGTCACCGAGAGGAAGAGGGCCATAACCCGTTACTACAAGGACGTCTACAATCTGATCAGGGATAGGAACTGCATCATATTCGTCAACAGCAGGTCCGATGCCGAGACCGTCGGAAGGTCACTCAGGAAGGTGGGGGAGGTGTACGGTGACGGGGATTTCATCCATGTCCATCATGGGAGCATATCCAAGGAGTACAGGAAGATCGCCGAGGATGCACTCCGGGACCCGTCCAAGAGGTCCGCGGTGGTCGCCACCGTCACGTTGGAACTCGGTATCGATGTCGGTGGATTGGATTCCGTCGTCCAGATCGAACCCCCGTACACATGTTCGAGCCTCATCCAGAGGATGGGTAGGTCGGGAAGGCGCGGCGGAAGCCAGGTCATGACCGTCATATGTCTGGAGGACCCCGAGAGGTGGTGGACCGATATAGAGGGCATCAACATGGACCTGGTCAAAGCTGTGGCCATGGTCCAGCTGTCCGTGGGCGAGGGATGGACGGAGTCCCCAAGGGCACCTTCCCTGCCGTACGGACTCCTCTATCATCAGACCATGGAGTACATGAGGTCGGGTGCGGGTGTCAGGTTCTCCATGCTCGTGTCCGATGTGCTGTCGATGCACCCCTTCAGGAACATCACCAAGGACGATTATAGGGCCCTCCTGAGGCATATGGTGTCCATAGGTCACCTGGAGAGGATGTCCGACGGTACATTGCTCATAGGCCCCAAGGGTGAGAGGGCGGTGTTCCACAGGGATTTCTGTTCGGTGTTCACCGTCAAGAAGGAGATCGAGGTCGTCTGCGACGGAAAGGTCATTGGTTCCATCCAGGACATGCCCGAGGAGGGGGACCCGATCCAGTTGGCAGGACGTGTCTGGGAGGTCACCGGGATCAAGGTCAGGGAGATGACCGTGGAGGTCAGGGAATCCGACGGCACCGCATGCAACCCCTGGAGGTCCGGGACCCCGCCCATCGACACAGTGGTGGTCAGGAGGATGCTGGACATCCTCAGGTCCGACGAGCAGTACGGTTTCCTCGACGATGCCGCCCGGGAGAGGTTGGAGGAGTGTAGGGGTGCGGCCAGGTCCTTCGGTGTGACATCCCTGATGACGGAGACCGATGACGGAACGATCAGGATCCACCCATGGTTGGGTACGGTGCAGTTCGACACCCTCAGGAGGATAATCCGCACATTGGACGGTGTCAGGTCCATGGGTGTGTTCTCCCCACACTACATAGATGTCCACGGTGACATCACCGAGGATGAGATCATCTCGGGTGTGGAGGCGTTCCTGGAGGACGGTGACCGTTTCACGCTCATAGCCGACAACGACAGGCTCAGGTTCGGGAAGTTCGATGCGTACGTCCCCGACCACCTGCTCATGAGGTCCTTCGTGGAGGACAGGTTGGATTTCGGTTTCGACCTGGACATATGACCGTTCCGATGGGCGCATCATCACCGTGTCCCGATGCAATCCGTCCTGACAGAGAACTATAAATGCGGAATGCAGATGCGAACCGTATGATACAGTGTCCTCGCGGTACAAGGGACTTCCTTCCCGATGAGATGGAGAAACGCAGGTTCTATGAGAACAAGCTCAGGCATACCGCCGGAACCTTCGGATTCAGGGAGGTGGAGACGCCCATCTTCGAGGATGCGGAGCTCTTCATCCTCCGTTCCGGACCGAACGTGCTCAAAGAGCTCTACGCCTTCAAGGACAAGGGCGACAGGGAGATCGCGCTCCGTCCCGAGATGACGGCACCCGCCATCAGGATGTTCGTCAACGGCATGAGCAACGACCCCAAGCCCATCAAGATATTCTATTTCGGCCAGTGCTTCAGGTACGAGAGGCCCCAGAGCGGTAGGTACAGGGAGTTCTTCCAGTTCGGTGCCGAGCTCATCGGCAGCGCCACACCCGAGACCGATGCGGAGGTCATCTCTATGGCCGCGGCCATGATCAGGTCCCTCGGCCTCAGGGAGTACAAGATCAGGATCGGACACATCGGTGTCCTTAGACAGAAGATCGCGGATGCGGGCGTCCCCAAAGAGAGGGCGGCAGAGGTCCTCCAGAAGCTGGACAAGAAGCTCTACGACGAGGCGAGACCCCTGTTGGAGGATATGAACGTGGACTCCGATGCCATCGACGACATCTTCTCACTTACCGAGACCGTGGGCGGGACCGAGGTCCTGGACAGGGTCCCCGGGGAGGCCGGCGACTGGCTCAGGCAGGTCGTTTCCTATCTGAACGCTATGGGGGTCACCGATGTGGAGATCGATCTGGGTGTCGTCCGCGGATTGGATTACTACACGGGGATGGTCTTCGAGGCCGAGGCACCCTCCCTCGGTGCGGAGAAGCAGATCTGCGGAGGTGGTTCCTACACACTGTCCGAGCTGTTCGGAGGGGAGAAGGTGTTCTCCACCGGATTCGCCATCGGATTCGACAGGATCCTCCTGGCGATGGAGAAGGAGGGACAGGTCTACGAGCCCAAGGGCATCGATGCCTATGTCCTCTCCGTTTCCGACGATGTCAGGCTGAAGGCCGCCGAGATCGTGGCCGGACTCCGTGCACAGGGCATCTCCGCAGATGTGGACATCATGGGTCGCAAGATGGCCAAGGCGCTCAAGTACGCCTCATCGATCAGGGCGAGGTACGCGGTCATCGTGGGCGCCAAGGAACTGGCCGATGGGTCGGTCACGCTCAGGGACATGACCACCGGCGACCAGACACTGGTTCCCGTGGATTCCCTCGCATCGGCCATCAGGCAGTGAACGGGCATGGATCGGCGGATATAACCGCCCACATGGGTCACAGGTCCGCCGTCCCGCCCACTTTCAACATATTTTAATCCCCGTCGTCATACACCGACTGATACAGATGTCGATTCTTCTAGCGGACGGGGAGCAGGTCATCCGCAAGTACCGTTGCGTCAGCGCGGACTACGGCTCCTCCGACAGGACTTTGGACTCCGTCGTGTCCATAGGCAGGAAGCCGAACACTGACGGGGTCGTCGTCGTCACCAATAAAAGGGTGATATACTACGCAGAGGGGAAGAACGCCAGCAAAGGCTCCGATTCCCCGCCCATGCACCTACAGGAGGCGTTCGTGGACAAGGTCTGTTCGACCGAGTTCGTGAAGGCATCCTCCAAGACATCCCTGGCAGGTCCCATCGCACTGATGGTCATCGGTCTGATCCCCCTGCTGATGGGGCTGGTCAACGGCACCGATATGATGTACATCATCCCCGGTGCGGTCATCCTCCTGGTCGGAGCGGTGTTCATGGTGCTCTCATTCATGAGCGGACACGATCTGGTCCTCATGAGGGTCAACACCGTCGGGACCGAGACGGGCATACGTGTCGCCGGCATCAGCGAGGACGATGAGCGTGCACTCGCATTCTACATGGTCCCCACGGCCGAGTTCAAGGTCATGGCGTCCGAGATCGGTGCCCTCATCATGGACCTCCAGACCAACGGCGACGGATGCATCTCCAAGTGGACATCCTCGGAGTGAGGGGATGTTCACGGATCTGAAACTGACCGACGGCGAGGTCGTCGTCCGCAGGTACAGATGCGCGGTCCGTGGCAGGTGCGCGACCATCGGCGGGATCGTGATCCCCAAACGTTCCGCCGGGGAGGAGGGGACCGTCACGGTCACCGACAGGAGGCTCATATGCCATGCGGGGGACGGTGATACCGTCTCATACCACAGGGAGGTCCGTATCTCGGACATAACGTCCCTGTCGGGACTGATATCCAAGTTCGGCAGGAGGTCGACGGTACCGTTGCTGATGGTCATCGTCGGGGTCCTGGTGATGGCCGCACCTTACGCATACGCTGTGGGGACGGATGTGGCCGACAAGTCCGGAGATTATGTGGACGGTTGGAACGACAGCGTCCTGTATTGGAACTATCTGGCCTACATCTCGGGGATACAGGTCGGTGACATAGAGAACACGATCCCTAGGGGATATACCGTGGACATCGCCGACGACCCTTCGGACAGATACATGGAGGGTTGGAACGATGGGAAGCTCGCGATAACGGAGCGTGCCGCAGCGGATGTCGCCGCCAAGAAACCGTTCTCGGAACCGTCGGATCTGTTGTTGGATGATGCGGTCGTCCCCCTGGTGAAGGCCGGTGCGGTCATCGGAGCGGTCCTGATAGTCCTGGGGACGTTCCTCTATGTGATGTCCTACAGGACCCGCGACTGGGTTACGATAAGGGTCGGGGGCATGAACGATCCCGGGATCATCGTATCCTCCGCCATGCCCTTGGGCAAGCAGCCCATGACCGAGGCCGAGGACACACGCGAGATGATCACGGACCTGGGAGCGGTGATACTCACCATAAGGGCTGGGAACACCGCGGACCTGCTCACCAGCATAAGGGAGGTGGAGTGACATGGACAGACGTCTGATCGCCGTCCTGGCGGTCCTGGCCGTTGCGTTGGCCGCCGTTCCGATGATGGAGTCGGATGCAGACAACACATCAACAACTGGTGGGAATTCATCGGCAACTGAAACGGAGACGGTCACATACTATACAGGGTACTGTGGAACCACATCGGCTTGTGCTGAATGGAAGTTCACTTTGAGCGACAATGTGCTTGAAATCACAAGTACAGGTACGATCGATGCATTCTCCACCTGGTCTCTGAAAGAAGCTTACGGTAGTAGTGGAAAGATCAGTAATGCCACACTTCCCACTTTCAAGAGTACGGTCAAGGATTTTAATCTGAAGATCTTGAAATCATCCATAACGTCGATCGGCACAGCGTTCAAAGGTGTCACCGAGATTAAAACCATCATGGATTTGAACGGTGTCACTTCGATTGCAGATGATGCCTTCAGCGGATGTATAAGCCTCACTGAAGTCAAAAGTGCAGGTAATGTCACCACGATCGGAAAGAATGCTTTCAAGGGTTGTTCGGATCTAACCACGGTCTCTTTCTCCAAAGCGACGAAGATCGGCGAGTCTGCATTCGATTCGTGTAAGAAACTCACCAAAGTGGAATGTTCAAAGGTCACCGAGATCGGAGCATCCGCATTCAATTCATGTGAGGCACTGACCGCGTTCACCCTCCCTGCGGAGGTCACCGCCATCGCCAATTCCACTTTCAAGGGTTGTAAGGCGTTGGCATTCTTCGAGACCACGGCCAAACTGAAGACCCTCGGCGAGTCTGCATTCGAGGGATGTGAGAAGCTCAAGAATGTCGATATGACCAAATCCACAGCCTTCGAATCCATCGGAGCATCCGCGTTCAAAGGATGCAAGGTACTCGACACTCTCACAATAGCCGATTCCACGAAGACCATCGGTGCCTCGGCGTTCGATGGGTGCGTCGCATTGAAGTCCGTCACACTCAAGAACGTGACCTCAATCGGTGCCACCGCATTCAACGGATGCACCGCACTCGAAGAGGCGAAGCTCGGAAAGGTCACAACACTTGACAACTCCGCCTTCAAAGGTTGTTCCAAGCTTGCCAAGCTGGAGGTAGACGCCACAAACACCGCATTCTCATCCAAGGATAATGTGATCTACGGTCTGGACAAAGGTTCCGAGACCTCCATATATATGGCCGCCAACATCTTGGAGGACACAGTCATGGACATCCCCACCACGGTGAAGAGGATCTATCTCGATTATTCGGACAGGATCTACCTCCTGGACGGTGGGAAGTACCCGGTCACCACGATATCCCTCAGCGGTGCGACCTCGACGGTCATCGTCTATTACACCCAGGGGGTCAAGGAGCTCAAGAGCATCTCGGCTGACAAGGGTGTCTTCGGAATGGAGTACACACTGTACTCCGGATGGGATCCCAACAGTTTCACCTTCGATGGGAAGAAGGTGGAGCCCAAGATGGATGGCGGATACTACACCGTGTCCGAGAAGTTCACCGCCGGGAAGGGATACGAGGTCCTTCCTGTGGGTGTGAAGAATCTGACCCTGAAGGATCTTCAGGACATCACCAGGACCGACGACGGTTGGACCGTCAAGACCGATCCGGAGGTGAAGGAGGAGAACGGTGTGATCACCGATATCCTTGGTTTCACCTGTATCATCACGGGATATGAGGGTTCCAGGGGCGATGCGACCCTGAAGACCTCGTACATCCTGAAGAACCTGGAATGCAAGGTGACGGATGTGAAACCCGAGAAGGGTTGGGGGAACCTGTCCGATCTGACGATCCGCGGTGATGTCCCCGTGTCACAGGGTGCGTTCATGGACACATCGGGACTGAGAGGTCTGAAGGCCGTCGATATGACGTCTATCCCGGAGAACATGTTCAGGTACTGCATGTCTTTGCAGTCGGCCACCCTCGATGGTTGCAAGTCCGTCGGGGCATATGCGTTCGAAGGATGCATCACACTTCGCAGTGTCGATCTCGGTACAACGGGATCCGTGGACCCCACTGCGTTCTCCATGTGCCCCGAGGTCTCCGCTCTGAAGGTGGATGTCGGATCCGCATTCAGTGATGACGGATTGTTCGTGGTCCGCTGTGATGCCGACGGTGTGTACTTCAGGCAGGTCGGGAACCTGTTGGAGATCCGCAACGCCGAGGGTTATTCGTCGTTCTCCGTCGTGACCCCCACCACCGGTGCGGAACCTGTGGTCTGCAAGATCTACAAGGGCGGGATCGGTGTACTGGACATCACCGGAATGGATTCCATCATCCTCGAGGGCACCAGGGGCTCCAACGATCCCAAGTGCCTGGTGGTCTTCGACACCAGGGGTGGTTCAGCTGTGGCATCCCAGGAGGTCATGTACAATGGGAAGCCCGTTGCGGTCGCGGACCCCGTCAGGGACGGTTACACCTTCCTCGGGTGGTTCTCCTACCCGGTCATGGACCCCTCGGATGATGCCGGGGCCATAAAGGTGGAGGATCAGGTGGTCTCGGAGACCACAGTGTACTATGCCCATTGGGCCGGCGAGGAATCCTCGCAGAATCTGCACATCTATGTGATCATAGGTGCGGTGGTAGCCGTCGTGGCATCCGTCGCGATGTTGGTCTACCACAGGCTCAGATGAAAACGATGGGGGAGTGATCCCTCAGATCTCAAGACGTCTCTCGTCTTCCCTGTCCTCGGACCCGGGGCGGGAGGCGTCCTCTTTCTCCTTCTCTCTCCTTTCGGATTCGAGACGTGCCGCCTCCTCCTTCCTCTTCTTCCTGTTGTTCGGTCCGAAGACTATCTCCACTGCGCTCTTCTTGGGGGGTCTTTCGATGACCCTGCCTTCGGCCAGGGCCCTTTGCTCCTCTTCCTTGCGCTTCTTACGGTTGTTTGGACCGAATACGATCTCCACTGCAGTTTTCTTCGGAGGCTGTTCGATGACCCTGCCCTCGGCAAGTGCTCTCGCGGCCTCCTCTTTGCGTTTCTTCCTGTTGTTGGGGCCGAACACTATCTCCACTGCGCTCTTCTTCAGAGGGAGTTCGGGGGTCCTTCCCTCGGCGATGGCCCTCTGAGCCTCCTCCTTCCTCTTCTTGCGGTTATTTGGTCCGAACACCACCTCGACAGCACTCTTCTTGGGGGGTCTTTCGATGACCCTACCTTCGGCCAGGGCCCTCTGCTCCTCTTCCTTGCGCTTCTTACGGTTGTTCGGACCGAAGACGACCTCGATGGCGGTCCTCTTATGGGGTTCATCCGGGACGGGCTCGGGATGGGTGACGGGTTCCCGGACGATGGGCTTGGGTTCATCGGAGAATGACAGACGGTTCTCGAGCTTCCTCGGAGGTTCATCGACCATGACCTCATGGGCGGGTTCGATCACCGGTTCGTGAATCGATGTCTCCTCGGGTTCATCGAAGAATGTGATCCTGGTCTCCGCAGGTTCGGTCCTGATGACGGACGATCCATCCTCGGATACGTCGTCATCCTTCGCGGTCTTGTGTTCCAGGCGTCTGAACATACTGTCTTCCATCGATATCACCCGTGTTCCGACGGGCTATATCGGTGGTGATAGAAGAATGTGGCCCCGGTACTGCGACCGGAGCCTTTGAATCGGTTTCAGGTCAGGTTCACTTCGACCATTTGGGTTTGATGGAGGCGATGATCAGGAGTCCGAGTCCGATGACGGCCATCACCGCACAGATTGCGATGAATGATGTGGCGGAACCGTTGGGTTCGCTGTATCCAGTGGCCTCATAGTCCACTACATAGAACATGGACTGGTAATCATGCTTCATCCAGATTGGATTATCATCAGTGAACGATATCTTAATCTCCTTCGATATGTTCGCAACCTCGGTGTATGTTCCCGCTATATCGGTACCGTTGATGGAGGCCGTACAGGCCTCTCCGTACATGTTCTTGACACTGTAGGCCCTTATGGAGACGTGTCCCCTGCCTTCACGAAGAATGCGTTGTTGAACGGTTCTTTCACAATCTCTCCTTCGACGGATACGTTGCCCCCGCTCTTGACGAAGACATAGACATCAGTGGTCTGGTACGTGGTCATCAGATAGATGTGTACCTCTCCGCTGAGGTTCTCTCTATCATCCTTTGTGACGATGGTCTCGTTGTCGTCGATGTACTTCATCATGGTCTTGTGGTTCTCCGATCCGCTGTTGAAGAACAACCTGTTACTGGTGCTTGATTCATAGTCCGGGTCCCACATGATGGTCCCATGTGAGATGTAGTAGTCGCTCATGTTCTCCGTCTTCGGTTCTGCATCGGTATCTCCCACAGATATGGTGAAAGCGGTCAGTCCGAACATCATGACGACCATGACGGCCAACAATCTTCTGTCCATCACATCTCCCTCCTTTGTGTCTTGATGAGTCCGATGATGAGGAATGCTATGCCCCATACGACCCCCACGATCTCCATCGGCAGAAGGTTCGTAAGGTCCATCTCTGAAATCATTGCCATGCCTGCGGATCCGGTGATACGTGCACCCAGGAGACCCAATGCGGCCTCGCCCAAGAACATGGGCAGATGGTCAATCCCCACCAATCGGTGAGGACACCGACCAGAAGGACTATGATCGGTATCGCCACGGTCATCAGGGCGAACGGGATCAAAGAGGACCCTTTGTTCATGAACGAACCTATGCAATGCCGTTGCACTGTATGCGAACACCGCGATGATCGTGACCATCAGTGATTCTCCCAGAAGGTCGGTGAATATTGTGCCGTATCCCATCATGGTGGCCGTCGCCACCGCGGATCCGTATGCGAACATGAATATGCCCAGGTACAGGAGGAGTCCTGCCAGGTACTTCCCGATGTAGAACGAGCTTCTCGAGATGGGTAGTGATATGTTCAGATATGCGGTCCTGTCCTTGAACTCACTGGGAATCTGCGTACCGCAGAGTATCGAGGTGAACAGGCCCAGGAACATGGGCAGGAATGCAAGCAGTCCCGCGATGTATGTGTTGGAGTTGGTGGTGAACCAGAACGATGAGAGCAGGAACGAGATGGTGTCCTCCGCTCCGATCACCAGTATCGGGATCAAGAGTGCGGTGAACAGCGTCACAAACGTCCATCTGGCCTTGGAGAACAGCTTCATCTGGACTATGAACACGGTTAGTGTCTGTTTCGCCTAGGATGGTACACTGTACCTCACATCCCTGTGGGCCTCCTCGTCCGAGGCGTTGTAGTCGGTGCCCTTCCAGGTACCCTTCCTATCCTCCTCGTCCTCTACTCTGTTCAGAATCGATCCGATGTTCATTGTATCTCATCCCCCTTGGTGAGCTCCATGTACAGGGATTCCAGGTCGCCCCCTTTTCGTTCACCGCAAGGATGCCGAGGCCGCTGGCGAACACCGCGTTGGTGACGTCGGCCTGCTGATCGGTGGTTCCGGAGAACATGACCTTCACGGAGTGGTCCCCCATTCTCTCCACACCATTCACCCCGGCGCATCCGCCCAGGTCCGTCTCCAATTCCTTGGTGAACGGCCTGAGGGTGCGGATCTCCAGGATGGTCTCCACAGTGCTGCCCATGCCACGGATGAGGTTCGATACATCACCCGATGCGATCACATGTCCGTCACGTATCATGGTGACGGATCCGCAGATCTCGGACACCTCCTTCAGGATGTGTGTGCTGATCAGCAGGCTCCTGTCCCTGCTCTTGAGCTCGGCCAGGGTCTGTCTGATCTCGATCATCCCTCTCGGGTCCAATCCCGAGGTGGGTTCGTCGAGGATGATGGTGTCGGGGTTGGGCAGGAGGGTCTGTGCGAGTATCACACGCTGCCTCATACCCTTGGAGAATCCGCCGATCTTCTTGTTGCGCCATTCCCACATCCTCACGCTTTCCAGGGAGTCCCTGGCCCTGATGGCGATCTCGCGGGAGTCCATCCCGTAGAGTCTGCCGATGTAGTCCATGATCTCGGCCAGTGTGAAGTTGGGGTATGGTTCGGGGGTCTCAATGACGCATCCCACATGTTCCATCGCCCTGCGATGGTCGGAGATGTCTATGCCGTCGATCTTCACTGTTCCGGATGTCGGTGTCAGGAGGCTGGTGACCGCTTTGAGGGTGGTGGATTTACCTGCTCCGTTGGGTCCCAGAAGCCCCATGAACTCGCCCTTCCTGACCGTGAGGTCGATGTCGGATATCGCGACGAAGCTGCCGTACCTCTTGGTCAGGCCGGTGACCTCTGTCGCTGGAGTTGTGTCTATAGGTCATTATATTTATGAACGTGGATAAAAAACAGTTGCAGGTCAGGGTATGACCGACAGCTCGTCCATACCATCAATGTCTGTCCATCTCATCATTTAGAAGGGAGTCCGCCACGGGGATGAGTTCCTGGGACCTTCTGACGTTGCGGTAGGTGACCTTGGGGATGAGTGCGGCCAATGTGGCCGCATCGTCATGGAGGACCTTCATGTCCGGTGATTTGACCTTGTATTGGCCGTTCATCTGTTTGATCACCAGTTCGGAGTCCATGACGAACTCCGCCTCGGTACCTCCCAGTTCGATGACTTTGGTGATGCCGGCGATGAGTCCGCGGTATTCGGCGTAGTTGTTGGTGTGGACCCCCAGGAACTCAGAATGTCTATGGATTACCTTTCCGTCGCAGGTGACGACGATCGCATATGCGGATTTCCCGGGGTTGCCTCTGGACCCTCCGTCGGAGTAGACGGTGTACTTCAGTAGACCAGCTCCCTGACGACCCTGTTGTCGGGACCCACCAGAAGGACCTTCGCCTGTATGGGTTCGTCCGTCAGCTCATAGCCCATGATGATGACCTTGTCCCCTTCGTTGCAGAGGTGTGCGGCGGCGCCGTTGATGGCGATGATGCCCGATCCGCGCTTGCCTGGAAGGATGTATGTCTCGAAACGGTTGCCGTTGTCCACATCCGCTATGGTGACCTTCTCACCGACCCACATGCCGCATCCCTCCACCAGGTCCTGGTCGATGGTGATGCTTCCCTCGTAGTCGAGACGGGTCTCGGTGACGGTGGCCCTGTGTATCTTGCTGCGGAGCATCCAACGCATGATGCGCGGTTATGGGGAGGGTGTTCATGAAACTTTGGGGGCTGTCCTGTTCCGGTATGAGGGAACAATGAGGCACCAGGTCGTTGTCTCGATCCATACGGGGTGCAGTGTTCGGTTGTCGCTGTCGTTGTTCTCTGAAATGTATTGTCAAATGCGTCTCCCAGAGGTGGTTCCGAGGAGTCGTCAACATGAGATCGTGACAGGTCTTGGGTTATCCCACTCTGTTCATCCGCCCATCCGGTGATGGTAACACCATCAGTTATTTTCGTGTTAATCATTTTATAGGGTCGTCACGATTGTCCACCGATAATCATGAAAGCAAGAACAACGGCCATAGTGGCCATGATGGTGCTCTCCGCAGTCCTTGCGGTGGTCACCATTCCCTCGGAGGGTGTCGATGCCGCCCCGTCCATCGATGTGACGGACGGTCTCGGGAACGCATTCTCATTCGATGGGCCCGTGGACAGCATAGTGTCCATCGGTGTCGGTGTCACCGCCACCGTGATCGGTGTGGGTGCCATCGACAAACTGGTGGTCTGCGACAGCTACTCCAAGACCAACTCCGATCCACTGTTCGACGGACTCAGGGAGCTCGTCTCCGACGGGAAGGTCGCCGCGGGCGGTAACATCTACAGCAGCGGTAAGGACCAGCTCAGGAACGACATCATCAATGCCGCGGACCCGAAGACCGGGACCTTCGACAGGGAAAGGGATGTGGTGTTCGTCACCGGTTCCGAGACGTACAGGGCGAACATCGTTCCGTACCTCCAGGAGAAGGGTTTCCTCAACATCATGCAGTGGAACGACATCAAGGAGTATTCCGAACTGGTGGACTTCGCGAAGGTCATCTCCATGGTGAGCACGGGTTCCATCTCCGATTCCATCGATCAGATGGAGTACACCAAGGCGAAGATCGACTCCGAGCTCGTTTCGAGCGGTGTGGAGAGGGCCAAGGCGTTCTACGTCACCTACTCCGGAGGGTCCTTCAAGGTCGGTAACACCGGTTCCATCGCAACCTCACTCATACTCGCCGCCGGCGGTGATGTGGTGACGATTGATGAAGGGCAGACCGCGAGCACCTATGTGGCGAACCTCACCACTCTGGTGGAGGAGAATCCTGGCGTCGTGATCTTCGTGGACAACACCGTCGTGAAGGATGCAGGGTACATGGAGGACCTCAGGAAACAGGTGGGGGATGCAACCCTCGTTCCCCTGAAGGCCATATGGAACAACTACTGCATCGAGAGCATGTACGGCATGTGGGCGATGGCCTGTGCCATGTATCCCGACCTGTTCGAGGGCGATGTGCCCGAGATCCCCGTGGAGGAGTCCGACACCATGCTCTACATCGGTGCCGCAGCCGTCATCGTGGTCATCATCGCGATCGTCGCCGTGGTCTTCATGAGGAGGACCGCCTGAACATCATCACCCGCCCTCCGGGGCGGGCAACCCTTTTATCATCCTCTCCTCTATGTCCATCCCTATGATATCGAAGGGAGTCAGATTGGCGGTGACGCTGGTACTGCTGATCGTTCTGACCCTCTTCTGTGTGTTCATGGACCTGTCCTGGGTGTCCGCCGATCTGAGCTATTCGTTCGGAGAGGTCTGGGACGCACTTCTGGGCAACGGGTCCTGGTCGTCCAACATCATCGTGAGGGAGAACAACGCCCCCCGTGTGGCCGTCGGTATCTTCGTCGGTGCCGGCCTGGCCGTGACTGGGGCCGCCATGCAGGCGGTGTTCAGGAACCCGTTGGCATCACCGTACATATTGGGACTGTCCTCCGGGGCGTCCCTGGGTGCGGCCATCGGTATGCTGTTCACCATCCCGTTCATTCCCGCGGTGCTGATCACGCCCGTGTTGGCCTTCATCACCTGTTTCGGTACCATGGTGCTCGTCTATGCCATGTCACGTGCCGGAGGAGGGGTGAAGACGGAGACCCTGATCCTGTCTGGAGTGGCGGTGTCGTCACTGCTGTCCGCCCTGGTCTCTTTCCTGACGTTCATCGCAGGTGACCAGTTGGAGGGCATAGTGTTCTGGTCCATGGGAAACCTCGGCAATGCGGGTTGGGATGAGATCGCGTTCGTAGCCCCCATCATCCTGGTCTGTTCCATATTGCTGATAACGCAGGCCAAACCCCTGAACGCGATGATGATCGGTGATGCCCATGCCATGGACCTGGGCGTGGATGTGAGGAGGACAAGGCTGTTCGTCCTGATCCTGTCCACCATGATCGTTGCGGCGGCGGTGTCGTTCGTCGGGGTGATAGGTTTCATCGGGTTGGTCATCCCGCACATCCTCCGTATCCTATTGGGTCCGGACAACCGCACCATCATGCCCCTGAGCATGGTGGCGGGAGGATGCTTCATCCTGATCTGCGATTATCTGGCCCATGTGATAGCGCCATACTATGGGATCCTGCCCATCGGCGTGGCCACATCGCTCATCGGGGCACCCGTTTTCATATACCTGCTCATCCGCAGGAGGAAGGAGGTCGGATGGAGTTGACATTGGAGGTCTGGGATCTTCACTACACATACGGGAAGTACCTCGTCCTGGACGGGATCGACCTTCCGATAGTCGAGGGAGAGGTCATAGGCATCCTGGGGCCTAACGGATGCGGAAAGACCACTCTGCTCAGGAATCTGAACAAGAATCTCTCACCTTCGGGGGGATGCGTGATGCTGGACGGTACGGATCTCGCCGATCTGACCAAGAAGGAGATCGCCAAGGAGATAGCTGTCGTCCCTCAGACCAACGAGGTCCATTTCGCATTCACTGTCAGGGACATGGTCGCCATGGGAAGGATGCCCTTCCAGGGTATGATGGGCGGTGCGTCGTCCGAGGATGAGAGGATAATCGACGATGCCATCGAGAAAACCGGTCTCACCAGATATGTGGGCCGTCACATCAACACCATGAGCGGAGGCGAGAGGCAGCGTGTGATCATCGCCAGGGCCATCGCCCAGACCCCCAAGATCCTGTTGATGGACGAACCCACCCTCCATCTGGACATCAGTATGCAGTTCGATGCGCTGAACCTTATCTACAAGCTCTCCAAGGAGACGGGGATGACGGTGGTCATCGTGTCCCACGACCTTTCGATGGTCGCGAGGTACTGTGACAGGATCGTCATGATCCACGACCATAAGGTACACGCCGTCGGCAGGCCGGAGGAGGTTCTGACCGAGGAGAACATGCGTGTGGTCTTCAATGTGGATGCGGAACTGTTCTTCGACAAGAAGATCAACAGGTATTCCGTGATGTTGCACGACTCCCTGAACAACTTCTGATAGGGATGTACGGTGATGATGAGGGCAGGGAATCTGTCTTCATAATCAATGGATGAGAAAGATGAGCGCCCTGGACGGAATTCGAATCCGTGTCGAAGCCTCGACAGGGCTTCATGATAGGCCGCTACACTACCAGGGCAACAAACTCGAAGATACAGATTACCTATATTAAACCTCGTATGACCTTTTTCGATGCCGTCGTGCTCTTTTTAGAATATCGCAGGCGATCATCATATTCAGACCTCTGATGATGTCCCAGAATGGAATCCAGCTGTAATGATGGGATGCAGGTGCGGTGATATGTTGAACGATGGGTCTGCGGACGTGGGATACAAACGCTCAGAGGATGTCAAAAAAAGATGAGCGCCCTGGACGGAATTCGAATCCGTGTCGAAGCCTCGACAGGGCTTCATGATAGGCCGCTACACTACCAGGGCAACAAGCCTTAGTATATCGATATCATATTTAATCATTGCTGTTGAAAAAGTCACATTCCAGACACATGGTCCGAGTATGGACAGTCACAATGGTCCGATGTTTAAGAGGAGTGTGTCTCTTCTCCAGATGAAGACCTTATCCGTGGTGACGATATCGGCCTTCGTCGCGATCCTCGAGGATTCCCTCTCCCATGTGGCATGGAAGATATCGGGGGTTTCGTCCAACAGGGACTTCGATCCAAGGATGTGCCTTCTCCCCTGCTTATCCTTCCAGGAGTGTACGCAAGGGGATATTTACGGTTGCACGGACATCTTCGACGGAGTGGGCGACCATGGGTCCCAAAAGGGATCGGATGCAGAAGATGCCATCGGGACATCACCGTCCGTGGTTAGAAATATGCATCTTCGGATGTGGGAGTCATGCCTTTGGGAGACCCGCACGGAGGATTGTTCGAGTACACGGATGAGGGATTGCCGGGATGCATCTTCGCATGTACCGTACCGGTGCGGAATGTCGCCCGTTCCCTCGGTTTCTATCGGGACATCCTGGGGATGGAGGCTCTGTCCTCTGATGATGATGTGGCCTATCTCCGCAGAGGGGATTGCAGGATCATCCTGAGGAGGGGTGATGTCGTCGGTGTCGACACGGGGATCATCCTGGGTGTGGACAGTCCCTACAATACCCGTCGCCGTCTGATAGATGAGGGTGTGGTCTTCACGCAGGAGCCGGTCCGTGGACCGTTCGGAACGTTCACATCATTCCGTGATGACGACGGGAATGTCATCCACTGCATGGAGACTGGTGCGGAGTTCCGCATCTGAGTCGGAGAAAGAGGGGTTAAAGGGTTTGGTCCGGTGGTCCTTCCGATCATCCGATGAAGTATCTCTTTACATTGGGTTTGAGGAGGTACAGGATGATGATCAGGGAGATCAGGATCGAGACGATCGCCGATACGTTGCCCATGAAGATGGACATGATGTTCAGCACCACGGAGATCCCTTCGAGGACGATGCCGAGGTACCACATGATGCTCCATCCGCTGAGGAATCCCACTCCCACCAGGATGTAGATGAGTCCGACCGCCACTGATGTGCCGCCTGTGATTGCTCCGATCTCAACCCCTCCGAGGATGGTCAGTCCGGCGAAGGTCACACCTCCGATCAGGATCGCTGCCAATCCGAGGAGGATGTTGAGTATGGCGAACAGGGTCACCAGCAGAGGACGGGATTTGCTTCCTTTGCTCATGGATGTGCGGATTCGGAAGCATATAGAAAATGATGTTGTTCCCGCCCTCCGAGGCGGGATAAAGGGGTTGTGGTGGGGACTCAGTCCCCGAGATTGGCCTGTTCGATGGCGGAATCCAGTTCCTTCTGCAGGGCCTCAGGGAGACCGTTGATGCTTCCGGACAGGAATCCCCTGACGATCATGCTGATGGCCTGGTCCTCGTTGAGTCCCCTGGACATGAGGTACTCGATCTGGTCCCTTGCGATCTTCCCGACCGCGGCCTCATGGGTCATCTCCACATCGGCCACGTGGGCCTCCAGTTCGGGGACCGCAATTGTGGATCCGCCGTCCTTCAGGATGATGCTCCTGCATTCCAGGTGTGCCTTGACATCGGGTGCGTTACCGACGAGACGTCCGCGTGCGCACATCTTTCCACCCATGGAGATGCTCCTGCTCATGATCTCGGCCCTGGCCTTCCTTCCGTTGAGGTTGACCATTCCGCCGGTGTCGATGTCCGACCCCTCATGGGCGATGCACATGGTGTTGTATGTGGCGGAGGAGTTCTCTCCGAGATTGGCCACGGGGAAGCTCTGGAGGCTTCCCACGGGGTTGAGGATCACGTAGTTGTTGGTGTAGTTGGAGTTCTTCCCGACGACGCAGTTGGTCCTGGGCCTGACGCCCGTCTGCTTTCCCCAGCTGTGGATCATCGAGAATGTGAGGTTGGCGTTGTCGCCCACGAAGATCTCGGACACACCCACATGGAGCGAGTCGTTGGCGTGGTGGGCGGTGGAGCATCCGGTAATCATCTCCAGGGACGCACCGTCCTCTACGATGATGATGTTGTGGAGGTTCTGGATGGACTTGTCCTTGTTCAGGAGCATGCAGGTCTGGACGGGGTTCTTGATGTGGTATCCCGACTTCACTCTGATGAAGTATCCGTCAGAGTCCTCGAGGTAGGATTTGGCGGTGTACTTGTCCTTGGTGGGGTCCATGGCGGTCCAGTAGAAGTCCTTCAGTCCGTCGTGCTTCTTCAGTGCCTCCTTGGTGGTCATCATCTCGAGACCCTCCTGGGGTTTGGCACTGCAGTGGCTCATCCCGTTGTCGATGAACATCAAGGTACCGGCACGGTTCATCTCGTCCGCGACGACCCCCACGTTCTCCATGTACTTCTTGTAATCCGAGCTCTGGAGGTCGTCCACCTGCTCGGGCTCGTATGTCCCGGCCTCGTAGCGGTCCAGGTCCAGGTCGGCACCGTATGCGCCCTTCTTGTTCAGGGCCTCCTTCACAGATTGATTATCTGGCATGATCCGCACTCCCCGTATCCGTTCTCCTTGATCTCCTTCAGCAGGTCTGCGGGCCTGCCGGAGCAGCGTATCCTGCCCTCCTTCATGACATAGGCCACATCGGCCCCGATGTAGTCCAGGATCTGTCCCGTGTGGGTGATGACCAATGAGGACACATGTCTCTGGACGTTTCCGCGGCATCCCTTCTGGTCGTACAGGAGGTCGTGTACCTTGTTGCCGATGAGGTCGATGTTCTCCAGGTCCACGCCCGACTCGGGCTCGTCCAGGAGGATGAACTCCGGTTTCTGGGCGGTGAGCTGCAGGAGTTCGGATCTCTTGATCTCCCCTCCGGAGAATCCTACGTTGACCTCCCTGTCCAGGAAGTTCTGCATCTTGAATTTGTCAGCCTCCTTCAGGATGGCGTCCCCGTTCTCCGAGGTGGTCCTGATGAGGTCTCCGAGTTTGACCCCGAAGATGTTCGGGGGCCTCTGCATCATCATGCCGATTCCGAGCTTCGCACGCTCGTCGACGGACATCTCCGTGATGTCCTGTCCCTTGAACAGGATCTCCCCCTGTGTGACCTTGGTAGTGCTGTACCCCATGATCGTGGCAAGAAGGGTTGATTTGCCCGATCCGTTGGGCCCGAAGAGGACGCAGGTCTCGCCCTCCATGACCGTCAGGTTGACCCCTTTGAGGATCTCCCTCTCACCGGCCTCGGCGTGAAGATCGACTATTTTCAGCATCTCGGTCATGTCATCACCGTATCTGATGACACATCGCGAGCATATAGAAAAAGGCGTGCATCACTACGCGCGTATGGTCACGATGTACCGGGACGGTGATATGGCGAATATCGCCGTTACATGTCGACAGGAGTCACGGTCGGAGGGCCTGCCAAGGTTTCTTATCGTGCGTCCCGAATCCGGAGGGCATGAAGGTCATCGCACTCAACGGCAGCCCCCGCCCGATAGGGAATTGCAGCAACATCCTGAACGAGGTACAGGACGCATTCGAGAGGGAGGGTATCGAGATGGAGATCGTCCACCTCTACGAGTACAGGTTCACCAACTGCAACGTGTGCCTCACGTGCGAGATACGCGGTGACGGCAGGTGCATGGATGAGGATGATGGGTTCAACGACCTGTTGGATGTCCTCCGTGGGGCCGACGGTCTGTTCATGATCGCACCCTCCTATGCGGGTGCATGCCCCAGCGTCATGCAGACGTTCCTGGAGAGGGCGGCGCTGGTGTTCGAGAAGGGCGACCAGGGTCTCGCAGGGAAGGTCGGAGGCGCGGTGGCCGTTTGCGCCCATGATGGTGCAGACCTCGTGTACGACCAGATGGTCAGGTTCATGCTCAGGAACAGGATGGCCGTTTGCGGTTCGAACCCCATGCCCATTATAAGGGCCCTGAACTCGCCCCAGTACTCCGATGATATCCTCGGCATGAAGGGTGTGCACTCCCTCGTGGATGGGATGACATCAATGATATTGAGGTTGAACGGTTACTGATACAGTAATAAATCTTATATTCCTGTGCATCAGTATGAAAGCAGACGTCGGGCGTTAGTATGACCGCACGGTACACTTTTGATAAGCAGGGGGCGATTGAATGGCGTTGATGAGCGCAACAACAGCGACAGGCGAGTTTCAGAAAGTGCGTGAGGGCAACAAGTACTATGTCGACAAGACACTCCTGATCAAGGATATCCTCACGAGGGATGACATGGGTGCATACCTGTTCGTGAGACCCCGCCGTTTCGGTAAGAGTATGAACCTGTCTATGATGGATGCTTTCTTCAACATCAAATACGAGGGCAATCACTGGTTCGATGGTCTGGCGATATCGGAGCATCACGAATTCGATGATTACAGGAATGCGTTCCCGGTGATTAGGTTGGATTTCGGCGGTGTTTCGGTGTATTCCTGGGATTCATTCATCGAAGGGATGAATGCATCGGTTTGGAGAGCATACACGTTCTATGATAATATCTCAGAGGAGGATGTCCCGCAGAAATACAGGAACCTCTACCCGAAAGTCATCGACATGGATTGTAACGAGGCTGTTCTGAGTGTGTCTCTCAGAATGTTGGCTGCCATCCTGAGGGGCAGATACGGACGCAGGGCGATCGTGTTGATAGATGAGTATGATCATCCCATCACAGATGCCATCGGGACCGATCTCTATGATAGGATATTCTCATTCATGAAGAACTTCTACACAACCCTTGTCAAAGGGTGTGATGACGTTCAGATTTCCTATGTTACTGGAACCACGAAGATAATCCATCAGAGCTTCTTCTCTGGTCTGAACAACATGTCCGTCGATGACACATTCTCGACCACGTTCGATGAACGGTTCGGTTTCACCGAGTCTGAGGTCAGGTCCATGCTTGGTTATTACGGCGTCCCCGACAAGTTCGATGAGGTCCGCGAGTGGTATGACGGATATCGTTTCGGTGATGCGGATGTGTACAATCCTTTCAGCATGATGTCGTATGTGGCGAACGGATTCAGACCATCGAAATACTGGGTGAAGACAACGAAGAACAGCATCCTGAGATGGGTTCTGGAACGTATCGATATCCATAGGATCGTGGAGATGTCGCAACTGTTCGCGGGAGGTTCCGTGGATGTCAAACTGGTCGGCACACCCGTCATTGACAAGGAGTCTCCGAAGAGTTGGTATCTCTTCTACACATTGGTGGAGATGGGCTATCTCAAAATGGTTCCTGTGGGTGATGACACCTATTCACTGTCTGTCCCCAACAAGGAGGTCATGGCCCAGATCGAGGAGGAGGTCACCATGGAGACAGGGTTGACCCACGAGGTCGTCGATTCCCTGGTCAACGCGCTCGTCTCGATGGACGATGTCACCATGGAGGATTCGTTGGACATCATCCTCAACGACCACAGTTTCTTCAACATGACCGATGAGAGGTACTATGCCGCCGTTCTGGTGACGGCCATAAGGTCCCTGACAGGCAGGTACAACATCTTCTCCGAGTTCGAGAACGGGAACGGGAGAGTGGATATATTCCTCCTCCCGAAGACCGAGGGCACGGAACCGATTATCATCGAGATCAAACGCGTCGATGACGAGGGTGGGATGGAGGATGCCATGGGGCGTGCCTTCGACCAGATCGGTAAGAGGAGGTACTATCAGGGGATCCGTGGTGATGTTGCGATGGTCGGCATGGTCTTCTGCGGGAAGATGTCGATGGTCCGTTCCCATAGAGCACACGTCGGAAGATGCGATGATATGGGGTCCTCGGAGGGTCCCTGAGAAATGGGAAACATCCCTGCCCAGATTATGGGCAGGATGTCCCTGTTTTTTCAGAAGAAGAAGAAACCGCATCCTTCGGAGATGGATATCTTGGCCACGGCCTCCATCCTCTCCACAGGACCGCTGTAACGGCGGACCATCATCTTCCCTTCGTTCGGGAGTGCCTCCTTCAGGACCTCGGTCTCCCTGAGGAGCTCCTTCGCATCCTCGGATGTGAATCTCTTGCCGTCCTTCGCGGATTGCGGGACGGATGCCACGATGGGACAATCGTACTTCGCGGCGATCTCCGGCAGGAGGCTGTTGTCGGGTCCGAATGCCCCTATGCAGCCGCGCCCCTTGTCCCATGACAGGGGGCAGTTGGCGCACATGTCGTTCATCTCGTCGAAGGACAGTTCGTCCCATCCGGTGAGCCTGTCATCGGGTCCTGCCCGGGACAGCGCCCTGTCACGGTCCCCTTCGGACAGTCCCTCCATGGGGATCCATCCCGTGCACACCCTCTCCGCGAGGGGTTCCAGGACCTCCCTGTCCTCATCCTTCTTGACCTTGTCCATGTAGACGGCGTCGGTCTCGGCGTTGATCCTGTTGCGTTTCAGGAACGCCTCCCAATCGCCGACGGCCTCTTTCGCCCTCTCCAGGTCCACAACGGAGTCGTATTCCACCAGGTCCTCGAGTCCGGTGATGTCATCCACATGGACCTTCACCAATCTGGACCTCGGTTCCCTGCAGGGGGCGCTGGGTGCGTTCATCTCATCGATGCCTATGTTGTAGCTCATGTCAGTTGAACCTCCCCTTGACCCTTATCCCGTCGGATCCGGACTGTTCCTTCCCCTTCCTGCCCGGGGAATCACCATTCTCTTCCAGATAGGCGGACCTGTTGTCCCTGTAATCACCGTACACGATCAGCAGCTTCAGGAGCTTGAGGGCGATCATGAGGTACATGAAGCCGTCGATGACGATGTCCACGCTCATCCACTGGCTGTCATCCTCCATGGAGAATATCCCCGTGAGGTCACCGAAATTGAGCACGTAGAGTACCCAGAATATCCCCAGGAGGCTCTGGACTATGGATGATGCCAACCATCCCCTGCTGCCGATACCGAAGTGTCCCACGGACAGGGACACGATCATCAGGGGCACTCCGGCAAGGACCCATCTGTCCAACAGTTCCGAGAACCCCGAGAGCTCGAACCCATCGGGGACCATGGGGAACACATGCCATTCGATGAGGTATGGGATCAGGATGTACCCGATCAGCGAGATTATCATCGCTCCGATACCGCGTACGATGTTGTCGCGGCGTCTCTTCTCCATCTTCTCCTCTTTGCTCATGCGGTCGCCTCCATCGTCGCGATCGCCGAGATGAACGATGCGGTCATGCGCTCGTCCATGGTGTAGTCATCACCGTTCAGGGATATCCTGAGGCATCCGTTCTCCATTCCGGCGGTCAGTGCGTCGGCGAGTTCACCCTCACAGGACATTGTCATGATCCCGGAGTGACATGATGCCTCCACACCGCCCATGGTGGCCGTTCCGACCCACGTTGTGGGGGATTCAGTGACGGACAGGATGGTCCTGCCGTCGACCACGGACACGGAATAGGAGGATCCCTCGGAGAGGACCGACTTCTGACCCATGTCTATGTCGATCGTGGCCATACCCTCGTATCCGACGGAGATGACCTCCCCCATGCTGCATCCGTATCCTGCCGCCACGTTGTAAACGATCAACGGGATGACGCAGATGACACTGATCTCCCCGGGATTGGGGTTGCCGTACCCGTTGGTGACCATGTCCACCTTGCCGTCGGCGCTGACGAAGTGGGCCCTCATGTCCATCTGTGTGACGGTGCTGGCGAGTCCGGGGAACTGGATGCCTGTTCCGACACCCATGACCAGGCCGTTGCGGTACTGGATGGTCTCCTGTACCACGATGTTGCCTTCGGAGTCCCTCACGATGGCCGTGTCCGCCCCGCTGGCGGTTATCCTCTCAGCCAGGGCCTTCGTTCCGTCCTCTGTGACGGTCTCCATCTCATCACCGTATTCGACCGTGCATCCGGTCTTTCCGGAGATGGCATCGTCCAGGTTCCTCTCCAGTGTCTCCCCGTCCATGAGGTCGAGGTCGTACACGGCCTGGGTTCCCATCTCCGGTAACTGCATATCGTTCTCGAGTAGCGACTGGGCGGCCGGCACGAGCAGTACAAGGGCCACTGCCACGGCCACTGCCAGGTTCACCAATCTCGCCGCGGTTCCGGCTTTCATGGTCGATGTATCGTAATGACTCGTAGAAAAAGCAGACCCTTTGTTGTGAGTAGGATTATACATCCAATATATTAATACGGGATTCGGCAATCCAGTCACAGGTGTTTTCCCAACATGTATCAGGTCGCTGTCTACGGTAAGGGCGGTATCGGAAAATCCACGATGTCCGCGAACATATCATACGCACTCTCCGGAATGGGACTCAAGGTCCTCCAGGTCGGTTGCGATCCCAAGCACGATTCCACCCGTCTCCTTCTGGGCGGAAGGTCGCAGACCACCGTTCTGGACTATGTGCGCACCGTCCCTCTTGCCAAGAGGTGTCTCGACGACGTCATCGTGGAGGGTTCCGGAGGGGTGCTGTGTGCCGAGGCAGGGGGTCCCGAACCAGGTATAGGGTGTGCGGGGCGCGGTATCCTGACGACGTTCGACACCCTGAGGAAACTGGGTGCCGATTCGCTGCCCACTGACGTGAGAATCTACGACGTTCTCGGCGATGTGGTGTGTGGCGGTTTCGCCGTCCCCCTCAGAGGGGAGTACGCGGACGGCATAATCCTTGTCACATCGGGGGAGTTCATGTCCCTCTACGCGGCGAACAACATCATGAAGGGCATATCCAACTTCGACACAGGCAGTCCCCGTGTGATAGGGATCATACAGAACTCCCGCGGGGTGGAGAACGAGGACGAGATGGTCTCCAGGTTCGCAGAGGCCACCGGCGTGGATGTAATAGGCGTCATGCCCAGGGACAGGACATTCGCCGAGGCCGAGGGCAACGGGCACACCGTCCGCGAGATGTTCCCCGATTCGGACCTGTCCGCAAGGATCGATGCCGTCGCTAGGAGGATCGTGGAGGTCAGGGACGGTGTGAGGCCGGCAGTGAACCCCAGGCCCCTGGATGACGATCAGTTGTCGGACCTGGCGGCCGGAAGGCCCATACGCCCCGGGTCGGGGAAGGTCACCGGACGAGTGGGATGCTCCGGATGCGATCACCGCAGATCGATCGAAGATACCAAGGTGATGAGCTCATGCGCCGCATACGGAGCCGCGGCGGCATATCTCAAGATGAACGATGTGACCGTGATACTCCACGGTCCCCTGAGCTGCATGTACATGATGGACACCTCCAGGAACAAGGCCGTCCTGGACCTGTACCAGAAGGACCTCTTCAAGGTGAGGCCGAACCACAACCTGGTCTGCACCTGCATGGACGACGCCGTGTCCATCTTCGGCGGGAACGGATTGTTGGAGAAGGCGTTGGACGATGCTGTCGCATCAGGTGCCCGCAAGGTCGCGGTGGTGACCACGTGCATGCCCGGGATAATCGGTGACGACTGCGAGACGTTGATCCGCAGGTTCTCGACCGAGCATCCCGACATCAGATTCGATTACATCCCTGCGGACGGTGACATCGCAGGCGAGTACACCGACGGGTTCATGATGGCGGCGGAATCCATCGCCGGTATGATCGACACATCCGTCGAACCGGAGGATGGATACGTCAACCTGATCGGGACATCCTTCTTCGACCTCCACACCAGGGGGAGTCTCGATGCCCTCACATCCATGTTGGAGAGGTTCGGGCTCAGGGAGAACTGCAGGTTCCTGGACGAGACCTCATCCGACACCATCGGAAGGTTCTGCAGGGGTTCCATCGACATGATGGTCGGGGACACCCCCATGAACAGGGAGTTGGTGGGGATCATCCGCAAGAGGACCGGAAGGGAACCCTTCCCGCATACGATCCCGGTGGGACTGTACAATTACGAGGAGTGGTTGGACGCCCTGGGCGAGAGGATGGGCAAGAGGGAGGAGGCCGCAGAGGAGATCCGCAGGGTCCAGGCCATGTATGATTCATTCATAGGGTCCCATGAGGGGAGGTTCGCTGGGAAGAGGGTGATCATCATGAACAAGATGAACAGCAACGTGGACTGGCTCATCGACCTGCTGAAGGACCTGGGTGTGGAGATCCTCAGGGTCGGCATCGCCCCCAATCCCAGGAGGAAGGTGATGAGGGCGGTCACAAGGCATACGGACCTGGTGACCGAGGAGTACACCGACGAGATGCTCATGTCCGATGTTCTGTCCCTATCACCGGACCTCCTGATCAGCGACATAGTACGCCGTTTCCCAGGTATGTGCAGGTTCGCACGTTTCAGCAAGGTGGGCCTCGGGGTGGAGCCCACGCTCCGTTATGCGGAGTATCTGGAGAACATAATGCGCCTTCCCGCCGAGGAGGGTTGGAAGAGGGGGCTGAGGCTATGAGGACGATGCCGGACGGATTGGACGGGGCCATCATGGCCGTCGAGAGCATATCCGACGCGGTGGCGTTCCTCCACGGGCCCGGAGGTTGCAGGGTCAGGCTGATGGTCCATTCCACCGCGGTGTTCCCGCGTCTCACAGGGGAACCTGACGAGAACTACTACGTCCCGTACTACAACGGTTATCCGAGGGTCCCTGCCACCTACCTCGACGAGTACGATTACATCAACGGTGCCTATTACAAGGTGGAGGAGGGTCTGGGGGTCCTGGATTCCAAGGATCCCAGTCTGGTGGTCATCATCAACTCCCCCGGTGCGGCGCTAATAGGTGACAACCATGAGAGGGCCATAATCGAGGCTGGAATGACGGACAGGGCGATATACATGGATGAATCGTTGGTGTCCATGCCCATGGCACCGTCCTATGGTCACACATTGGCCGCCATAATGGGGCATCTCGATCCTGAGAGGGACAATGTCTATGACAAAGGGGTCATACTCCTGGGATTGACCATATTGGACAAGGATTGGCTGTACGTCCGTGACGAGCTGTCAGACATGTTGGGGTCCATGGGGCTGCATGTGATGTGCGCCCCCGGTGCCGGTGCATCGTTGGACGATCTGAGGGATTCCGTCAATGCGGAGTATGCGGTCGTCGTATGTCCGGAGGCATGTTCGGGCCTGTCCGATTATTATGCATCCAAAGGTGTGAAGGTGGTGTCCTCGCCCATGGGGGCACCAGTCGGGTTCGACGCGATACGCTGTTGGTTGAGGGCTGTCGCCGAGGCCACCGGTTCCGACCCGTCCGTCCCTCTCGCAGAGGTGGACAGGACGGAATCGAAGATCAGGGATAAGCTCGCGGGCATGAAGTACAACGCCCTCCGCATCAAGGGGATGACCTTCTCCGCCGCGGGGGTGGCATCCGTCATCAGACCTCTGACCGAATGGATGTACAACTATCTGGCCATGGCACCCGTGGCCGTGACCGTCGATCCCGGGGCGGATCCCGAACAGACCGAGGCTCTGAAGGGGTTCCTGCAGTCCATAGATTATGCGGAATCCTTCGGAAGGGAGCCGTTGCCCGGTTCTGGTGCCGTGTTGTGTGAGGGTATCACCGCGGTCACGATGGAGGTCAACGGTTCGTGCAGGGTCGGTATCCCCATAGGACATTCGTCATTGGGTCTGGATGATGTCATCCCCCGTCCGGTCTTCGGATTGCAGGGTGTGATGTACATCATGGACGAGATGATGCACGGGGTCAGGGGAAGTTGACCCGGGGTTTCACCTTCCAGTGGCCCCTGGTCCCTCCGACCCTCTCCAGGACGCCCTCGGATTTCAGGCGCTCGATACGACGTGCCACGACGTTCCTGTCGACACCCTGTCTCTCCGCGATCGTCGTTATCGAGATCTTCGGGTCGTTCAGGATCAGGTCGATGATGATGTCACCGTTATCGCGGACGCCGTCATCATCGGTCCTGATTTCGATGGTGACCGTGTCCGGGCGATGTCTTTCGATGTATTTCGGCAGAGGGAGTCCCGTATCGATGCATGTTCTCCTCATGCTGGGGATCCCGCATCCTGAATATCCTCCGAACCCGACGAGGTTGAACATCCTCATGATGGTGGGGTTACGTGGGTCGCTGACCCTCCCACTCTTGGCGACATCGGGCGGGATGCGGAATGTTCCCGGATTGCGTATGGTCAGGGTGCCGGGTCTGCGTTCCACCGTAACGCCTCCCCGTCCACGGTAATCGGCATTCGTCAGGGCGTTCAGCAGAGCCTCTCTGACCAGCTCATCCACTCCGTTGTCATCCTTCCTTCCGGATCTCCTGTCCCGTCCCATCCTATGGTCGATCGTTCCGTCGACCCTCCTGCAGGTCTTACGGAAGAAATCGAACAGATTCCCTGACCAATCACCTATGCCTGTGGCGAGGCGATCCTCCCAATCGATATCGTCATCCCCATATTCCCTGTAGTCCAGGAAGTATCTGCCCGCCTCCAGGGTGATGGTCAGGTCCGTTCCGAACATGAGCAGTCCTGCGAACGTTGGATGGAGGACGCCCTCACCCATCGTGGCGGCCCCGATCGCTCTCAGGAACGTTCCAACGTCACAATCGTTCAGTTCACTGTCGCATCTTGTCACTCTGAAGAGGTTGCGGTATGCATCGATCGTCGCCCTACATAGATCGGACACCTCGGAGGACCTCACGATGTAACGGTCTGTGGGACCTTCTTCGGAGTCGATGACCATCGACCGGATCTCATCGGGGGTGCATTTGCATGTTGTCGCACCGATCCTTATGAACGAGTTGCGGATGTTATCGTCAATGTGCACCGGACGGTCGGAACGTTCCGCGCGGGGCACGGTCATCACCACGAGTTCGAGACCTTCAGAGTCGATGATCTTCACATCGCTGTCCGACAGAAGGTTGGAGCTGATGCACTCACGGTCGTTCAGATGGTCCCATATGCTCCGAATGAACCCCTCGGCATCCTTGACGCCCGCGACCCTCTGTTCTCCGGCATCCGCTCTGAGTCCGAACACGATGGTGCCTCCGTCCGTGTTGGCGAAGGCGGAGTATGTCTCCCATGTGTCGCGGGGGATTCTGTTCTCCATATCCACTGCCTCGAAATGGAGGTCCTCTCTGTTCCTGCATACTCTGTCCTCGATCCGGATCCTGTGCATGTCCGGGGATCGTATAGGTATGATATGATGATTATCTCAATCATACAATATGGTGATACAATCGCCTCATGGCAGATGGTACGATGATGTCACAGACGAGAAAGGGGGAAATGCTCCCGTCCCTCCGGGGGACGGGATAGTTTCGTTGCGATCAGACCTTGCGGGTCTTGAGCAGGTAGTAGTCGATGGCGAAGAACGCCACTCCGAATGCGATCAGGACCACGAGGGAGATCCATGGGAACGCGCCGATGTAGTCGGGCAGTGCGGCCGCCCTGATACACTCGCTGGCGTGGGTCAGGGGCAGGCAGTACAGGATCGCCTGGAAGACGGGGCTGAGGCTGGACACGGAGAAGAAGGTACCGCACAGGAAGGTCATCGGGAGGATGATCAGGCTGTTGAAGGTGGCCATGCTCTGGTGGGATTTGGCCAGGAGTGCGGCCATCATACCGAGGAATGAGAACGTCACACAGCTCAGTATCATGCATATGATGAACAGGGGTGACAGGACCAGTTCGGGTGCGAGGAACAGTCCAAGGATGTACAGGAGGCTGCAGCTGATGAGTCCCCTGACGAGTCCGAGCATGCTCTTGCCGAAAACGATGGCCGGAAGGGACAGCGGACACAGCATCATCTCGTCGAAGCTCTTGTAGTACAGTCTCTGGACGTTCATACGCGTGGACGTGGATGAGAACGACGATGAGAGCGAGGACAGTGCGACGATACCGGGGATGACGAATGCGACATACGATACCCCGATGTCGGTGGAACCGGTCCTGAGTCCGTATCCGAATGCGATCAGATACAGCAGAGGGCTCATTATGCTCATGATGAGGATGTTCACGAAGTTGTGCTTGAGGAACATCATGTCCCCCCAGGCCACATAGTACACCTGTTTCAGGAATCTGATCATTTCTGTCCCCCCACACTCTTTCCGGTGAGTTCCACGAACACGTCCTCCAGGTTGGTGTTCCTGATCAGGACGTTGTCCTCGGTGCTGAGCGATGCGACGAAGTCCTTGGCCTCATCTCTGCTCTTGAAGTATCTGTATCTGGTGGTCTTATCCTCCATGTACTCCACGGCGGTGGACCCCATCCTCTCGCAGAGTGCTTTGGGTTCATCCAATGCGATGATCTTGCCGTGGTCGATGATGCCGACCCTGTCGCAGAGTGCCTCCGCCTCCTCGATGTAGTGGGTGGTGAGGAAGATGGTGGTGCCGGTCTTGTTGAGGGATTTGACGACATCCCACAGGAGACGCCTGGCGTTGATGTCCAGTCCCGAGGTGGGCTCATCGAGGAACAGGACCTTGGGCTGGTGCAGGACGGCGCAGACGATGGCCGCCCTCTTCTTCCATCCGCCGGAGAGGGAGTCCACGGGTTTGTCCAGGTACTCCCCGAGTCCGAAGTAGTCGGAGAGCTCCTTGATCTTGGCGTCCCTCTCTTTTTTGGGGATCATGTGGTACATCGCATGGGAGATCATGTTCTCCCTGATGGTCAGGTCCTTGTCCAAGGAGATCTGCTGTTGGATGACCCCCATGCTGTTCTTCGCGTCGGTGGGGTTCTTCTTCAGATCGTATCCGTCCACGAAGATAGAGCCCCCGTCGTAGTTCGTAAGGGTCGAGACGCACCTGACGGTTGTGGTCTTGCCGGCTCCGTTGGGTCCGAGGAACCCGAACAGCTCCCCCTCATGGACACGTAGGTCCACATGGTCGATGGCCGTTTTGTCCCCGTACCTTTTCACAAGGTCGGTGATTACTATGATGTCGTTCATCCGATCAACTCAGATATGCAATTGTTCTGGATTATTCATCCAACTGAGATAACTCAGTATTGCTTATTTATACTCGTACCCAAACCCCCCAGGGGTTCCAACAGGTAATCAATAAATACATTAGAAGTTGTGATTGGAATAAGCATCCAACTCATTGGATGGTTGAAGTGATAATATGGATAACAAATCGATCAAGATCGCCGTTCTGGCTGTCGTCGTCGTTCTGGTTGTCGCAGCCGCCGCATTCGTCATCAGCAATGGTGGCGATGGCGGAGAGGAAGACGAGAAGAAGACGGTGGAGATCACTCAGAACAATGGCAAGGTCATTACAGTGGACGTCCCCGTCCAGAAACTGTGTATCGTCAACACGAATGCCGCTGAATTTGCAACGGTTCTCGGTGTCCAGGATAGGGTCGTCGGTGTGAGCAACACTATGATCAAGACTCCCACCGAGTCGTGGTGGGCAGACCGTGCTGATATCGGATCATACGGAGAGCCCAGTGCAGAGGCCATCCTCAAGACCGGTGCGACCGTTATCGTCGGACAGTGTACTTCGATGCCCATCAAGAACGTGGAGGCACTCGAGGCACAGGGGATCACAGTTATCCTTCTGGACATGTATGGTTTTGATCATCAGGTCAATGATCTCAAGCAGTTCGCGACGCTCTTCCCCGACACAGATGCGGCTAAGAAGGCGGAGCAATACGGGACCTTCTTCAATGGGCTCGTCGAGAAGATTAGTAGTAAAACTGTAGGCATCGAGAGTCCTGTATCTTTCATCTCCACGATGGGAACTGAGGCAGATTCGAAGTATTATACAGCGAATGCTGAGCTCAGTAAGCTTCTGGTCGATATTTGTGGAATGAAGAACGTTGCAGCCGATCTGACAACATCCAGTTCTTCATCCGCCACCATCGGTGAGGATGCCATCGTCAAGAAGTACAATACCGACGGAATTGACATGTTCATCCTCCGTAACTCGACGACTTATGAAAAGGCTGCCGCAGATATCGAATCCTTCCTGTCCACACATCCCATCATCGATGGAGAAGGAATGTTCAATGAGATGAGAATCGTGAAGACTGTGGACTCCAAGGTTCTTTCCGGACCCCGTTGTTTCATCGGCATGGTGTACTTCGCGACCACAGTGAATCCTGAGATCGATTTCGGAATGACACTTGACAGTGTCATCGCCGATTACAACAGTCAGTTCGGAACGAACTGGTCCTCGGAGAAGCTCTTCTACGAGGCATGATCAAACCGGGGCTTCGGCCCCATCTTAATAATACGGTGATCTCCGATGGAATCAGAAGATGCGGATCGCGGGACTGCCAGGTCCAGGCTCCGCCCTATCAAGGACATCTATCAGGCATCTGTCAAGAAAAAGGTAATGTTCATCCTGGCATTGGTTGCCATCATAGTGATCAGCGCCATCGTGGCCCTCAGTATGGGTGGAGTCATTATACCGATCACAGATGTGCTGAAGTGTATAGCCAATCAGTTTGCTCCGGGATCTTTTGAACTGTCGGAGTCATATTATTATAACATCGTGGTCAACGGAAGGGAGCCCCGTATCCTCCTGTGCATACTTACGGGAATCGTTCTGGGAGCATGCGGTACCGTCATGCAGGCCCTTCTGAAGAACCCTCTGGTCAGTCCGTTCACCCTGGGTGTCTCTTCCGCGGCATCCTTCGGAGCGGCGATGGCCATCGTCTTCGGATCCACCATCTTCGGTTCCTTCTACTATGGGACCATGGATCTGGGATTCCTGTCATTCACCAACAAGACCATAGTGACGATTCTGTTCGCATTCATTTTCGGTCTTTTGAGTATGGCTATCGTTCTGCTCATAGCGAGGAACAACAACACCGGGAAATCCGTCCTTGTTCTGGGTGGAGTGGTCGTGGGATATCTTTTCCAGGCCGGTGTGTCCTTTGCCAAGTACATCTCGGATGATAATGCACTCCGTGAGATCGTGACATGGCTGATGGGAGGTATGTGGGGGGCCACATGGAGCAGTGTGATCATTCTCGTGCCCATCGTTGTGGTATGTCTCTTTCTCATGGAGAGGCGTGCCGTCGAGATGAACGTTCTCTCCGGCGGTGATGATGTCGCGAAGAGTCTCGGAGTCGATGTCAACAAGATGAGGCGTAATCTCCTGATCGTCTGTACTCTTGCAGCATCCGCATGTCTCGCATTCACAGGGGTCATCGGATTCATAGGATTGATGGCACCTCACATCTGCAGGATAATCATCGGGAACGACAGCAAGTATCTGATCCCCGCATCCGCTCTGCTCGGTGCGGTGATCCTGTTGATATCTGATACCGCTGCAAGGATGGTCCTTGCGCCACAGGAGGTCCCTGTCGGTATCCTGCTGTACCTCATCGGTGGTGTGTTCTTCATATGGTTGATCTCACGCAAAGGCGGGAGGGATCTTGCATGATACTCAGAACCGAAGCTTTGGTGCAGGGTTATTCGGACCGTGTCATTCTGGATGGTTTGGACATCGAGGCCCGTACAGGAGAGGTCCTGACGGTCCTCGGACCGAACGGGTCCGGAAAATCCACATTGATCAAGACCATCTGCAACCTTGTGGATCCTATGTCCGGTGATGTGTTCATCGATGACAAGAATCTGAAGGAGTACTCCCGTAAGGAGTTGTCGAAGATCATCGGATATGTTCCTCAGAACTATGCCTATATGCAGCATATGACCGCTTTGGACACTGTTCTGCTGGGAAGGAAGCCGTACATGGAGTGGAACTACTCCGACGAGGATTTCGAGATCGTGGAGGCCTCCATGGACCGTATGAACGTCCTCGATCTGGCGGACCGCAATATGAACGAGCTGTCCGGAGGTCAGATGCAGAGGGTATTCATCGCAAGGACACTTTCACAGAGGCCCAGATTCTATATGTTCGATGAACCCACCAGTTCATTGGATCTCAGACATCAGATCGACACGATGAAGGTCATGGAGCAGATTGTCCATTCCACGGACAGTGGGATGATCATAGCACTGCATGACCTCAATCTTGCTCTCAGGTATTCCGATAAGATCCTGATGATCAAGGATAAGAAGGTCTATGATTATGGGACGCCCGATGAGGTCATCACCGAACAATCCATCCTGGACGTGTACGGTGTGAAGGCTAAGATCATCGATACCGATGATGGGCGTTTCATGTTGCCCATCGATTCATTCGGTTGGTGAAACCAAATATCAGGGGTCGGCCCCAGGGCCACCCTGTTTCCTTTCCACAGCATCCTGTCCTTGGATGCTTCTTTTTGTCGTTCAGAATGGTGAAATGGTTTGTGGCCACCCGGTGCGTACGATACCGCACCACGTGGGTGGCCATTATGCTCATGATCGATCCGAGATGAAGGTCATCTGTCATTGACCTCCTCGATCCTCTCCTCCAGTTCCAGGTAGATATCCTTCATCCTTTCGAGGGTCTCGGGCTTCGCATCCCACATGCCCCTCTCATAGGCCTCCATCAGGCGGTTCATCATGTCCATCATGGCGTGGGGGTTCTCATCCTCCATCCACTGCCTGGTGTCGTCATCGAAGAGGTATGTATCCACAAGCTTCTCGTAGACCCAATCGTCCACGATATCTGATGTCGCGTCCCATCCGAAGGTGAACTCTGTGAGGCTCGCGATCTCCGACACGCCCCTGTATCCGTGGCGTTTGAGTCCGTCTATGAACCTGGGGTTCAGGACCTTGCTCCTGTACACATACTGGAGCTCGTTCTTGGTGTCCCTGAGCTTCACCTTCTTCGGATCGGATCCGTCACCCATCACCGAGATGGCGTTGGGGTTACCGTACGCCCTCACGAAGGAGTTCATGCCTCCGAGGTATCCGTAGACATCGTCTATGTCCAACAGGTCGATCTCCCTGTCGGGCATGTTCTTCACCGTGACGCCGACCTTGGAGAACCTCCTGACGAACTCGTCCCTCATGTTCTCGCCGGCGATGCCGTGGCCGTATGCGTAGCTCCCCCATGCGATGTAGATGTCCGCCAGGTCCTCGACGGTCTTCCATTCGCCTGTCTCGATGGCATGGTTCACACCCGGACCGTAACCTCCCGGGGGACATCCGAATATGCGCACAGAGTTCCTCCTGCGGGCCTCGTCCACGGTGAGTCCCTCTGCCATGGCGTCGATCATATCCTTCCTGAGGTTGGCGGCGAGGTAGTTCTCCTCCTCGGATTCGTCCAGTTCCGTCACCATCTTCACCGCGTCGTCGATGAGGTTGATGAGGTTGGGGAATGCGTCCCTGAAGAGTCCGGTGATCCTGACGGTGACATCGATCCTGGGCCTCCCCAGTTCCGACACGGAGATGACCTCCAATCCGATGACCTGTCCGCCGCTCTTGGACCATACCGGTCTCACACCCATCAGCCACAGGATGTAGGCCACATCGTCACCGTTGGTCTTCATGGTGTCCGTGGCCCAGATGACGAATCCCACCTCCCTGGGGTAGCATCCCTTCTCCTCCATGTAACGCTCTATCATCTGGTCGGCCATCCTCTTCCCGATCTCCCAGGATGCCTTCGGGGGGATGATGTCCGGGTCGATGCTGTAGAAGTTCCTTCCCATGGGGAGGATGCGTGCGTTACCGCGGGTGGGTGCACCCGAGGGTCCGGGGAGGACGTACCTTCCCGCACAGGCCCTCATCATGTTCTCCATCTCGTCGGTCATGCGCATGAGGTTGGGTGCGAGGACATCGCATGCATAGGTGATGGATTCCCTCAGGGCATCGGTCATCCCGACCTTGGCGGTGACGTCCGAGAGGGATTGCTCTCTGTCGAACCCGCAGGCCCTCATGGCGGTGATGGATCCCATCAGGGATTCGTCTATCCTGTCCAGGATCTCGGAGTTCAGTTCTCCTCCGGTCATGTCGGACGGTGATCCCAACAGTGCATCCACATCGTATCCCATGGCCCCTCCGTAGGCGTTCCTCAACGACATGATGTCGCCGTTGTCCAACCTCATCAGGGAGTAGATGGATTCGTCCAGCCTCTCCTCCTCCGGGGGTCTCCCCAGGATGTGGAGTCCGTCACGGACGATGGCGTCCTTCAGTTCGGTGAGGTAATCGTGGAGGTCCTCCAGATGCTCCTCGAACTCCTCTGCGGTGATGTCCGCCTCCAGATGGAGGTCGTTGAGGAGCTCCGCCGCCCTCACAGCATCCAGGATCTCGTTGACCATGGAGATCCTCTTGTCCCCTCTGACGGACGCCTTGGCCTTGAAGTACTCCTGGAGGGAGTTATCCACTTGGGAGAGCTCGTCGTATGTTCCGGCACGGGCCATGGTGGGGCACATGTGACCTATGAGGACGGATTCTATCCTCCTCTTGCACTGGATCCCCTCTCCCGGGTCGTCGATCACATAGGGGTACACGTTGGGGATGCCGTCCAGGACCAGGTCGGGGAAGCACTTGCCCGACAATCCGACGGATTTGCCGGGGAGCCATTCCAGGGTGCCGTGGGTCCCCATATGGAAGACGATGTCCGCCTTGAAGTCGTGTTTGAGCCATCTGTAGAATCCGAGGTATTGGTGGGGGTTCGGGATCACGGGGTCGTGGTACACGGCCTCCATCTGGTCCGCCCAGGACCTGAGGGGCTGATATCCCACGAGGATGTTCCCGTTGATCAGTCCCGGGATCACCATCTTCCCGTCATCCACGGAGACCTCTCCCACGGGCTTGCCCCAGGAATCCTCCATCCTACGTCTGTTGAAATCGGGGATCCTGTCATAGTGTTCCCTGTACCTCTTCTCGGATATGAGGTCCAGGGCCTTCTCCCTGACCCTTTCGGACGATGACCACTCCAGGTCGTTGGTGATGTTGTCCAGGACTTCGTCGATGAGCGCCCTCCCGTTCTCGGGAACATGGTCCAGTGTGTACCCTTCCTCGTTGAAGCGTTTGAGCATGTCGTTGACGCTCTCGATGGTGTCGAGGCCCGCGGCGTTCCCGATCCTCCCGGAGTCGGGCCTGGATTGGTACATCAGGATGGCTATCCTCCTCTCGGACGGGGGTTTCATGGCCAGACTGGCCCAGCCCTTGATCATGTTGGTGATGTGGTCGATCCTGTCGTCCAGGGGTGTGTACTTCCTGATGCCGCAGGTGGTCTCGTTGCTCCCGATGGGGACGGAGATGATCTGTCCGTCGATCTCGGGCCAGAAGACGCTGGCGACGATCTCGGCCTTGGTGAGTCCCTGTGCGGTCTCCTCGTAATCGGCGAAATGACCGGCGCTGGACATGGCCTGTATCACCGGGACATCAGTCATGAATCTGAAGAAGTTCTGTTCGTCCGGGGTGTATATGCCGGTGCAGTCCCTGGAGCCGTTGAGCTGGGAGAACGGTGTGGCCATCACCAGGGCGTCTATCCTTCTCTCATCGCCGTCCATGAAGTACTGTCTCACGATCCCTGCGGCACCCTCACTGTCCTTCATGTTGCTGATTATGGTGCTGAAGAAGACGGGGATGGTGTTGACGTCCTTGGACTCCAGGCTCCTTATCAATGCGTCCAGATGGGCCTGGTTGTCGTAGATCCATAGGTTGGCCGTGTACATTATGCCGACTGTGGGGAGGCCCGGTCTGATGTTGGCCGCAAGGTAGTCTTCCAATGTGACATCAACGTCGAAATCGGGGTGGTGGATCCCGTGGGGTCTGGTACTGACCGGTTCGGGGACATCCCCCTCGCCGGTGAGGTGGTGATGGAGCCATTTCACGATGGATTTGTCGTTCTCGGCACCTCTGTGCCTCATGAACTCCCCTATGAGGATGTAATCCTGGTCGGACCCCTTGAACAGGTCCCTGTACATGAGGCGGATCTCCATATTCCCTGCGTAGATAACCGTCTCCGCGGAGGTGTCCTTGAGCACCTGTTCGTATCCGGCGAACCTCTTCATCCTCCCCGGTTCGGTCATGCATCTCATCAGGACCAGGTCGGCGACCTTGGTCTGAGCGACCATGTCATGGTAGAGGAGAGGGTCGTCGTCCACCTCGTCCGCGTTGTAGCAGTGTATGTCGACGTTCCATCCGTTCTCCTCGGCGACCTCCCTCACGGGGGCCTCCATGTTCTTGGCATCCATGCTCTGTACCGATATGTACACTATCCTCATCGCTAGGCCTCAGTTGGATGATTATGCCAATCAGACTATATCTACTATTATACAGTCGGCTGTGGGCGGTAATATACGCCCGTCCAAAGCATTAAAGGGTTATACTTGGATGCAACATCCAACCGAGGTGTAGATCATGGAAAAACTACTGTTCCCGTTCGTTTCGATCGTAGGTCAGGATGACATGAAGAGGGCGCTTCTGCTCAACATCGTCGATCCCGGCATCGGGGGAGCGTTGATCAAGGGAGAGAAGGGTACCGCGAAGTCCACGACCGTCAGGTCGCTCATGCAGATCCTCCCCTCCAGGAACACCGTGTGCGGATGCGCATTCAACTGTGACCCTTCGAGGGCGGACAGGCTCTGCCCCTACTGTGCGGAGAGGGTCGCCAACGGTCAGACGCTGGAGTCCGAGGATGTCCCCATGAGGGTCGTCGAGCTCCCTCTGAGTGCCACCGAGGACCGTGTGGCCGGAACGTTGGATATAGAACACGTCCTGAAGACAGGGGAGAAGAAGTTCGAACCCGGGGTGCTCGCTCAGGCCAACGGCAACCTGCTCTATGTGGACGAGGTCAACCTCCTGGATGACCACATCGTTGACCTCCTGCTGGATTCCGCGGCCATGGGTGTGAACTACATCGAGAGGGAGGGCGTGTCGTTCTCCCACCCGTCCAGGTTCATACTGGTCGGTACCATGAACCCCGAGGAGGGAGAGCTGAGGCCCCAGCTCCTGGACAGGTTCGGTCTGTCCGTGGACGTCAAGGGGGACAGGGACATGGAGAGGAGGATGGAGGTCGTCCGTAGGAGGATCGCCTTCGACACCGATCCCGTAGCGTACACCGAGAAGCTCAGGGAGGAGTCCGAGGATATGAGGCAGAGGATCACCGAGGCCAGGGAGCTCCTGCCCATGGTGGTCGCAGACGATTCCATCCTCAAGGCCATCGTCACCGTCACCACCAACTTCGGAATAGACGGTCACAGGGCCGACATCACCATGATGAAGGCCGCCAAGGCCAACGCCGCCCTAGAGGGCAGGTCCTCCGTCACCAAGGACGACATCCGTGCCGTCGCTGCATTGGTCCTGTCCCACCGTATGAGGAGGCGTCCCTTCGAAGAGGAGGCCTTCGACACCGAGGAGCTTGAGAGATGCCTCCAGTCGATATGATCGGAGGGTTCCCGTTCTCCGCCGTGTACGGCATGGGGGATGCCAAGAGGGCGATCGAATGCGCCCTCGTGAACCCCCGTGTGCGCACGGTCCTGATCAGAGGAGGTCCCGGTTCCGCCAAGACGGTGCTGGCCAGGGCCGCGGGCAGGATCTCCGGAAGGGGATTGGTCAACGTCCCGCTGAACGTCACCGAGGAACAGCTCTTCGGAGGGATGGACATCGATGCCACCATCCGTGAGGGCAGACCCGTGGTCCAGAGGGGACTCCTGTCCCGTGCCGACGGAGGGATCCTCTATGTGGACGACGTGAACCTCCTGGACCAGAGGGTGCTCGCATCCCTGATGGACTGCGTCCTCACCGGCAGGGTGGTCCTGGAGAGGGAGGGCGTGTCCGCGGAATACTCCTGTGACACGGTGATGGTCGCCACCATGAACCCCTCCGATTCGGACATCAGCTCCCATCTTCTGGACAGGTTCGACCTATGCGCATATTCCGACTTCCCCGATGAGGGTGAGGCCAGGGCCGAGGTCCTCCGCAGGAACATGGAATATCAGAGGGACCCGGAGACGTTCCTCAGGATGTACCATGACGAGGAGCGGTCCGTTGTGGATTCGATCGAACGGGCGAAGCTCCTGTTGCCGCTGGTGATGATGTCGGACGACCTCATGGGTGTGGCCGTGGAACTGGCCACCAAGGTCCTGGCGGACGGTTTCCGTGGTGACATCGCCATGGTGAACACATCCATGGCCATCGCCGCCCTCAACGGGAGGGACGAGGTCCTGAGGAAGGATGTGGAGGAGGCGGCCATGATCTGCCTCGCACACCGTAGGAACTACGTACCCGACCCGCCGCAGCCCCCGGAACCCCCGGAGGAACAGGAGCAGGACGAGGATCAGAATCAGGATGAGGACCGGAACGAGGACAGGGATGACGACAGGCAGGACAACACACCGCCGGAGCCTCCCAAGCAGGATGACAGGGAGGACGGTGATGACGACACACCGCCGCCGGAGCCCCCGAACATGGACGACATCCAACAGATGCTGGATGAGATGATGTTCGAGATCGGGGAGCAGTTCCGTGTCATCGACTACCTCGATGATGGGAGGAGGGTGATCCGTAGGACCTCCAGCAGGAAGGGTAGGAGGGCCATGGTCGAGAGCAACGATGCGACAGGCCGTTACGCCCGCTCCCGTCCGTCCGACGAGAAGGTCCACGACATCGCCTTCGATGCCACCATCCGTGCCGCCGCACCCTATCAGAAGGGTAGGGAGCACAACGGTCTGTCCATCGCCATCCGTCCGCAGGATGTTAGGGAGAAGGTCAGGGAGCGCAGGTCCGGTTGCACCATCATGTTCCTGGTGGACGCCAGCGGTTCCCTCGGAGTGAGGAAGAGGATGGCCGCCGTGAAGGGTGCCGTTCTGTCCATGCTCAGGGACAGCTATGTCAAGAGGGACAGGATCGGTATGATGGCCTTCAGGAGGGATTCCGCGGAGCTCATACTCCCGCCCACCAAGTCCGTGGAGTATAGCTACAGGAAGCTGGAGGAGTTGCCCACTGGCGGTAAGACGCCGTTGGGAGAGGCCCTGGTGACGGTGAACGAGTTCATGACGTCATACTCCAGGTCGCATCCTGGTGAATCCTGCTATATCGTGCTGATCACCGACGGAAGGGCAAACGTCCCCCTGAAGCAGGGTGCCGACGCCAATGAGGAGGTCAGGAAGCTCGCGGCGGACATGGCCATCCCACAGGTGAAATGGATCGTCATCGACGCATCCGCCGGTTACATCAGGTTCGACAACGCCGAGAAGCTGGCGATGGAGCTGGAGGGCACATACTTCAGGCTCGAGGACCTGAACGCGGACAGGCTCGCAGAGAGTGTCAGGGCCGCTATCAGGTGAGAAATCATTTGCCCGGGTTCAGATGCCCGGGCGTAAACCCATCTCTTTGTCTGTATCTGCAGGATTTTGTCCTTTTCATTCAGGGATTGTTCGATCTGTTGTTTTTGTTGGCCGTTTGTTTTATAAACATTAGTTGGATTATACATCCAACTCATTAATGGTTACAGACGGTGCCTCCGCATCGTTAGAACTGTTTCCGCTTGGTGATTGAATGGACAAGAAAGTAATGTATGCAGTAGGCATCGTCGCGATTCTGCTCGCCGCATCCTGTGTCGTTTTTGTTGTGAACAAGGATGGCGGAGATGATGATACGCCCGCCGCTCTCAAAGATGCCGAGCTCAAGGTGTTCGGTAACATCAACGGCGACCGTTATCTGGATGAGAAAGATTCGAAGATGGTCCAGCAGTTGATCGATGATGGAAAGACCGCGGAGGAGTATCCTCTCGCAGATGCCAATCAGGATGGCGAACTTGATTCCAAGGATGTCGAGATCATCGACAAGGTGGTCAAGGGCGAGAAGACGACCATTTGGCATATCAACTATTTCGATCAGGACGGGGATGGAACGATGGACAGCCTTGTGGAGTCCACAAATTTCCCGATCGAATCCATCCTCTTCAACGGTTCATCGAACCTTCTCATCTATCTGTTCTGTCTGGGCATCACCGATGAGGTCGCCGGACTCACATATGGAAGCACTTCCGACAAGGGGCTTTTCGCAGACAACTACTTCGACAAGAGCAAGCACGTCTTCCTGGGGACCAGCGGAAACACCATCACGTTCGAGGATGGGAAGGCAGGATCCACCAATGTCATCGCAGAGAAGAATGTGACAGCCGTAATATCCAACTGGAACAGGAACCAGATGTCCAGTTGGCAGGATTTCGAGAACAACGGGATCGATGTGGTCCGTGTGGCCGCATCCGATACGGACAGGGAGACACTCACTCACTCCGCCATGCTCATCGGGCTCCTCTTCCAGAAGGTCGAGCGTGCCGACGCATATGTGAACCTGAATCTGGAGATCCTCGATTACGTAAGCGATGCGGTCTCCAAGGTCACCCCTATCAAAGCCACGGCCTCCAGTTCCAGCGGAAACCTCTCGTCCCCCACATCCGATTACACCACATTCATCTTGAATGCCGGTGCCCAGTACGGTCTCGAGGGGTTGGATTTCGGCGGTAACGCCGGAGTGAAGGTCGCAGAACACCCCGAGGTGTATGCGAACTACAGTTTCGATAAGATCATCCACTTCAGGACCAATCTCTCCTACGACCAGACCCCTGAATCCGTCGAGAAGTATTGGAATGAGTACACTTCCAAGTTCAAGGATTGGAAGAATGCCGATTCCGGACAGTACCTTGTCTGCGGAACCATGCCTGTCTGTCTGAGGGTGGCCTATGCCGCTGTTGCATTGTATCCAGATGCGGTCGACATCGATACGATCGACGATTACCACGGCAAGATGATCAAGGAGTTCTACAACGGATTGGAGTTCGATCTGGATTCCATGAAGTTCCTGGTCACCCCTGCCGACATGGCCTGAAACCTATGCCGGGGAGACCCGGCCCCCCCATACTGTTGGAAGGTTTGCTGATGGAATCGTTTTTCGTTTCAATTAATTGGATGTATCATCCAAGGTGATGACATGGAGATAGTGTTAGACGGAGTCTCATTCAGATATTCGGCCAGTTCCCAGGTTCTCGACGATATATCGCTGGAGATGGGCGGAGCCCAGGTGATATCGATATTGGGACCCAACGGGGTGGGGAAATCCACATTGATCCACTGTATCAACAAGATCCTGGACCCCAGTGAGGGGACGGTCTTCGTCGACGGGAAGGAGGTGTCCGAGTATTCTCTGAAAGAGATGGCCCGCAAGATCGGTTATGTTCCGTATTCGTCATCGGACACATTCCCCCTCACAGTGGTGGACACCGTCCTCCTCGGAAGGCATCCCCACGCGGGATGGAAGACGACCGATGAAGACCTCGAGATAGTCTTCGATGTCCTGGAGAAACTCGGGATACAGGACCTCTCGATGAGGTACTTCACCGAACTCTCCGCCGGACAGCGTCAGAGGGTGATGCTCGCAAGGGGTCTCGTACAGAAACCCAAGGTCATAATGTTGGATGAACCGACCTCCAATCTGGATATCAAACACCAGTTGGGGATCTCGCGCACGTTGAAGGAACTCTCCCGTCAGGAGGGTATCCTCGTGATAATGATCAGTCACGACCTGAACATCGCATCCAGGTATTCTGACAATGTCATTCTGATGCATGAGGGGAGGATCTTCGACATAGGGTCCCCCCAGAACGTTCTCACTGTCGAGAACATCAAAACCGTTTACGGGGTCGACAGTCGTATCATCGATGATGACGGCCATCCGTACATCATCCTGAAGGATGAGGAGAACTCGGATGTCCCTTGTTCCGATCCCGGAGTTATCTGTAGCAGAGGTTCGGCCTCCCATAAGGAGACGAGACCTGTCGAAAATGGAGGTGTTGTAAATGGATAAGAAGATGGTGGCATTCTCCGCCGTCCTCGTGGTCCTGGTCGTCGCCGTCGCAGGAATATTCCTCATGATGGACAAGGATGAGACACAGGCCCCCGTGGCGATGGATGAAGCGGAATTGAAAGTGTTCGGAAACGTCAACGGTGACCGTTTCGTAGATGAGAAGGACCTCTCGGAACTCAAGAAGCTCGTTGCGGATGAGAAGACTGTCGAGGAATATCCCCTTGCCGATGCCAACTATGACGGCGTCCTGGATTCCAAGGACGTAGATGTGGTTGAGAAAATCATCGCCGGGAAAGAGACGATTGTCTGGCATGTGAACCAGTTCGATGAGAATCAGGACGGGGTTGCGGAGAACACGATCGTATCCACCAAATTCCCCATCAAGGCTGCCATCACACTGGGGACCGGAAACAATCTCCTCATGTTCTATGCTCTCGGTATCACTGATGAACTGAAGGGCGCCACATACGCGAGTTCTGCGGACAAGTACCTTTATGGTGACATCTATCGCGATGAGAGCAAGGTCGCAAACATTGGAAAGGGTATAGTCGAGATATCATTCGAGGATGGGAAGGTCGGATCGTCCGATGTCATTGCCAAAGAGGGTGTGACCGCGGTCATAGCCAATCAGAGCAAGGGATCACTCCCCAACTGGAAGGTGTTTGAAGAGGCCAATATCGATGTCGTCCGTATCTCCGCCTCATCTGCCGTAGAGGGAGAACTCGTCCATTCCGCAATGCTCCTCGGTCTGTTGTTCCAGAAGGTGGATGCAGCCGATGCCTATGTCGACCTCAGTTTGGAGATCCTGGATTATGTTGCTGAGAAGACCAAGAATGCGTATCCTGTGTCCGCGGCATCATCATCGATGACCGGATATCTCTCTGTGGGGGATTCCGATTACAGGGATTACATCCTTCTCGTGGGTGCTTCATATGGTCTCGATGGACATGATTTCGGCAACAAGATCTCCATCGTCGCCAAGGATTATCCTGAGGTTTACACCTACGACATCGACAGGATCATCCATGTCAGGTCCGGCGTGACCTATGGGCAGACCGAGGAATCCAACCTGGATGCGTGGAACACATACACCAAGGCGTTCAAGGATTGGAAGAATGCGGAGTCCGGTCAGTATGTCATCTCCAGTTCCGTTCCAGTTCCCCTCAGGGTCGCATACATCGCGTGTGCCATGTACCCCGACCTTGTCGATATCACCGAGATCGACAAGTTCCACCAGAGGTTCATGGATGAGATCTTCAAGAACGATAAGATCGACCTTGATGGGATGAAGTTCATCCTCACCGCCGAGACCATGGCCTGAAACCCAATGCCGGGGAAACCCGGCTCCACAGGGTGATGTATTTTGGATAACAATAACTCGGACTACAAGGGGGAGTACCACCGGTACACCTTCCGCAGACTGATCTTCATCGCGATATTCGCCGTCCTGGTGATCGCGATGTTCTTCGTATCGTTGTCTGTAGGGACGAGGGACCTCTCCATATCCGAGGTGTATCGGTTCTTCATCGACCACCTCTCCGGGGTCACATACGACAGGTCCACGGATTATCAGATGTGGTTCGATGACAACATCATCTGGAACTACCGTGTTCCCCGTGCGGTGTTCGCCATAATCGCCGGAGCGGGTTTGTCCGTTGCCGGTGCCGCGATGCAGAGCGTCATGAAGAATCCCTTGGCCGACCCGTACACCACCGGTATCTCATCCGGTGCGTTGCTCGGAGTCGCATTGGCGATGGTCATGGGATTCGTGGCGGGGTCCGGAGGGATCGACGGTTACGGGACGGTCCTCAATGCGATGATCTTCTCGATGATCCCCGTCCTGATGATCTATGTGTTATCGCCGTTCCTCAACAGGTCGCCGTCCACTCTGATCCTGGCGGGAACGGTGGTATCGTATCTGTTCTCATCGCTGACGTCCATCCTCTTGGTCTCTACCAATGAGGAGACCCTGTCCAGTGTCTATCACTGGCAGGTCGGACACATGGGCGATCTGACATGGGATGCGGTCCCGTTGCCGTTCATCGTCTGTCTCATCGGAACGATCCTCCTGATGGCCCTCTCGAACAAACTGAACCTGATGTCCCTGGATGACAAGGATGCGAAGGCACTGGGATTGGATGGGGAGAAGCTCCGTCTGGTCTGTCTGATCGTCCTTTCGTTCATGGCGGCATCCATCATCAGTTTCGTCGGGATAATCGGGTTCGTCGGATTGATCGTCCCCCATATGGTGAGGATGATCATCGGTTCGGACTACAGGTTCGTCATACCTGCATCGGTCTGTTTCGGTGCGGCGTTCCTTTTGGGCTGTGATATAATATCCCGTGCATTGGACGTTTCTGCGACCATCCCAGTAGGGGTGGTGACATCGCTGATCGGTGCTCCGATCTTCCTCTATCTGATCATCCGTCAGAAGAAGGGGGTGTGGTGACATGGTCTCCGAAGAGACGAAGAAAAGGGTGGCGGATTACAAGGGACGCAACAGGAGGAAGGCGGCCTATGCCATCATCCTCATAGCGTTGCTGTTTGTCATCTCGGTGTTTTCTCTGTCCATCAGCAGGGTGGACATATCGTTCTCACAGGCGATGGGCATAATAATGAACCACCTGACCGGGAATGTTCCCGACAGATCCACGGATTACCTCGCATGGTGGATCGATCAGGTCGTGGTCAACGACAACGCACCCAGGACGATCGCAGGGATATGCGTGGGTATGATCCTCGCGGTCAGCGGAGCCGTGATGCAGAGTGTCACCAGGAACCCCTTGACGGATCCGTACACCATAGGTATCTCGTCCGCCGCCCTGTTCGGAGTGACCATCGCAGTGGTGTTCAACTTCTGCATGATCCCGTTCCTCGACGGAGAGTCGGCCAAGATGGTGAACGCATTCGTGTTCTCCCTCATCCCCGCGGCGGCGATAGTGTTCATTTCCTCCTTCAAGAGGACGAGTCCCACCATGATGATCCTGATCGGTATCGCCCTGATGTATGTGTTCAGTGCGTTCACCACATTCCTCAAGTTCAATGCGGACCCGGACCAGATCGACGAGATCTATCAGTGGAGCCTCGGAACGTTGGTGGATGTGGATTGGGGAGCGATCCTGATCCTCATAGGCACAAGCATCCTGCTCCTGGTCATCATCATGTTGATGGCGAACCGTATCAACGTCCTGTGCACCGGTGACAATGCATCCGTCAGTCTCGGTGAGAAGCCCGTACGTGTCAGGGTCATCTGTTTTGTGATGATCTCCATGGCGACAGCGGTGGCCGTCTGTTATTCCGGTACAATCGGGTTCGTCGGATTGGTCGCCCCGCACATAGCGCGTCTGTTCGTCGGTAGTAACAACAAGATCCTGATCCCACTGTCCGCCATCATCGGTGCGGTCATGCTGGTGGGTGCTGATTGTATCGTCAGGATGTTGCCCAACGTCCTACCCGTCGGAGTAATCACCGCACTCATCGGAAGTCCGTTGTTCCTATATTTCCTGTACAAACAGAGGAGGAACTCCGCCTGGTGAGACCGTTCGAAACCCCTTCCCAAACATCTTCCCAAACGATTTCCGGTCCGTTCCCCGGACCATCGATGACATATGAGGCTGATCACAGTGAGTTGGATGATGACATACCCGTTCGCCATAGAAGTGGGACAGGATGAGACGGATGAGGGGCCGATGCCGGTCCGGAACGGGTTCGGTGTCATCGGATCCACTACCGTCCGAATGCCGGTTGCCCTGTCCATGGACAGGTAAGGATAAGTTCTGGACGCATATCCTCCGGCGGTCATCGGATGTATCATCCAATCAAGAAGATTAGGTCTATAGTTCGCTATTTCGGCGCTTATGAGTGGATACTGGTCATCTTGGCCCTGTTCGTGATCATCGCCCAGGTGTACTTCGACCTCAGGGTCCCGGAGTACATGTCCTCGGTCACAGAGACATTGGTGGACGGCGGGACCCCTGACCAGGTGATGTCCGATGCCATGGGGATGCTTAGCTGTGCGCTGTGCAGTCTCGTCACCGGCATACTTCTGACGGTGATCATCGGACTAGTCTCCTCCAGATACTCCAAACGTCTCCGCGAGGTCCAGTTCGACCGTGTCCAGAGTTTCTCCATGGAGGAGATGGGCAGGTTCTCCACATACAGTCTCATCACCCGTTCCACCAACGACATCAAACAGATCCAGGACTTCATAGGCATAAGCCTGGAGTCCATGATGAGGGCCCCGATTCTGTGCATATGGGCGCTGATGAAGATCTCCACGGGACATCTCGCCTGGACGGGGGTCACCGCCATAGCCGTTCTGTTGATGCTCGCACTCGTGGGTTCGATACTCAGGAAAACGCTCCCGGGTTTCAAACGTGTCCAGAGACTGACCGACGGTGTCAACCGCATCTCGTCCGAACTGATAGACGGGATTCGGGTGATACGCGCATACAATGCGGAGAGGTTCGAGGATGCCAGGTTCGGGGAGGCCAACGGGGAGCTCACAAGGAACAACCTGGATGTCTATCATGCGATGTCCTTCAACGTACCGTTCAACTCCCTGATCAGGAACAGCCTGACCATGTCCGTGTACTGGGTCGGTGCCCTGGTGATATCCGGTACAGCCGGTTACGGGGACCGTCTGGTGCTGTTCTCCGATATGATCGTCTTCGCCACCTATGCGGTCATGATCCTCAACGGGTTCAGGACCCTGACGCAGATGTTCAACCTGATGCCCAGGGCGTCCGTGGCATCCGACCGTATCAACGAGGTCATCGACACCGATCCGACCATCGTCGGCGGTGATTCCGATGTGGATGATGCGGATGTCCTCGTGTTCAGGGATGTCTCCTTCAGATACCCCGGTTCGTCGGAGGACACCCTCTCGGGAATATCTTTCTCTGTGGGGAGGGGGGAGACGGTGTCGATAATAGGTTCCACCGGGTCGGGGAAGACCACTCTCGTGAACCTGATCCCCAGGTTCTACGACCCCGTGTCCGGTTCCATCACCCTGGGCGGTGAGGACATCCGCACATCGGACCTCGATTCCCTCAGGGGGACCATAGGTTTCGTGTCCCAGGACAACTCGATCCTCTCCGGCACGGTGAGGGACAACGTCACATACGGTTCGTCTGACCGTTCCGATGATTCCGTGTGGGATGCCCTGCGTGTGGCCATGGCCGACCACTTCGTGGAGGACATGGGGGGATTGGATGTCAGGGTGGAGGAGAGGGGGAAGAACCTCTCAGGGGGACAGAAGCAGAGGCTGGCCATCGCAAGGGCGGTCCACAAGGACCCTGCGTTCTACGTCTTCGACGATTCATTCTCCGCATTGGACTTCAGGACCGACAGGGACCTGCGCCGTGCCCTCAGGGAGAGGGTCGGTGATGCGGCCGTGGTGATAGTCGCCCAGAGGATAGGTACGGTGATCGACTCTGACAGGATAGTGGTCCTGGACAGGGGTCGCATCGTCGGCATCGGGACCCACGACGAGCTGATGGCGGGTTGTGGCGTCTACCGCGAGATAGCCGAATCCCAGATGGGGGAGGATGATTGAGATGGCGGCGAGGGCGGCCTTCATGACGGGCAGGTCCAAGAACCCTGCAGGGGTCATCATGGACAGTCCCAAATCACTGATCCCGGCGTGGAGGAGGATCATAAGGTACATGGGGAGGTACCTGTGGCCCTTCCTCCTGGCGATAGTGCTGGCGGTGGCGGAGTCGTTGTTGCCGGCATTGGCCCCGAACCAGTTGAGCAGGATGACCGATCTGATCGAGGCGGGACTCCGTACGGGAGGGGTGGACGTCCATGCGGTGTCCGTGATAGCCCTGTCGGTGTTCGGACTGTACCTCGGGTCAACACTGATGGCCTTCTTCAGGTACAGGATAACCTCCACCATATCGCAGACCATCAGCGGTCATCTCCGCAGGGACATGGCGTCCAAGATGAACCGTCTCCCGCTGGGGTATGTGGATTCCCTGGGTCGCGGGGATCTGATGAGCAGGTTCGCCAACGATACCGACACCATCGGTACGGCCATGAACAGCAGCCTCGGTGCCTTCGTCCATGGGATAGCCGCGTTCTTCATGTGTGTGATCATGATGCTCCTCACCGATGTCAGGTTGACGTTGGTGGTGGTCGGTTCGTCCATGCTGGGCGTGTTGGCATCCGTTGTGGTGATAAGGGCCACACAGAGGTACTACCGCAGTCAGCAGTCCAACATCGGCCGTATGTATGGTCTGATATCCGAGGTGTACTCCTCGAAGAGGGTGGTCATGGCATACTGCGGGGAGAGGGATGCCAAGGCCAGGTTCGATACGATAAACGAGGATCTGAGGGACAGCTGTCTGAAGTCCGAGGTCACCGTGGGCCTGTTGCCCGCGGTCACGGGTTTCGTCGGTCATCTGTCCTATCTTCTGGTGTGCATCGTGGGTGCCCTGATGGTGTTGAACGGTGAGATCACCATCGGGGTGATCGTGGCCTTCATCATCTATGTGAAGATGTTCGCCGGACCCTTCGACATGATATCCGGTTCCATAAGCAGGTTGCAGGCCGCGGCCGCCGCATCGGAGCGCATATTCGAGTTCCTGGACCATGAGGAGATGCCTCCTGATGCGGAGTCCCCCGAACCCGTCGGTGATGTGAGGGGACATGTGGAGTTCAGGGACGTCTGCTTCGGTTACGCACCTGAGAAGAAGGTCATCCACGGCTTCTCATTGGATGTCCTTCCGGGACAGAGGGTGGCGATAGTGGGGCCCACCGGTGCGGGGAAGACAACCGTGGTCAACCTGCTGATGAGGTTCTACGAGATGGATTCCGGTGATATCCTGGTGGATGGGAGGTCCGTGAGGACCATGTCGAGGGAACAGGTCCATGATCTGTTCTGCATGGTGCTGCAGGACACATGGCTGATGGATGGGACCATAAGGGAGAACGTCGCGTACTGCGGTGATGCCACCGATGAGGAGGTCAGGGAGGCCTGCCGTGCGGTGGGGATCGATCAGTTCATAGATGCACTGCCGGACGGTTATGATACCAAGGTGGGTGACGGATTGGAGCTGTCCGCAGGTCAGAGGCAGCAGGTCACGATCGCCAGGGCCATGTTGGACCGTTCGCCCATGCTGATATTCGATGAGGCCACCAGTTCCGTGGACACCAGGACCGAACGTAGGATCCAGACCACCATGGCCAACATGATGGAGGGCAGGACGTCGTTCATCATCGCCCACCGGCTTTCCACGATCCGTGATGCGGATGTGATCGTGGTCATGGACAAGGGTAGGATGGTCGAGAAGGGGACCCACGAGGAGCTGTTGGCGGTCGACGGGATGTACAGCAGGTTGTACAGGTCGCAGTTCGACAGATGATCCTCCGAACCGGTCTGGTTTCCAAGGTTCCCAACATCTGTACCGGTCTGTCACACCCATCTTTCGATCATTCTCCGCAATGGTCCCCATCATATCCACTTTTTATACCATCAAATCAATTGGATGATAAATCCAATATTGCCTGCCGAGGTTATAACATGAGATTCACCCATATTTCCATCGGAACCAAGGATTCCCACATGATGAACGCCGCCGTCAGGCGTGTGGTGTCAGAGGGTCTGGAGCTCGATTACCGCTGTTTCGATGCCTCCGAACTGGATGCAGACCCCTTCCTGCTTTCCGAGGCTCTGAAGGTGGTGGCATCCTCGGACCTGCTCACATTGAAGGTCCACGGTGACACATCCTATTTCAAGAAGTTCGACAGGCTGGAGAAGGTCCTGAAGGACTACGATGTGTCCGCACTGCTGGACTGCACCGACCAGGTGGTCATCGATGCCTTCAGACATCTGTTCAAGGGGTCCGACGAGGACCATCTCAAAGGTCTAATCTACCTGAACCTGGGTGGTGACGATAACTTCGTGTCCCTCATCAAATGGGCGTTCAGGCTCAACGGGGCGGACATAGAGGTGCCGGAACCGGTCCATCCCCCTGCACAGGGCGTATACTATCCAGGTCTGGACGACATCGACATCGACCGTTTCGTCGATTCCCTCGACCGTTTCAAGCCCACGGTGGGCATCTTCTTCTATCAGAGGCAGTGGGTCTGCGGGAATGTACACCACATCGACCCCCTGATCAGGGAGGTGGAGGCTCTGGGCGCCAACGCCGTGTCCATCTTCATGTACGCATCCGAGAGCAAGGTGCCCGGAGCGAGGGGGACCGCGGCGATCATGAGGGAGAACCTCATGAGGGACGGTGAACCTGTCCTGGATGCGGTGATCGAGACCATGAGCTTCTCCCAGATCCTGGTGGCCAATCCCGGCGAGGGGGAGCAGGTCTCCGATGACAACTTCTTCAGGGATTACGGGGTCCCGGTGATACAGTCCATGGTGGGGTGCCGTACCGCCGAGAAGTGGAGGGAGGACATCAACGGACTCACCGCCTCGGAGATCGCATACGACATCGCCCATCCGGAGTTCGACGGTCAGATAATCTCCGTCGCATGCGGATGCACCGAGAGGGACGAGGACGGTTCCTTCCTGGCGGAACCCCTGGACGACCGTCCGCATAGGGTCGCCGACATAGCGGTGAACTGGGCCAAGCTCAGACATAAGGGGAACGGGGAGAGGAGGGTCGCCATCCTCCTGTACATGTATCCCCCCAAGACTGCCAACGCCGGAGGTGCATCCGGTCTGGACACCTTCGCGAGTGTGGTGGACATCCTCCACAGGATGAGGGATGACGGATACGATGTCGGTGATTCCATCCCCGATACCCCGAAGGAGCTGGTGGACATCCTCCTCGCAGGACTGACCAACGATACGGAGTGGACATCCGACGAGGGCATCCGCAGTAGGGCACAGGACCTGATCCCTCCCGAACAGTACTCCGAATGGTACTCCAGGCTCTCCGATACGGCCAGGTCCAAGCTGGAGGAGGGTTGGGGGAAGCCGCCGGGTGATTTCTACACCGTCGGCAAGGACATCACCGTCCCCGGGATCAGGTTCGGGAACATACTGGTGGGATTCCAACCCGACAGGGGCAGGAACATCCAGTCCGATTACCATGACCCCTTCACCGTCATGCCCCATCAGTACTTCGCATTCTACGAGTGGCTGAGATACGATTTCAGAGCGGATGCGGTTGTCCATGTGGGCACCCACGGGACGTTGGAGTGGCTCCCCGGGAAGAGTGTGGCCATGTCCTCCGATTGCTGTCCCGATTACGTCATGGACTCCCTCCCGGATATCTATCCGTACATCATAGGGAATCCCGGTGAGGGGACACAGGCTAAGAGGCGTGCGGCCGCGGTTATCGTGGACCACATGATCCCGGCGATGACCCGTTCCGGCGGATACGATGAGATTGAGGAGTTGGAGGGGACCCTCCAGAACTACATGAGTGCCGAGACACAGCTCCAGGACGAGAAGCGCGACCTGATCCGTGCGAAGCTCAGGGAGACCGTGGCGGAGCTGGAGATGTACAACGACCTCAAGCTGTCCCCGGATTGCTCCGATGAGGAGTTCGACGGACGTGTCGACGACCTCTACGACTACGTGGTTGATGTGAAGGAGAACCTGATCAAGGACGGACTCCACATCCTCGGTGAGGTGCCGGAGGGGAAGAGGCTGGAGGAGATGGTCTACTCCCTCACCCGTCTCGACAACGGGGAGGTCCCTTCCCTGAGGGGTTCCATAGCCGCTCTGGGCGGTTATTCGGTGATAGATCTGCAGAACAACGCATCCGGGACCGATCCGGGAACGGGACTGCTGAACGGTCAGGTCCTGGACCGGATAGAGGCGGAGACGGATTCGCTCATATCCGGGATGGCGTCGAGGGGATTCGATACCGATGATTGCATATCCTATGTGAAGGGGAGGTATCCCGACCATGACCGCGACCTCCTGGCATCGGTCTCGTTCATCTGCGACACCCTGTATCCATCCATCTGTAAGATGGGGAGGGAGGTGGACAGCATCATGGAGGCCCTCCAGGGGAGGTATGTGGAGCCCGGCCCCTCGGGATGTCCCACACGCGGAAGGGCACAGCTTCTGCCCACGGGGAGGAACTTCTACTCCATCGACCCCGAGTCGGTCCCGTGGCATTCCAGTTGGGAGATAGGAAGGCGCATGGCGGACCAGATGCTGGAGCGCTACATCGATGAGCATGGAACCTATCCGAAGACGATCGGTATCGTCATCTGGGCCACGGACACAATGAAGACCGGCGGTGACGACATCGCGTACATCCTGTGGCTGATGGGTCTGCGTCCGGTCTGGACCGGATATGCTGGCAGGGTCAAGGGTCTGGAGGTCATCCCCCTGTCGGAACTGGGGAGACCGAGGGTGGATGTGACCCTCAGGATCAGCGGACTGTTCAGGGACACCTTTCCCAACCTGGTGGAGATGATCGACCAGGGTGTGAAGATGATTGCGGACCTGGATGAATCTGACGAGGACAACCACCTTGCTGCGAACATCAGGAGGGATGTGGTCAGGGCGATAGCCGAGGGCATACCCGAGGACAGGGCCAGGGACGAGGCCATGATGCGCATATTCGGTGATGCCCCCGGGACATACGGCTCCGGCACCAACATCCTGATCAGGACATCGGATTGGAAGGATGTCTCGGACATAGGGGACATCTACTGCAGCTACGGACAGTACGCATACGGCGGTGGGAGGAAGGGTGTGGCATCCCCGCAGGCCTTCAGGCGCAGGTTGGAGCTGATGGAGGTCACCGTGAAGAACAGCACCTCCAGGGAGTACGACATGTTGGACAACGACGACGTCTACAACGACCTCGGAGGGTTCAACGCCGCGGTGAGGGCGGTGTCCGGTAGGATGCCCATGTCCTTCATCGGGTGTTCCGCCGACACATCCAATGTGAAGACCAGGACCATCGATGAGGAGGGCCGTTATATCTTCCGCAGCAAGATCCTCAACCCCAAGTGGGTGGAGGGTCTGAAGCAGCACGGGTTCAAGGGTGCGGAGGAGATATCCAACATGGCGGAGTACGTGTTCGCATGGGATGCCACATCTGACATCATCGACCCGTGGATGTACCAATCCATCGCTGACAGGTTCCTCTTCGACGAGGAGAACTCCCAATGGCTGAGGGATGCCAACCCCTATGCGATGTATGAAACAGCATCATGGCTCCTGGAGGCCATCGGCCGTGACATGTGGGATGCCGATGAGGATACCAAGAGGAGGTTGGAACAGCTCTACATGGACCTGGAGGGCGAGTTCGAAGGGAAGGAGTGATGGGATTCAGAGGCAGATGGCCATATAGAGTGGGAGATAGACCACATTGCCATCTTTCTTCAGGTCCCTCGGATGGAGCACATACGCCTGACCCAGACTCTTGGAATGGCTTTTCATGAGCTTGTCCAACGATGCATGTAGGTTGCTCCGTCCGGACTTCACCTCAATCGGACAGATCTTCCTTCCGCGACGGATCAGGAAGTCGATTTCCTGAAGGTTCCTGCTTCCTTCTGCGTAGAATGTGTAGTAGAAGAGCCTGTGTCTGTTGAACCTCATCGCCTGGGCCACTACGT
>CAZCMJ010000003.1:0-51384 GCA_964499845.1 uncultured Methanomassiliicoccales archaeon
TATTTCCACTGGAACTTCTGAGAAGGGGTGTAGCTATTTTCGAAAGACCGGAATGTAGGAACTTTAAGGGGGAATAGAACTTTACTTTTCCGAGAATTTCAAACAAATCCATTGAAAATAATCGAAGTATTATCTCAGAAACCGAAAAGGGATATGACTCGAACATCACCTAGGGTGAGGGCACACCACATTTCCATAGGAAAACCAATTCTGATCAAGGTTCTAATCGGAGGAATAAAATTCCACAGGACTATGAATGTTAGAACATGAGATCACATTCATTACCGACCGTCAAACAGAAATCCAATATCAGAAGGCAGAAACCTTCAATGACAAGTGGAAACCACATGAACAGAGTTTAAGATAAAAATAAATTTAATACAGTAATGAAATGATCATCAGGTGGAAAACTACAACCTAAGAATATAACTAACAAATATATTCTTAAGAAGTATTAGATATCGAATCTGGAGATATTTCAATGGATAAATTCAGGTTCAGTGAAGACATTTCTTTGTCAATATACAAATTCCAAAACAGTATTGAAACTCACATCAAAGTGGTTTGTTTCGATGGTTTGTAAGTGTAAAGATCTACGAACACATCATCGGACTTGATCATATTGACTATTTCCTTAGGTGTGTTCAATTCAATCTCTTTTGTACGACCTGCTCTTCCGAACGATTTCACTCTTGCATGGACGATTCCAAGCATATCCAATTCAGAGATCAACCCGGCAACCCTTCTCTGAGTGAGGATGGATTGAGAGATCGCTTCACAGATGTACTTGTATGTGGTGTAGACATCGCCGGTCGTCATCGTGGTCATTCCATCTTCAGTGTTCTTAATGACACTCAGAAGGACAGTCTTCGATTGAACTGTCAGTGTCTTGATGACTTCTGAAACTGCATCCAATTCGATCTTATTCTTAGCGGATTTGACATGGGCTGCAGTGATCTTCCTATCACCATTTCTTTCCGCAATATCAGCGGACATCCTCAGAAGGTCCAATGCCCTTCTGGCATCACCCATCTCCTGAGCGGAGAGAGCTGCACAATATGGAATGACATCATCATCCAATATCCCGTCATCAAAGGCCTCTCTCGCCCTTTCATATAGGATATCCTTAAGCTGGTTCACCGTGTAAGGAGGGAAGATCACCTTCTCTTCTCCCAATCTGCTCTTGATCTTCGGACTGAGGAATTCGGTGAACTTCGCATTGTTGGTGATACCTATGATCGAAACCCTGGAATTTTCGAGGATCTCATTGATTGTGGTGAGATAATAGAAGATGTCATCTCCATTCTTCTGGAACGATCTGTCGATCTCATCCAAGACGATTATGAATATCTTGTCTTCTTTATCTATATATGTGGTCAGTTCCGAGAATATCTTGTCCAGACTCCATCCGGTGAAGGGGATCTTCTTGTTCGGATCCGAGATAATCTGATTTGAGATGTTGTAGAGTATTCCGTAAGGATTGTCCACAACCTCGCAGTTGATGTAGATGAATGAGCAGTTCTCCTGTTTCTCATCCGCTTTCTTCAGTTCCTTTCCGATATAGTTCATGACGGCGGTCTTACCGGTTCCTGTCTTTCCGATGATCAGGATGTTCGATGGTTTGTCCTTGTTCAAGGATGGGGCGACGATTTCTACGATCTCATTGATCTTATCATCCCTGTGGGGGAGGTTGCTGGGGATGTATGATGACTGGAGAATCTTCTTGTTTTTCACTATCACATTCCTTTTTTGGATGTATTGGGTGAATATGTTGTTCTCAGTCATCTTCTCTATCTCCAATGGAAGATACCACTTTCGTGATTTCTTTCCTGTGTAATCTTGATTCCTTATAAAATGGTTTCATCTCCATCGGAAATTCGTCGAATTCTTCGAGTGCAGGTGTGTTTTCCTTCCCTATTCTCTCATATAGTGGTTCGATGTTACGTTTTCCAATCAAAAGGAGTTGTTCAAAAATGAAAGGATGGCTTGTCATTGGAGCTTGTATTCTCGGAATTGTGGCTTTCATCGGCGTTCTTTACCTCCTCGGACAGTGATCTGACAGGTGTGAAAACAGGGCATACACCCTTTCCAGAGTTCCAGTGGAAATGGAGGGGTGGGGGGGTTTGCAATACTAACCGCAACCCCTGTCCTTTATACTCTCATCATTTCTGACGTTATGATCGGTGATTCCGATCAACAGATACATCGCATTGGGTATGGCCGTCGTGGTATTGGCCGGACTGTTCCTTGTCTTCTCCGATGAGGGTATGATCGATTACGACCGCACCGGCATCGTCCATGATGTGAGGCCCGGTTCCAGTGGATACACATTCTACATCGACGAATATGATGGATCCTCGATGAAATGTTTCTCCAGGTCGGAACCCTTCGAACTGGGGTATTACGGCATCACCGGTAATCTCTCTGATGACGGTAGCATATTCTTCGTCTCAAATATGGTCCGTCTCGACGGCTGATCCCGAAGGACAGTTTTTATCATCGGCACGGGAATCACGGGCACATGTTCGTTGCGGTGGATGATACGGATTCGATGAAGGGCAATTGTACCACATTCCTTGCCACCGAGATCATCAGGGAGTTCATGGACGATCTGGATCTCATCGGGAATCCCCGTCTCGTCCGTCTCAATCCCGCTGTCCCATGGAAGACCCGTGGGAATGGATCGCTCGTGATGAGGTTCGGGAAAGGTGTCGGCCCCAAGAGGTTCATCGGAAGGATCGGTGATAGAGACATCTTCTGTTACGACAGGTGCACATCCTATGAACCTAACCCGGTGATGATGAGGGGCAGGATCATCCCCCATATCCAGGACCATCACGAGGATGATTCCGACCCGGGATTGCTCATATCGAGGGTGAAACCATCCCAATCCCTGTATTGGAGGGGGGTCAGGACCATCCTTTCCAGGGATGATGTGGATTCCGAGATCCAACGCATCGGCGGAACCACGTTCGAGATCGGATGTGGAAGGGGTCTCATCGGATGCACCTGTGGGATGGCATGGAGGCCCAGGGACAGCACCTTCGAACTCCTCTCATACAGGCCGTCCGACAGATGGGGTACTGTCCGTTCCTTCGATCCATTGTCCATCCGTGATGTGGAGCATGGTTATCCGACCACATTCAACAGTTGGGAGGACAGGACCTGTAAGGTCGCAATGGTCCCTTCGACACCCTGTCCGGTGATGTACGGTCTCCGCGGGGATGTGGAATCTGATCTTATCAAAGCCTCTTCTGAGATAATGACCGAACCTATCGAGAGATGGATGGTCTTTCTCACCAATCAGGGTACAGACGATCACATAATCCATGATGCGACGAAGTTGGTTCCCAATCAGTCATATTCCATCACCGGGGCCGTTGTATCGAATCCGCGTCACATCGAGGGCAGTCATGTCCTGATCGATATCTCCACGGTCCATGGAATCGTCACATGTGCCGCATACGAACCCTCCAAGGAGTTCCGTTACACCCTGGATTGGTTGGTACCCGGTGATGTCGTGGAGGTGTTGGGGGAGCTCAGGGACCTTCCCCGTACACTCAATATCGAGAAATTACATGTCATCTCCACTGTCGAGGAGCATAGGAAAGTCTCCAACCCTGTATGTCCGATATGCACTAGGACGATGAAGTCCGTCGGAAAGGATGGTGGTTTCAAATGCAAGAGATGTCACACCAGGTCATCGGAACCCGTCTCCGTCAAGGTCACCAGACAGATTGTTCCCGGGTGGTACGAACCTCCGACGGCGGCCCGCAGACACCTGTCGAAACCCCTCAAAAGGATGGGTTTGGAGCAACCGGTCGAGTTCGTCAATAGTCGTAGTTTATAAACGACATCATTTTATATAGATCCCTTAATCCCAAGCCGAAGGGATATCCAATGGATGAAGTAGTGATTCTCAGCGCAGTAAGGACACCCATCGGAAAATACGGAAAGACACTCTCGGGCATCAAGGCCACAGACCTCGGTGCCATGGTCGTGAAGGAGGCTGTCAACAGGGCAGGCCTTCAGCCTACCGACATCGAGGAGTGCATCATGGGTAACGTCATCGGTGCCGGACTCGGACAGAATCCCGCCAGGCAGGCAGCCATCGGTGCCGGACTTCCTGTGGAGATCGGTTCATTCACAGTCAATGCTGTCTGCGGATCCGGAATGAAGGCCGCCATGCTCGCAGCGGATGCCATCAAGGCCGGAGAGTACAACGTCCTCGCCGTTGGAGGAATGGAGAACATGTCCGCCGCACCCTATCTCCTGAACGGGGCTAGGTGGGGATACAAGATGAACGACCAGACCATGGTCGACTCCATGGTCCACGATGGTCTGTGGGACATCTTCAACAACCAGCACATGGGATTCACCGGTGAGATCGTGGCCGAGAGGTTCAATGTCACAAGGGAGGATGCCGACCAGCTGTCCGTGGAATCCCATCAGAAGGCAGCCGCCGCCATCAAGGCAGGCAAGTTCAAGAAGGAGATTCTGCCCGTCACGATCCCCTCCAAGAAGGGTGACATCGTCTTCGACACCGATGAGGGTGTCAGGGAGGACTCCAGCATGGAGACCCTCGGAAAGCTCAAGCCTGTCTTCAAAAAGGACGGAATCGTCACCGCAGGTAACTCATCCCAGCTCAGTGACGGTGCATCATCCCTCGTCGTTGCATCCAGGAAATGGGCCGAGGAGCACGGATTCAAGCCTCTGGCGACCATCGAGGCCTATGGGGAGCGCGGAGTGAAACCCGAATACATCATGGAGGCACCCATTCCCGCAACGCGGCATGTCCTCAAGAAGGCCGGAATGACCATCGACGACATCGATCTTTTCGAGCACAACGAGGCATTCGCGTCCGCATCCTGTGCGGTCAAGAAGGAGCTGAACGTCCCCGATGATATCTTCAACGTCAACGGAGGTGCCGTGGCACTCGGTCACCCTATCGGATGTTCCGGTGCACGTGTCCTCACGACTCTGCTCTACGCCCTCCAGGACAGGAACAAGGATGTCGGATGCGCAACCCTCTGTCTCGGCGGAGGCAATGCGGTCACGACCATCATCCGCCGCTGCTGATCACAGTCACATAAACCCCTTCCCAAACCCCTTCACCGCATCATTTTTCCATCACATTGTGGATTCACCATGTATGAAGACACTCGATGAGATCCTATCGCTCATAGAAGGTTCCAAAGAGGATATCGTGGACACGATGATCGGGATGATATGCATCCCCGCACTTTCGCCCGTGAACGGAGGGGACGGTGAATCCCGTAAGGCGGATTATCTGATGACCAAGTTGCAGGGTTTCGATTCCGTACAGAGGGTGGATGTTCCCGATGGGACCGATCCCACGGTCATGAGGTCCAACATCCTTGCGAGGAAGGTCGGGAGGAAACCCGGGACCGTGTGGGTGGTCGCCCATATGGATGTGGTCCCCGCAGGCGATCCCGAACTATGGGACACACCTCCCTTCGATCCTGTTTTCAAAGACGGTAGGATCTATGGCAGAGGGACGGAGGACAACGGTCAATCCGTCATCTCCTCTTTGTTCGCCTCCAGATTCTTCGATTCCTCGGAGCTCGAAGGTATGTCCATCGGTGTGGCCTATGTGGCCGATGAGGAGACTGCGAGCACATACGGTATCGAGTATCTCCTTGATCATGGATACTTCTCGGAAGGCGACGTCATCTTCGTTCCTGATTGGGGGTCCCCCAATGGTTCCATGGTCGAGGTCTCGGAGAAGAACTTGGTGTGGCTGAGGTTCTCCATAGAGGGTAAGACCACACACGGTTCCACCCCGGAACTCGGTATCAATGCCTATCGTGTGTCCACTGTGCTATTGATGGATCTGATGGAGTCGTTTGCCGAACGTTTCCCGGATGTGGATGATGTCTTCCTTCCGCCTGTCTCTACATTTGAGCCCACGATGAGACCTGCGACTGTGGAGAATGTCAACACCATCCCCGGATACGACGAGTTCTCCATGGACATCCGTATCTTGCCGAGGTACAGTGTCGATGATGTGGTCGCATTGGCTAAGGAGATAGCTGAGGCCCATTCCCGGTCCACCGGTGCGGGGATCACCGTCACGGAGATCCAGCGTCATACCTCAGGCAGACCCTCATCCACTGATACGGAGGCGTTCCGTGTGTTGTCCGATGCGGTCGGATCGGTCACCGGTGAGAGGCCCAGGGCCGTCGGTGTCGGTGGGGGCACCTGTGCGAATTTCTTCAGGGAGAAGGGATTCGACGCATATGTGTGGCAGTGCGGAGGCGGAACCCTTCATGCGCCCAACGAGTATGTGGAGCTGGACAACATCTTAATCGATGCGAAGGTGTTCGCCACAGTGTTCTATAACATGTGTCTGAAAGGGTGATGGAAAGGCCCCTTCGGGGGCATCCATCCCAGAATATGATGATATCGGGACGATCACTCGTCGGAGAACATCCTCTCGATCATCCACTCGGTGTTGAATTTGACGATGTCGTCGTATTCCTGACCGTTGCAGACGAATGCGATGGGCTTTCCGATGGTGTGTGCGATGGAGAGTGCCGCTCCACCTTTGGCATCGGTGTCGATCTTGGTGAGTATCACCGCATCCACGCCTATGGCGGCATCGAAGACCTTGGCCTGCTCGATCGCATCGTTTCCGGCAAGGGAGTCTCCGACGAACACCTTGAGGTCGGGCTTGGATACCCTGACGATCTTCTTCATCTCTTCGATGAGGTTGTTGTTCGTCTGCATACGTCCTGCGGTGTCGATGAGGACGATGTCCTTCCTCTTGGACCTGGCATGCTCGATCGCATCATATGCCACTGCGGCGGGATCGGAGTCGTGCTCCTGTTTGACGATCTTGCATCCGAGTTTCTCGGAGTGGAAGGTGAGCTGTTCGATGGCCCCTGCTCTGAATGTGTCGCATGCGGCCATGACCACGGTCTTCCCATTCTTCTGAAGGCGGTTGGCGATCTTCGCGATGGCCGTGGTTTTACCGGTGCCGTTGATCCCGACGAACATGATGATGGTCGGCCTGTTCTTCCCCTCGATCCACTGGTCGAAGTCGAATTCGTTGATCTTCAGGACGTCCCTGACGGCATCCTTGACGGCCAACTCCACAACCTTTTCGAGGCTGTAGGAACGGTCGTACTTCTTGCCGATCAGATTCTCCCTGACGCCGGCCTTGATCTCCTCGACGACGGGGTAGGCCACATCGGCCTCCAGAAGTATGATCTCCAGTTCATCGAGGATCTCGTCGAGGGGATCCTCCTTGATCTTCTTACCTGAAGACTCGGACACGGGGGCGGCGGTCGCATCCTCGCTGTGTGAGGGTGCGCGCTTGGCCTCCTTCTTCTCCTGTTTCTTCAGTTTGAGGAGTTCCTTCCTGGAGAGTTTGGGTTCCTCCTTCACCGGTTCCTCGACCTTGGGTGCCTCGACAACGGGGGCTTTAGGTTCGGGAACGGACACCGGTTTCACGGAGGGGATGGGTTCGGAAGTGGTTTCAGGTTTCTCGGTGACGGGTGCGGGGGCCTGTTCGAGTTCCGGTTCATCCTTGTAGACCTTCTCCTCCTCCAGCTTCTTGCCGGTTCTGGAGAAGAGGTTCTTCATCTTGGATTTGAGTGACTCGAACATCCCCGCGGCCTCCTCACTGGATACTCTGGGCCTGCTGCCTGTTGACGTACTCCTGCTGTACTGCGTTGGAGATGGTCGTCAGGGCCTGCTGGGCCTCGTTGAGGGCCTCGGCGGACTTCTTCAGCGCCTCTGCGATCTCGGCGTTGTTGGCGTCCATGTAGCCGATGGCGTCGTCGATGTCCTTCTCGACAGAGATGTTGCTTCCGATGCCGACGACGACGTTCCTGTTGGAGGTCACCTTGACGGTGATGAAAGACGAGGCACCGACAGGGACCATGATCTCATCGCCTTCCTTGGCGCCTTTGAACGCCTTGAGGGCATCTGCGGCCATGGTGACCTCTTCAAGTGAGACACGGAGGATCTGGACCTGACGGCTCATGGCCTCCACCCTCTCCTTGTATGATTCCATCGCGGCGATGGCCTGACGGAGCTCGTTGTCTTCCAAGTTCACTCACCGATCTGGTATTTCACGACGTGGTTCGTGACCTGGTCCGCAGCGAGCTCGGTGACGTCGGTGATGTTGATCTGCCATCTCTTGAGCTTGTGCTTGCTTCCGATGGTGGAGAGTGCCTTCTCCTTCACGGCTGCCTCATCCTCTGCCGCCATCTCGACGGAGAAGGGCTGCTGTTTCTGCCTGGGGTCAAAATAGGATCCGGTTACGCGGAATGCTTTCATTTTAATTACCTTGATTCCTTGAACCACAGGGCGTTAATAAAGGCTTTGGTACTTTTTTATTATATAATTGGGGAAACGGAGGGGTTCGCCACTATGGTCCGTGACCATGTGCCAGACACCGGAAAAACATATCATCCGTCATCGGAAGAGCTTCTTCTGTTCGACCGCCTCGGAGGCCCATCCGATGTCCGCCATCTTCCTTCCGACCAGGAATATCGCCGCGAACTCGGGCACCTCGGTCTCGCCTTTGAGGATCATGTGATCTCCCAGCATGTCCAGTTCCGAGTCCCTTCTCATGGTCACCTTCACCGGGTCGTCGGTGTACACATCGGGGACGGCCAACTGCAACGGGTCGAAATCGGTCAGTTCCTGCCTGGTTATGGGGGTGACCCTCAATCCGCTCTTCCCGTGGACGGAACCGGGGAGACGGATCAACCTCTTGATGTCGGCGGTGACGGGTTCGTCCACCTCTCCGGACAGACGGTAGGCCACATCCTCCTTCATGATCTTCACCAGTAGGTTCTGGGTGGCCTGGGACACGACCGCCATGGTGTTCTTCTCGAACATGTACTTCCGGTTCCTGACGAGCTCCTCCCCGGCCTTGATGATGGTCTGCTTATCGCTTCCCTTCATGCTCGGATATTCCTTTCTGAGGTCCTTGACCTCCCTGGAGCAGAGGTCCTCGACCACATCGATGAGCCCGTTCCTCATCCTCAGCCTCCATCCGCCAGAGTCGGCGGAGGGTATCAGACGGTCTTTGGCCACGTTGGTCCTGACCGCGTTCCCCACGGAGATCTGGGATGTGGCCACCTTGTTGTATGGGAACACCCAATCTATGCTCAGTCCGGAGCAGGTGATGTAATCCACCAACTCCCTCCTCTCGTGGGTCCCCAGACCCATCACGTCGGGTGTTCTCACGTGTGCATGGTATCCCCTTCCGCCGGAGAATGTTATGTGGACCTGGTCCTCGGAGAATCCCAGGTCGCCCAGGAGGAACGAGTCCACCAGGTTCATCATCTCGCTGCGGATCTGGACCAGCATCTGCGCGTATGTCATCTCCTTGGCACCGTCCAGGTGGTCCGCATCCAGGTCGAAGATGAGTTCGGCGCCCATCCAGTCCTTCTCGTCCATGGTGGGGGCGTTCGGTTTCCGGTAGTAGGATGTGGAGTAGTAGCTGTGGGACGGGACCTGTCCGTACATGAACCTGTGTAGGTCTTCCGGCCTTCCGAAGGCCATGTGCCTTTGGACATAGTTCCTGTCGAAGAACATGAATCCGAACTCCCTGCGGGTGAACCTGTCCGGCATGATGGGACAGTTGGTCCTGTAGTACCTGCGGAACGCCTTGAAGAGGAAACGTTGATTCGAATCCATATCGTCGTTGGATTGACGATTCACCTAATATAGGTGAGCGTTTCTCTTTGCGTATATGAGTGAGAAGGTCCCTGTCTATGACAACCATATTCATATGAGCCCCTCGGGACGCAATGTCGATGCCCTCAGGGAGTTCCAGGCCGCAGGTGGGACCGGGCTCACATTGGTGACGCTCCCTCACAAGGAGGTCATGATAAGGGACGGTTCCGACTTCTCCCGTTCCTATGGGATTACATACACCCTGGCGGAGAGGGCCAGGGAATGCACCGACCTGGAGATCAACATCGCCGTCGGGCCCTATCCCGTCCTGATCATACCGTTGGCGGAGACCTACGGTCTGGAGAGGGCAGAGGAGATGCTCATGATGGGTATGGAGGATGCGGCCAGGGATGTGGCCGAGGGCAGGGCCGTGGCGATAGGGGAGATCGGCAGACCCCATTTCCCCGTATCACAGGAGATATGGGACGCATCGAACAGGGTTCTGCTCCGTGGTATGGAGCTCGCCAAGGAGAACGACTGTCCGGTGATCATCCACTGCGAATCCGAACCGGACACGGACAGGTCCCTGGCCGAACTCGCCGACAGGGCAGGTCTCGACAGGGGTCTGGTCGTGAAGCACTCATCCCCTCCGTGGGTGACCGATGATGAGACACACGGCGTCATGCCGTCGATACCCGCATCCAAATCCAATCTGAAGGAGGCCCTGTCCAAGGGAACGGACAGGTTCATGATCGAGACCGACTACATCGATGATCCCGAGAAACCCGGGGCCATAATGTCGGTCAACACGGTTCCCAAGAAGGTGGCCGCATGGGTCGCCAACGGGCAGGTCCCCGATGAGAGCATATACAGGATATGCAGGGACATCCCAGATTCACTTTACAAACGCTGAGGGATCGAAGATGAAGGCCAGAATCACGTGCGTATACGACGAGGGGGCCCTCGAGAACACCAGTTTCATCGGGGCCAAGGGGACATCGTTCCTCATAGACATCGAGGGGAAGAGGGTCCTGTTCGACACCGGACTCAGGAACAAGTACCTCCTGCATAACCTGGAGTATCTGGAGGTATCACCGGACTCCATAGATGCCGTCGTCATATCCCAATCCCATCCCGACAACTGCAGGGCCCTGGATGGCCTGCTGGGGGCGAGGTCCTCGCCCTTGGACGTGTACTGTCCCGCGGGACTCTACGGCGGGAAGGCGGGGATGTTCTCGAGGAGCGTCGGGATCTCCGACGACAACAGGGACAGGGTTGTCTTCCACGATCTGGGAGGATGGATCGAGGTGGTCCCCGGCGTTACGGTCACACCCTCCGTGGTCTATGACGATGGTTACTCGGAGTCCTTCCTCGTGGTGGAGGGAGGCCAGCTCACCGTTGTGAGCGGACGCGGGGTCATGGGTCCCGCTCCCGTCATCGACATGGTCTCATCGAGGTTCAACAGGCAGGTCCGCGCTTTCTACGGATCCGTCCTTCTGGAGAAGATGAAGAAGCCCGTGGCCGAGGTCTATGCCAAGGTGTTCTCCAACGAGGGGGTCACGGACCTGTACCTCAACCACTGCACCGGACTGTCTGGGATGACGAACCTCCGTGTCCATCTGGGTCTGAAGGGTGTGAAGGACCTCTATGTGGGCCAATCGCAAGACCTGTGATGTAAAAAACTCGTGTTTTAAATACAGGAACAAACACATGGTGGTTCTATGATGCAATGGCGCCTTCGCACAGCGGCGATGTTCGCAGCGATGACCGGTCTGTTGGTAGTGATCGGTATGCTCGTGGGCTATCTGTTCGGCAGTATGTGGACAGGGCTCGCGGTCATGCTGGGAGTGTCGGTGCTGTTCAACGTGTTTTCATTCTTCTTCTCGAAGAAGATGGCACTCTCCGCCAACAAGGTCCGTATCGTCACCCGTGACGAGGCACCCAGGTTGTACGACATAGTGGAGAGACTCTCCCAGAAGGCGGGTCTCCCCATGCCCGAGGTAGGTATCTCCAGTCTCCCCATGCCTAATGCGTTCGCAACGGGTCGCAACCCCAGGAACGCGGCAGTGGTCGCGACACAGCAGATCCTCGACCTCCTCAACGACGACGAGCTCGAGGGCGTTATGGCCCACGAACTCTCCCATGTGAAGAACAGGGACATCCTCGTGATGTCCGTGGCATCCACCATGGCCTCGTTGGTCGCATACGTCACCAGGATGGCCGTGTGGGCATCCCTGTTCAGCGGGGATGACAACAACAACGGTCTCGGATTCGCCATCGCGATCCTGGCGGACATCCTCCTCCCTATCGCGGCGATGCTTGTCCAGCTCGGTGTGTCGAGGAACCGCGAGTACCTTGCCGACGAATCCGGTGCCAGGCTCACCGGTAAGCCCATGGCCCTCGCCAATGCACTCCTGAAGCTGGAGAGCGGATGCAGCGCCAGGTCCAACAGTTACGATAACCCCTCCTGTGCCAACATGTGGATCTCCAACCCCTTCGGAAAGAAGAGGGGATCCTTCCTTATGAACCTCTTCCGCACCCACCCCTCCACCGAGGACCGTGTGGCGAAGCTCAGGAAACTGGACCAGGAGATCAACAAGCTCCCTTGGGAGTGAATGAAACCCCACCCCCGGAATCCTTCCGGGGTCCTTTTCCATCGACCCATCCCATTATCAACGGCCTAGGCCATCCCCCGTCGGACCTTACATGGAACTGATCGCCGACAGATATGACATAGACCCTCCGGAACCGACCGTTCTTCTCAATCCTGATGACTGCATCCTCATGGGTGTGGACGATGGTGACCGTGTCAGGGTGGAGGGTAGGCGTCAGTTCGTTGCTCTCGTCAGCGTATCGAAGGCCCTCGCAGAGCCCGGACATGTGCTCCTGACCGACAAGGTCCTCAGGGCTTCCTCGGTGACCCCCGGTGACAGGGTGACGGTCACATCCTCGTCAGGTCCGGATTCCGTCAGGACGATACGTCGGAAGATGGATGGGCAACCCGTCTCGGAGGAGCAGTTGGCGGAGCTGGTGTCCGATGTCATGGGCGGCAGACTGTCCCGGTTGGAGGTCTCCTCATGGCTCACAGCCCTGTACATCAGGGGTATGGACATCGATGAGATCGCATCCTATGCCAGGGTCATGGCCTCCTCGGGCAGGCATCTGGACTTCGGTGAGAGGAGGGTGTTCGATTTCCACAGTTTCGGTGGTGTCCCCGGGAACAAGATCACACCCATAGTGGTGTCGATCGTGGCATCGGAGGGCCTGATCATACCGAAACTCTCCTCCAGGGCCATCAGCAGTCCCTCCGGAACGGCGGATTTCGTGGAGACGTTCTGCCGTATCGACCTGGATTCGGATGAGGTCGCATCCACAACGGATTCAGTCGGAGGTGTCTTCTCATGGACGGGTGCCACCGATATAGCTCCGGCAGGGGATGCATTCATCATCGTGCAGAGGCCCCTGGGCATAGACCCCCGTCCACAGATGCTGGCCTCGATCATCAGCAAGAAGCTCGCCGCAGGGTGCACGGACCTGGTCATGGACATCCCAACGGGGACGGGCACCAAGGTCCCCACGATCGACATGGCCAACTCCTATGCCCGTGACCTGACGGACCTGGGCGAGGTGTTGGGTATCAACGTCGAATGTGCCGTGACCTATGCGGACCAGCCCCTCGGACATGCGGTGGGACCCGCATTGGAGGCCAGGGAGTGCATAGAGGTCCTCGAGGGCAGTGATTCCCACTCGGACGTATCGGACAAGGCGTGTGTCTGTGCGGGTATGATCCTGGAGATGGCCGGAATCCCCTCGGGTGTCACCAGGGCCCATGAGGTCCTGTCGTCAGGACGTGCCCTGTCCAAGTTCAGGGAGATCGTCGCCGCGCAGGGAGGGTCGGCGGACATCTCGTCATCGGACATACAGGTGGGCAGATTCTCACATGACATCCTGGCGGAGAGGTCCGGATTCGTGATCTCGATATCGAACAAGGCCGTTGTCGAGGTCGCAAAGGCCGCCGGAGCCCCGTCCGACCACGGTGCGGGAGTGGTCATCCACAGGAAGAGGGGTGCGAAGGTCTCGGAGGGGGACGTCATAATGACAATCTATGCCCAGACTGAGGAGAAGCTGAAGCACGCACTCTCCGTTGCGGAGTGTTCGGAACCCGTCGATGTTGACGGGATGTTGTTGGAAAGGATAAGACCTTGAGAATGGTGTCCGCGGGGTGTTCCGGAGTCCGGAACCCTCCGACGGATCCGGATGGGACTCACTTCACGGGTTCCCACTTGGCCAGTTCGTTGACCTTCGCCAATGTGGATCCCCTCATGATCTCCTCGCGGGTGCGGTTCTCCCTCTCGTGGACATCCAGTGCACGGTTGGCGACCTCCACGGCCACCTCCTTGGGGATGACGATGATCCCTGACTCGTCACCGACGATCCAATCCCCGGTCCTGACCCTCTGTCCGCCGACGGTCACCTCTATGCCGATGCCACCGTACCCCTTGGGTTCACCGGCGCACGGGGCCACGGTCCTGGAGAATGCGGGGAACTTCAGGTCCCTTATATCGTCGATGTCTCTGATGGCACCGTCTATGACTATCCCCCTGACACCCTTTCCGATGGCGGAGCATGTCGCCAGCTCTCCCCAGACGGCCACGGGCGCGCCACCCACATCGACCACGAGCACATCGCCATCGGATGCCCTGTCTATGGCCTCCACAGGCTTCGCCCAATCGCCGTTGGATGTCTGGACGGTCAATGCGCGTCCGACCATCCTCTGCCTGTGCTGAATGGACTGGGGGACGATCCCGTGCATCACACCCTGTTTGTGGAACGCATCGGAGATGTTGCAGGTGGATACACGGGAGAATGCCTCGAAGAGGTCTTCCTCGGAGTACTTCCTTGCCAGGTTCGTATCTATCTTCGCCCCGGCCATGGCCTTTTTCACATTCTCCGCGGCGCCTCTGATGTCCTCGGTCTTGATGATCGCACCACCGACGATGACATCCGATGCACCGGCCTCCACATACTCTCCTGCGTTCTCGGCGGTTATACCGCCTGCCACTGCGACCGGTATGGACACGGTTTCGACGATCTTCCTGAGGACATCTATCGGAGGTTCGGCACCCTTCATCTGCGTGTCTATGCCCATGTGCAGGCAGATGTAGGATACTCCGAGTCTCTCGACCTCCTTGGCACGGGCGACTCTGTCCTCCACATTGATCATGTCGACCATGATCTCAGCGCCGTACTTCCTTCCGGCCATGACGGCCTCCTCGATGGTGGAGTCCTCTGCAAGCCCCAGGACGGTGACGATGTCCGCGCCGGCCTTGGCCATGATCTCGACCTCGAACGCACCCACATCCATGGTCTTGGTGTCGGCTATGATCCTCTTCCCGGGGAACTCCCTACGGAGTGCACGGACGGCCTCCGCACCCTCGCTCTTGATGAGTGGTGTTCCGGCCTCGATCCAATCGGCACCTCCGTCCACTGCCTCATGGGCGATAACGATGCTTCTGTTCAGCTGCATGAGATCCAATGCGATCTGCAATGTGGGCATATCGAGAGGATTATGGCCACGTTATATACCGTTTTTCGAAAAAGCATACGGCAATCGACGATTCACACAAGGATAGGCCACTCAGCTCGCCCGTCTATCATCAGTGATCAGCACGAAAAACGAATCATCACCGTGGCATACTCCCGACTTCCCGTTCGGATGAAATAGTTGTCGATTCGTCCTCTCGCGTGCGTGTATATGTGGGCGACAACCCTTATCTACGGTGGATGATACACCGTCAGCTTTTGTGGTGGTATACATGTTCAAGAAAGGGAAGAAGGTCCGTGTGCTCTTCATCGAGCAGAAGAACGATTACGTCTCGCAGATCGCGGAGCACTTCACGAACCAGCTGTACCCCGATCAGTACGAGGCCTACAGCGCTGGTCCCGAGAAGGACATCATCGACTGCGAGATGATCTCCAGCATGTATCAGTGCGGAGAGGACCTCAGGAGGCAGGTGTCCAAGGATTTCAAGGACAGGGACTACCTCCGCGAGGATGAGGAGTACGACATCGTGGTGTTCCTCGAGAAGGCCACCTACGACGAGTGGGCGTCCAAGACCCCCTGGCAGGGGAAGCAGGTGCTCGTCCCCATGAGGATGAGGTCCGAGTTCACCGCCACCGACGACCTGGAGCTCTACAACGAGTATGTCGCCGTCATGGAACAGGTCAGGGACTGGGTGAAGGAGAACCTGAAGGACTCCGAGAAGCTCCTCTCCATGGTATCTTCATGATTCCGGTCATCATCTACGATAAATGTCAGTGCGACCCGAAGAAGTGCACCGCCAAGCGCATGCTCAAGTTCGGTCTCGGCAAGGAGGCCAAGACCCTGGGGGCCATACCGAAGGGGTCCATCGTCCTATCACCGTTCTCCGACCGTGCCATGTCCCCAGCCGACATCGTCCACGCCAGGAAGGGGTTGGTGGTCATGGACCTGACATGGACCAACATCGAGGAGTTCCCCCGTCTGAAGAAGGTGGAGGAACGTGCGCTGCCGTATCTCCTGGCATCCAACCCTATCAACTGGGGCAGGCCCATGGAGCTGAACAGTGCCGAGGCAGTCATGGCCGCACTGTGCATCCTGGGGGAGAGGGAGCAGGCAGAGCAGTTCATGGGACGTTTCAACTGGGCACCGGAGTTCATGAGGCTCAACGGTGCCATGCTCGACGACTACTCCCGTGCCAAGGACAGCACAGAGGTGGTCCGCATACAGAACGAGTACATCGAATCCGTGGTCTCCCAGGGGAGGCACGGGGAACCCGGTGAGGACGGATCCGGGGAAGAAACATCTTGATTTACGATCATTAGGGGGAGTAAAGATGGTAGACGACCTTGTTCCCATGATATGGGAATCACTCGGGGACGACAGGCTCACGACCAGGGAGGCCAGCGAGAGGCTGGACCATCTCTTCAACTACAGGTGTCCGGACGATCTGGCGAAGACTCTGACCAAACTCCGCAGCGAGGGATTGGTCAAGGGACAGATATCCATGGAACGTGGAGGTTGGATCTGGTGGGCGGATGAGGAATGCCGTTCCAAGAGGGGGTCGGGACAGTGACCGTGAACTTCCAGGACAACGAGATCCAGGCGGCATGGTCCGATGTGTTCTCGAAGGACAACTATCGCATCATGATCTCCGACATCGCCGACAACTATCCCCAGAAGAAGAGTGTGACCGTCGATTATGCGGATGTCAACGCGTACAACGTCGATTTCGCCATGTATGTCCTCGACAATCCGGACAAGTGCATGGACATCGCCAGGAAGACGGTGATGTCATTGGTGCCGAACATCAACCGTCCCGGTGATGCTATCAATGTGAGGTTGTTCAACCTGCCCCGTGACGCCAAGGTGGATATCAGGAACCTGAGGGCCGACCATCTGGGGAAGCTCCTGGCGGTGGAGGGGTTGGCCAGAAAGGTCACCACGGTCAAGCCCCGTATGACCCATGCCCTGTTCAGATGCGACCGCTGTCATTCGGAGATGTGGATGGAGCAGCCCGGTATGATCCTCAGGGAGCCCCTTATGTGTTCGAACCCCGACGGGAGCTGCAACAAGGGGGCCACACGTTTCACATTGGATGACAAGGCATCCATATACACCGATACCCAGAAGATCGAGATCCAGGAGAGTCCAGAGGGTCTCAGGGGAGGTGCCCAGCCCGAGAGGCTCACGGGATACGTGGAGGATGACATCGCAGGAGAGGTCACCGCAGGTAACCGTATCACATTGAACGGTATCCTCCGTTCCGCCGAGAAGAGCGACAGGGACAAGTCCACCGTCTTTGACACATTCCTGGACGTTGTCTCGGTCGAGTTCGAACAGCACGAATACGATGAGATCCAGATCACCGAGGAGGATGAGGAGAGGATCCTGGAGATGGCCGCCGATCCGAACCTCTACGACAACATCATCAGGTCCATATCACCGTCCCTCTTCGGATTGGAGGAGATCAAGGGGGCCATCGCACTGCAGCTGTTCGGAGGCTGCCACAAGGAGATGGACGACGGTACCGTGATGAGGGGTGACATGCACATCCTGCTGATCGGAGACCCCGGAGTGGCCAAATCACAGTTGCTCAGGTACATGAGCAGGCTCGCACCCAGGGGAATCTACGCATCAGGTAAGTCCGCATCCGCCGCAGGTCTCACCGCCGCAGCGGTCAGGGATGATTTCGGTGACGGAAGATGGACCCTCGAGGCCGGAGCATTGGTCCTGGCGGACAAGGGATTGGCATGCATCGATGAGTTGGACAAGATGACGGACCAGGACCGTTCGTCATTGCACGAGGCCATGGAATCCCAGAGGATCTCCGTCGCCAAGGCGGGTATCACCGCCACACTCCAATGCAGATGCTCCATGCTCGCGGCTGCCAACCCCAAGTACGGAAGGTTCGAGGAGGACACCTCCATCGCGGACCAGATCGATTTGCCCCCTGCGCTGATGTCCCGTTTCGATATGATCTTCGTCCTCACGGACAAGCCCGAGAAGAAGAAGGACACGGCGATCTCCGAACACATCCTCAGCGCCCACCAGCGCGGTCAGGCCAGGATGATCCCCGAGGGGACGGAGATCAAAGGGGTCGACATCAAGGGGATCATGGAGAGGACCAGTGGGATCAAACCGGTCTACGACGTGGAGATCCTCAGGAAGTACGTCGCATTCTCCAAGCGTCTGTTCCCCGTCATGACCGACGAGGCGGCGAAGATCATCGAGACCAGCTATCTGAGGATCAGGCAGATGGGCAACGGAGGGAACTCCGTTCCGATCACCGCCCGTCAGTTGGAGGCGTTCGTCCGTTTGTCCGAGGCATCCGCCAGGATGAGGCTCAGCGACAAGGTCACGGATGTGGACGCCAACCGTGCGGTCGATCTGGTGGAGTTCTACCTCAGGAGGATCGCCGGTAACGAGGACGGCGGATTCGACATCGACAAGATCGCAAGCGGTATCAGTTCCAAGGACCGCAACAGGCTCGACGTGGTCCGTGACCTCCTGTTCCAGTACGGGGACGAGGGTTTGTCCATAGACGAGCTCATACAGCACGGCTCCTCACAGGGCCTCTCGGAGACGGATGTGACTCGTGCGGTGAAGACCCTCAGCGACGGAGGGGAGATCTACAGGTCCCCGTCGGGAATCTACAAGAGGACGTGACGATCAATGTATGTCAGGATACACACAAAGGGGGATGAGAGGATCCTCGCCGCATGCGATGAGGACCTTCTCGGAAGGACTTTCAGAGGAGGGAAGGCGGTTCTCACCGTGAACGAGGGCTTCTACAAGGGAGAGGTCCTCGGAAGGGAGGCGTTCGTTGAGCGTATGAAGTCCGTCACCATCATGAACCTGGTCGGAGAGGAGGTGGTGTCCATAGCCATCGCGGAGGGGCACGTCTCCCCCGAGAACGTCATGGACATCGGCGGCGTGAAGCATGCCCAGGTCGTGATCATGTGAATTTCTGTGTCAAATGCGGATGCGACTGCGAGGAGTCCCTGGACGGTCTGTGCATAGACTGTTGGTTGGACGGTCGCAAGCTCACATCCCTGCCTCACCATGTGGACCTGAAGGTCTGCACCAACTGCGGGGAGTTCAACTTCGGCGACAGATGGGTCAAGAAGGACCTCGCCGTCGCGGTCCAGGATGCAGCCGCGGATGCGTTGTGTGCCATCAGGGACGTCCAGGTGGAGTCCGTCTCCATGGATGTGGACTGTCAGGACCCCTACGTCTATGTGGTGAGTGTCCACTCATTCTGCAATATAATGGGATATGAGGCGGAGGATGATGCCTCCACCATCGTTCGTATCAAGAACAACGTCTGCAGGCGTTGCTCCAGGCAGCTTGGCAGTTATTACGAGGCGATCCTGCAGATCAGGACCGGGGGTAAGGACCTCAGCCCTGAGATGAGGGAGGAGACCCTGGCCATGGTGGAGAACTCCGTCGCCAGGCAGGCCGCCACCAACAGGTCGCTGTTCATCACCAAGATGGAACTGGTCACCGGAGGTGTGGATGTGTATCTGTCGTCCATGTCCCTGGGGAAATCGTTGGCCAGGGAGCTGTCCGACCACTACTGTGCCGAGACCAAGGAGTCCCCGAAGCTCGTGGGGCAGACCACCGACGGTCAGGATATGTACCGCCTGACGTACCTGGTCCGTCTTCCGGAGTACCATGTCGGTGATGTCGTGCTCTCAGAGGGGAGGTACTGCAAGCTCACCCGTGTGTCCGGTTCCGGAGGACGTGTCATGGACCTGATCAATTTCAGAGAGAGGTCGGTCAGAAGGGCGGACATGCCCGATCTGAAGCTCTTCGAGAAAGCGTCCGACCTGAAGGAGGCCACGGTCATCAACCGCGCAGGGAATGAGATCCAGGTCCTGCACCCCGACAACTATTCCACGGTGGACCTCAGGGTGCCCGAGGGCTACGATGCGGGGGAGACCGTCTCCGTGGTCACCATCGATGATGTGCTCTATGTGGTCCCGTGAATCCCACGGGGTCGTTCCGCGATATCAGGTTTATAGTCAGGGATGCATCACGGGTGCATGATCAAACTGCCCGAGCCCGTGGACGACATCGTAGTGAACCTTCTCCGCTTGGCCAACACCAAGCTCCCCGAAGACATAGGGTGGGCACTGGAGGCCGCAGCCGGATGGGAGACCAACGAGATCGCCTACACACAGCTCGGGGCCATCATGGACAATGTGAAGAAGGCGGAGCACATCGGAAGGCCGATGTGTCAGGACACGGGGATCCCCGTGTTCTATGTCCGTGGGAGGTTCGATTCCGGAATCGCCGCCCTCATCGCGAAGGGTGTTGAGAGGGCCACGAAGGAGATCCCCCTCAGGCCCAACACCGTCGACCCCCTGACCCGTGAGAATCAGGGTTCCAACCTCGGAAAGGGCATGCCGATCATCCACTACATCCCCACTGTTGATGATTTCACGGAGATCACCGTCCTCCCGAAGGGCGCCGGATCGGAGAACATGACCCGTCTGGGCATGCTCAACCCCGCAGATGGGGTGGAAGGTGTCAGGAGGTTCATCTTGGACGCTGTTTTGGATGCCGGCGGACGCCCCTGTCCCCCCAGCATCGTCGGTGTGGGCATCGGCGGAACATCCGATGTCTGCGTGGAGATGGCCAAGGAGGCACTTCTGATACCTCTGGACTCGGAGAATCCCGACCCCGTCCTCAGGAAGATGGAGGAGGACCTGTTCGTTGCACTGAACAGCTCCGGACTCGGCCCCATGGGGCTTGGCGGGTCCACCACCGTTCTCGGTGTGAAGATCAGGAAGGCCTGCTGTCACACCGCCAGTCTCCCTGTGGCGGTCAACATCGGTTGCTGGGCCACACGCCGTGCATCCGCAAGGATCACCGACACCGGTGTCGAGTACGCACAGGGGGTGGAATTCTGAAGGTCCTCAACACACCTCTCAGCGAGGCCGATGTCAGGTCCCTCAAACTCGGGGAGACGATATTCCTCAGTGGTCCGGTCATCACCGGACGTGATGAGATGCACATCCGTGCTCTGGAGTATGATTCCGAGGGGAAGGCCGTCCCCAAGGACATACGCGGTTCGGCGCTCTTCCACTGCGGACCCATCATGAAGCAGATGGATGACGGTTCGTGGCGTGTCATCGCGGCCGGCCCCACCACATCCGCAAGGATGAACAAGCTGGAGCCCGAGATGATCGAGAGGTTCGGTATCCGCGCCATCATCGGCAAAGGGGGTATGTCGTCCGAGGTCGCGGATGCGATGAGGAGATGTGGCTGCGTCTATCTTGCGGCCACAGGTGGTGCGGCAATCCTCCTGGCGGAGGGTCTATGCAACTGCAGGGGATGCGAATGGCTGGACCTGGGCATGGCCGAGGCCATGTGGAGGTTCGACACACAGAAGTTCGGGCCTCTCATCGTGGCGATGGATGCCGAGGGCAACAGCCTCTATGAGGATGTCAGGAAGTCCCTGGTCAGGGATTGACCTCATCCTCTTTCTCTTCCATCTCATCCAGATCGTTGATGATGACGATCTCGGACTCCTCGGCCTTCGACCTGTGGTAGATGAAGTACATCACAATAATGGAGAGGGTCACCGCGAGGATCCCCATAAGCTCCAGGGCGTGTGCGGTATCGAGGCCCCACAGCATCGTGTGGTTCTTCTTCTCCATGGTGATGGTCGGAGGGGCGTCCGTCGTGCTGATGGTGATCGGTTCGGGGCTCTCGAACCCTCTGCATGAGACGGAGATGGTGTAGGTTCCGTAGTAGCAGGACACCTCGAAGTATCCGTTGGAATCGGTGGAACCGCTTACGATCCTGTTGTCCGATGATGTGACCGTCACATCCGCTCCCTTGATCGGGGTTCCGTTCTCGTCGTGGACATATCCCACGATGTGTGCGGCGGTCATCCTCATGGCCACGAACGATCCTCCGTCCATGTCACTGGTGAGGTTGTAATGGCCGAACTCGTCGGGCGTGAGGCCGTCGAGCTTGAATGAGAACATGTTGTCGTCCACCAGTGTCATGGCATCGGACCAGGTACGGGTGGTGTAACCTTCCATGGAGAATGTGAGGTATGTTCCCCTGTCCTTCGGGTATGTGAATCTGAATTCACCGGCCTCGAGGTCCCCGTTTCCGGTGAGACATATGGCCGTCAGGTTCCCGTTCATGTCCAGCAGTTGGACGCGGACGTTGTTCAGCGGGACGTTACCCTCGGTAGAGATATCACCGACGAAACCGCGGATGGTGATGTCCTGGGGTTCAACGGGTTCCACCGGTTTGTCACCCTCGTTATTGGCCATCACCGTATCGGATATGACGACGGGACATGATATCAGAATCAGGACCACGAGGGTGGCCAGCGGACCGTATCTCATAGGTATTGCAACTCCTCTGCGATATAAAAGATGTCAGATATGAGCGCGTGCACTTCCGAAAGGTATCACATCGATATCAGGGATGTCATGTAAACCGGTATGTGCAGGACCTTCCCGTCGACCCCCAGGTTCCTTGATATGTCCGGGTCCATGGTGATCCTGCATTTTTCGCGTATCCTTGCCGATGTGAGCCATTCCACTCCCGGTGCGAAATAGGTCTGGTGGCCGTTCTTCCTGATCAGACCCGGGCGGAAGTTCTTCCTGTGGGTGGACAGCATAGAGGGGATCTCCTCGAATATCGTCCCCGCCTTCGTTCCAGCGGACCCTCCGATCTTGGACATGTCCTCTCTGTACAGGTCTAGGACGATCTTCTTGACCTTCTCGACAGCGGCCATGTCATGGGTTTCGGCATATTTGGCGACCGCGGGGGGCATCCCTCTCGTGAGCATGTATGTCTTGAACTGTTCCATGACCGATCTGTGCACAGGTTCGATTAATGGTTTTTTTCCATCGTATGCATCCCATCCGACGGAATCTGGATGTCACGGGTGTTCTGTTTGAGCATTATCAAGGGTCCTGTTCGATGTAATCGAAGCGTCCGTCCTTAACCAAGTATTTGATGAGTTCTCCGGCCTTCGGTTATCTTTGGACCTCATCGAACACAATCAGACTCTTCCCCTGTTTCAATCTGACTCCGGTCATCATATGGAGTGTGGAGAGCAATCTGTCGATATCGAGGCTGTATGCTTCGAAGACCGGGATGACGTCCTTGCTCACGTTGTTGAAGTCAATCATCAGATAGGATTCATACTCGTTCTTGGCGAACTCCTCGACGACCGTGCTCTTCCCCACATGTCTGGCGCCTTCCAGCAGTACGGCGTACTCACGAGATCAGTTCCCATTCCAGTCCAGCAGTTCCGCATATCCTGCGTCTGAAGATCCTTATGGCGGAAGCGCCGGACTATTGGTATATGCACAATCCCTTAGTTTGTTCGTGGTCACAGGCGCTCGTGCCGTCTTACCCCGATCAGGGTTTCGACCCCCCAAAATCTTAAATCGGTGCCACTCATGGGTTCAATGATTGTGGTCCCGATGATCGAGAAGGTAGACAAGACGTACACCAAGGATGAAGTGATGGGGATGATGGAGCCCCTGATATCCACATGGTTCAACGAGAGGTTCGATGACCTCACGATTCCCCAGGCCAAGGCCATCCCTGTCATCCATCAGAGGCGCAATGTCCTGGTTTCGTCACCCACGGGGTCTGGTAAGACCCTCACAGCCTTCACGAGCATCATCAACGAACTCACACGTTACTCTCGGGAGGGGACCCTCGAGGAGCGCGTGTATTGTATCTACGTCTCACCGCTCAAGGCCCTGGCCAACGATGTCAACCGCAATCTCAACACCCCTCTGGCGCAGATGCGCGAGGTCGCTTCTCAGAATGGTATGGACATCCCCGACATCAGGGTCGCCGTACGTTCCGGGGACACCCCCCAGAACGAGAGGCAGAAGATGGTCCGCCATCCTCCACACATCCTCATTACAACGCCCGAGAGCCTGGCCCTCATCCTTGCCGCCCCCAAGTTCAGGGATGCGTTCAAGAAGGTCGAATGGGTCATCCTCGACGAGATCCACGACATATGCGATTCCAAGAGGGGCGCGTTCCTGTCCCTCACCCTCGAGCGTCTCAGGAACCACTGCGAGAACGAGTTCGTCCGCATCGGACTGTCGGCGACACTCGCACCCATTGACGCCATAGCAGGGTACCTTGTGGGATGCAACCCCGACGGGACCCCCCGTGACGTGGCGTTGATAGAATCCGGTTCCAAGAAACAGTTGGACCTGAAGGTCATCTGTCCCACCGATGATATGACGACACTGTCCTCGGATATCGTCAACTCGATGATGTACGACACCTTGAAGGAGCTCATCGACCAGCATGACACCACCCTGGTCTTCACCAACACCCGTTCCGGTGCCGAGAGTGTCGTCTACAAGCTGAAGGAGCGTGGTCTTGACAATATCGAGGTCCATCACAGCTCCCTGGGCAAGGAGATCAGGTTGGATGTGGAGGAGCGTCTCAAACGCGGGGAGATCAAGTGCGTGGTGTCGTCCACATCCCTTGAACTGGGGATAGACATCGGTTCCGTGGACCTGGTCTGCCAGATCGGTTCGCCCAAATCCGTCGCCAAAGGTCTTCAGAGGATCGGTCGCAGCGGTCACAGCTTCGGAAAGGTCGCCAAGGGGAGGCTGTTGGTGTTCGACCCCGATGACCTGGTGGAGTGTGCGGTCATGTGCCGTGCCGCCCACCGCGGGGACATCGACCGTGTCGGGATACCCGAGAACTGTCTCGATGTACTCTCCCAGACCGTTGTGGGCATGAGTCTGGACAACAGATGGGACGTGGACGAGGCCTACAGACTTGTGAAGGGATCATACTGCTACCGCAACCTCACGGAGGAGAGTTTCACCGAGGTCCTCCGCTACCTCGGTTCCAAGGATGATTTCGAGGGTGTCTACTCGAAGATATGGTACGACGTGGATGAGAGGCAGTTCGGCAGGAAGAAGGGATCGCGTATGATCTACTTCATGAACCTGGGGACCATCCCCGAGGAGGCCAACTACCGTGTGGTCACCAACCACGGTACCACCGCAGGGGAACTCTCCGAGAAGTTCGTCGAGAGGTTGTCCCCGAGGGACGTCTTTGTTCTGGGCGGAAGGTCCTTCGAGTTCGTCCGTTCCAAGGGTATGACGGCATATGTGAAGGAGGCCAACGGGAGGAAGCCCACCGTGCCATCTTGGGCCGGTGAGATGCTCCCCAGGAGCTTCGACCTGTCAATGGACATCGCACAGTTCAGGAAGGAGATGTCGGACAGGATCAAACTCCCCGATGACGAGGCCATCGCGGGCATATCCGAGGAGTTCGACGTGGACAAGGGGTCCGCGAGGAGTATGTTATCATACTTCAGGGAGCAGGAGGTCGTGGCGGGATTCATCCCCGATTGCGACAGGCTCGCCGTGGAGGAGTACATAGACCCCTCCGGCAACCAGAAGATGGTCTTCCACTTCCCATTCGGACGCAGGGTCAACGATGCCCTCTCCCGTGCATATGCCTACAGGATGTCCGGGATGATCGGTGCCAACGTGTCCGTCACCATCTCCGACGACAGCTTCATGTTGGGTTGTCCCAGGAAGTTCGATCTCTCCCTCATCCCCGGACTGATCGGTGCCAAGGAGCTCGATGCCGTCCTCAGGAAGTCGATCAAGGACTCGGAGATCTTCAAATTGAGGTTCAGACACACCGCCGCACGCAGTTTCATGATCCTCAGGAACTACATGGGGCGCCCCATCTCCGTCAACAGGCAGCAGATCCGCTCTACCTATCTCCTGGAGATGCTCGGTGAGATGGACAACGTGCCCGTGATCGAGGAGACCTACAGAGAGGTCCTTGAGGACGATATGGACATCAAGAACGCCAAGTACGTCCTGGACCTCATCGAGGCGGGTACGATGAAGGTGGATGTCATCGCATACACCGGCACGCCCTCGCCCTTCGCACATTCCGCGATCCTGTCCGGTTTCAGTGACATAGTCCTCATGGAGGACCGTTCCGCCCTGCTCAGGGAGCTGCACAGGAAGGTCCTGTACCGTGCGCTCGGCGATTCCGTCAGCGAGTTCGAGTTCACCGAGGACCAGATCGTCCCGTACTATGCGCAGAAGGTGCCCCGCATCATGGGGAAGGAGGACATCCCGAAGCTCCTGATGGCCACCGGTCCGCTCCAGGCCATCCGCGAACGTGGGAGGAACATCTACACCTACACCGATGAGGACAAGAAGACGGTGGACGGGTGGGTCAGGGAGCTCCTCAGGGACGGTACGATAGGTACGGTGTTCCTGGATGAGCCCCACATCATGGTATCGTCGGAGATATCGTACTATGCCGCGGCGACACGTAAGGTCCGTGATTTGACGGATACCGACAGGGCCGTATACGACAAGGTCGGCACCGACACCACCATATCCGAGGTCGCATCGGATCTGGAGATCAGCGACGACATGGCGTTCAGGTCCATGAGGAAGTTGGAATCGATGTACCTGGTGACCAGGACGGATGTGAACGGCAACAACAAGTGGTCCTTCTCCAGGGTGACATATCCGGAGATGGACAGGAACGGGGCCACCGACCGTATCGCCCTCCGGTTCCTGGAGTGCTTCGCACCGGCCACCGTTCAGGAGGTATCGTTCGCACTCTCCCTGACAGAGGATGCCGCCCGCAGTTCGTTGGAATCCCTCACCGCCGCGGAGGAGGTCTCCAAGGGCAGGTTCCTGGTCTCCGAGAACGATCAGTACATGCTCAGGATCGACCACATGAGGTTGAAGGCCGGCAGGAACAACGTCTACGATTTCGACACCGTGGAACGCTACTGGATGTCCAAAGGTGAGCGTTTCGACAGCATCAGGGACTTCTTCAGATTCTACGGTACCGCCGGAAGCGAACTGGATGTCTACAACAGGGTGGACGGTTTCGACATCAATGAATGGAACAGGATGCGCGAATCCGGCGAGATCCTCCTGGGGAGGTTTGTGAGGGGGAAGGTGAGGTTCATCCTCAGCGAGGATGCGGACCGTTACGCCGCACTCAGACACGAGGATGTCACCGCCCAGGACCTGACCATACTGAACATGATAGACATCCTCGGTCGTGCCACCCTCAGGCAGCTGGTGGCCGAGACAGGTCTCGAGAAGGATGTCGTCAAGGATTCGGTGATGCGTCTGGACAGGTCCCTGAGGGTCATACGCGACTACGGTGAGAGGGAGGACTGGGGAACCGAGAACACATACGCGGTGTTCCGTCCCGGGAAGGCGGACGGTGAACCCGCAAAGGAGCTGTTGGCCCAGGCCATCGGGGCCTTCGGACCCATCCCCGCCACCGCACTGAGGTTCCTGGTGGACATCCCCCTGGACGAGGTGGAGCATCTGGCCACCGAGGCCGGTGCCGTCACAATCTCCGTCGGAGAGGGTCACACCACCATGTTCGTCATGCCCGACGAGGTTCCGAAGCTGGAGCATGTGCCCGAGGTCAATCATCCGATCAGGGTCCTGTCCCTCTACGATCCCGATCTTGGGTCCAAATGGGCCGAGATCTCCTCCCGTTACGGGGACAAGTGGATCTACCCCCTGGTCCGTGGCAACACGGTGGTCGGTGCCATAGAGATGTGGAGCATGTCCGGTTGCATCGAGATCCGTGCCATGGACATGGATTCCCCCGATCTGTTCGGCGAGGTCCTCGATGCCATCGACCGTATGATGGGATTCTACCGCATGAGGGGCATAGACATCGTCCGTATCAGGGAGGTCCTGAACAGGGATGTGGCCGAACTTGATCCCGCGATGGCCTCCGTGCTCACCGATCACGGTTATCATATGGTCAACGGTTTCTTCGCCAAGGGGGACTATGTGCCCTGGACCATGTCCGGCAACGAGTTCCTCAGCTACGTGTTCAACAAGCAGAGGGTCGGGAAGGATTCCAAATACCCCACGGCAACCGCGACCATCGCACAGCGCGGATATCTGCGTGGGGACCAGGAGCTCCTGACCCGTGTTGCCGAGAGGACATCCATGAAGAAGCAGATGGAGAAGGGATATACCATGAAGATGGTCCTGACTCCTGCATTCCAGGGATACACCGACCACGACCACGCATACCTCTTCCGTGCCGAGAAGGCCTATGTCCCCGACTCCGTCGCAAGGGACATCATCGCCCTGATCAAGGACAGGCAGCCGGTCTCCAAGAAGGATATCATAGAGCATTCGGTGTACGGTCCCGACCGTACTTCGGACACCCTGTCGGAGCTGTCCAAGAACTCCGTGGTCTATCAGGACTCGGACTCCAGATACAATCTGGTCCAGCTGAGGGACATGGACCCCTATGATGCCACGAAGGAGATAGCGAGAATGCATCTCAGTGATTTCGGAGTGTTCTCGGCCGAGAATCTGTCGACATTCCTCGGCGGCAGGATGGCCGTCACCAGGAGGATCCTCAGGGAACTGGAGGCGGAGGGTTTCGTGAAAAAGGGATTCTTCCTCAAAGATGATCCCACGCTCAGGTGGATGCTCTCGGAGGATGTGGGGAAGGGATCGAACAGGTTCATGGGTTCCTTCGTGCTCAACAGTCAGGACAACCTGCACGTCTACATGCGCGACCACATCAAGAGGGAGGTCGGCTCCACGAAGTCCGTCATCATCAGTGGAACCAAGATCATCGGTTCCTTCAAGGGGAAGATCTGCGCCTCCGGGGCGAAGGTGGAGGAGTTCGAGGGTAGCAGCCATGCGGACCGCATCCTGAGGGAGGCGGCGCAGTTCGTGGGCATGAGATTGGACAGCGAACGTCAGAGAGAGGACGAGGATTGGGACGTGTCCGAGTTCTACATCAAGGTCAATCTGGGCGCATGACCCCTCACTCTGGCCGATTTCACAAGGTTTAACTATCGTCACGATGTCGGGAGCATTATGAAGATCCCCTGCGAACTCGTTGTCTGGTACGTCCTTCCCATGATCAGGAGGGAGGTTTCGAAGGAACTTGTCTACACTCACGGGATGTCGCAGGCGGAGGTAGCCAGGAAGTTCGGTGTCACAGATGCCGCGATCTCCCAGTACCTCAAGAAGAAGAGGGGCGATAACTCCCTGATCGAGGAGAGTCCCATGTACCCCGAGTTCATCGAGGAGATCAAGGTCTCCGCGACGCTCATAGCCGAGGGGAAGAGCGAGTTCTCAGTGGAGATGTGCAGACTCTGCGGTGTCGTGAAGCACATAGGACTTCTTGCAATGATCTACAAGGCACAGACCGGGAGCCCCCCGCCGAAGTGCGCATGCTCCAGCATCAAGGACCTTCAGTCCTGATGATGCTCACTCACTGTCCGATGAACTTGGAGTGATAGAGGAACTCCTGGGCGTATCCCGCGTACCTTCCGAACCTCTCCATACCGTATCCGGACACTTTGGCATAGTTCCCGGTGATGCCGTACATCCGTTCCATCACCTTCTCTATCCTTGCATCCACGGGGAATGCGTTCAGATGTTCGAATGCGAACAGTGCGACGCAATCGGCCACCTTGGGTCCGACCCCATTTATCCCCTTCAGGGCTGTGACGCACTCCTGGTAATCCAGTTCCCTCATCCCGTCTGGGTCGATATCACCGGACTCCACCCTCTCGGCGAGGATCAGGAACCTGTCCTCTCTGAATCCGAGTCTGCATTCGGGGAGCTCCTCCTGTCCGTCGAGAATCTGCTTCGGTGAGGGGAACGCATGTCTCCTCCCCAGGTCCGTTCCGAAGTGGTCGCACACGGACTCCACCATCTTCCCGATGCGGGCGACGTTGGCGTTCGTGGCGAGGACGTATGTGGCCAGGCATTCCCACGGTTCCTGACGGAGGATCCTCATACCGGGACATTCCGATGCTAACGATGCCACATACGGGTCGGCCTTTGAGATCTCGGAGATTATCAGGTCCAGGTCATCCTCCCCTCCGAGATACCTTTCGATCACGGACCTCCTCTCGGAGCCCCTGACCTCCACCCCGTCCGGCAGTTGGGTCATGTCCACGACCTCGTTCCCGATGACGCCTGTCCAGATCTCACCATCCTTCCTCCATCTGTGCGCCTGTCCGCATCCGAGTGTCGGGTCCAGGGAGATGTCCATCCTGATCTTCATGCTCCGGACAATCCTTTGAACCCCGATAAAACCTGGCGCGACCATTATCACTGTGAACGTCTTCGCAACCGACATGAGATTCGGTCCCGCAGGTTACCCTTCGGCAGGGAAGACGCCCGAAGGTTCTTTGGAATACACTAAAAACTTGGGCCTCGACGCACTGGAGGTCGAGTTCGTACGCGGAGCCCGTATCAAACCCGAGAGGGCCAGGGAGGTCGGTGCCAAGGCCAAGGCCCTGGACATCAGACTCAGCTGTCATGCACCCTATTTCATCAGTTTCAACTCGGATTCCGATGAGACCCGCGAGAAGAGCATCGGATGGGTGATGGACACCGCCCGTGCCGCCCATAACCTGGGTGCGTACATCATCGTCATCCATGCCGCATCCTATGGGAAATCGCCCGAGACCGCCCTGCCGTCCGTTGTGGCCGGACTCACCAAGTGCAAGGACATGTTGGATGATGAGGGCATCAAGGACGTAATCCTCGGTGTGGAGACCATGGGGAAGCTCGGCCAGTTCGGAACACTCGACGAGATCTCGAAGGTCATGGATGAGGTGGACGGAGTCCGTCCGGTCCTGGATGTGGCCCATGTCCATGCCCGCGGACGCGGATGCCTCAGGACGGAGCAGGACATGAGGGAGCTCATAGACCAGTTCTTCCCCCTCTGTGGTGATATCGCACATTTCCATATCAGTTGCATAAAATACGGTGATAAGGGGGAGATATCCCATCTTCCGTTGGAGACCAAAGATCCCGACATGCAGATCCTGGCCGACATTCTCCAGGATTCCAAACAGGAGTGCACATTCATCTGCGAATCCCCTCTGATAGAGAAGGATGCGGTGGTGTTCAGGGACATGTTCCCCCAATACCGTCGTTGACAGGTGATGTTCCCCGGTCAAACGGACCGGGCGCCTGTTTTTATAGGAAGAACCGATGCACCAATCAACGCCACTGTGGCTCAGCGGTAGAGCGGCGGTTTCGTAAACCGTAGGCCGGGGGTTCGATCCCCTCCAGTGGCTCCATTTTCCGATTATTTTGGGAGAATTTGTTCTTTGTCACCGGTTCATTCCTGCACAGTAATACCGTTTGTTATTTCGTAGGATTCGAGTATTACGAATTTTTGGAAAGTGTTATTAAGGCAATCCTGGATGACGCTGTCATGAAGCAGACATCGGTCATCTCGATCGTTGCCGTGGCGATTATCGTCATCGCCGCAGTAGCCGTTCTGGTGATGAACAACGGTGATGACGGTCCGGATATGGATCCGACCAAGGATTTTGCAGGAATGGACATCGTTCCGGTCGGGGATCTGGACGATGGTATAGTGGCGATCGGTCAGGATTCTTTCAGATGGGTGACCTATTTCGGTCTGGCGGACAGATGCGTCATGGTCGATAGGAATGACTCGACGAACTACATGGGGAAGTCATTCATGTACGTCGGAAAGGCACAGGCCCTCATGGTCGATCCCGATCTGAAGTATACATCCACGAACTGCGGTATCACACCCGCCGATGTCTCGACGATAATCAACCTCGACCCCTCACTGGTCGTGGTCCCCGCACAGTTCGAACAGTCCTACCCCCTGGAGATGAAGGCCCTGAGGGAGGCCGGTCTGAATATCTTCCACATCGGTTACATCTACACCTTCCTCGAGAACGGGACATTCAGGATGACATCCGACCTTGTGAAGCAGATCGATGATCTTTCTCTCGTCCTGAACATGCAGGACCGCGGACAGGAGCTTAAAGATCTCATCGACGGAACCGTCTCCGATATCCTCTCCATCAGGGACAGGATCACCGAGAGGCGCACCGGATATATCGGTGCCCTGGCCTACAACGGCGCCCACGGTGTCGATTCATCGATGACATACTATATGCCCTTCGAACTCGCCGGCATAACCAACATCATGCTCTCAGATTCCGAGACAGCGGATAAGGACAGTCATGTGGGCACATACTCCGCCACAGATATCTCCAAGGGGATCAGGGATGACACCATCCTGTTCCTCGATGCCACCGGCATTTACACCTGCACCACCAACACCGACAGGGGGATATTGGAGCTATTCGAAGGACATGAGGCCTACGTGGCATGTCCATATATATGGACCGGCATGAACTACGAGAATGTGCTGGTCGGAGCATATCAGATCCTCCATGATGCCTACGGCCTCCTCACCGACGAGGAGTTGGAGCAGAGGATCGATGCGGTCTACAGGGGATTCCTGGGAACATCCGAGTCCCTCCGTAACGAGGTCGTCAGCGGTATCCCCGTTCCCGAGACCGGGACCTCGGTCTATGATGACATGAACAACCTCTACGAGGGCAGGCGCGGCAACCCCATCCACGGTGCGATCTCTGTCGGTTCCGAGGGCATAGTGTACCTGAGCTGATGACATGATGCAGTCCGGATCCACAGAGAGGTATCGCGAGCATTCACGCAAACGTACCTTCGCGATAATATTCCTGGCCGTTGTCCTGGTGGTGACGGCCCTGACCACCCTCCAATTGGATCTGGGCACGATCTCTTTCTCGGAACTGGTCCATATCATCGTTGACAGGAACGATCCCGCCAACGACAGGGCCGATGTCATCCTGGTGTGGAACCTCTACCTTCCGAGGATCGCCTGCGGTATCCTGGCCGGATTCGGTCTGGGCATAGCGGGTACCGTCATGCAGTGCGTCCTCCGGAACCCCCTGGGGTCCCCTTATACCCTCGGACTCTCCAATGCGGCCGCATTCGGGGCATCCGTGGGCATAGTCCTCGGCGGAGGCGCCGTAGTCGGTCAGAGTGCTGCATCGATCAGTTTCACGAATCCCTATTTCATCACCGTGTGCGCGTTCCTGTGGTCCATGATCGCCACGGGGATCATCATCGCATTGGTGAAGTTCACATCCGTCTCCGCGGAGACCATGGTCCTCGCCGGAGTGGCCATCAGTTCGATCTTCTCCGCAGGTATCAGTGCGATGCAGTACATCTTCAACGACACCGCGTTGTCCATGATCGTGTTCTGGCAGTTCGGATCCCTAGGCAAGGCCGGGTGGGAGGAACTCGCCCTGATCGCGGCGGTGGTCATCGCAATATCCCTGTTCTTCCTTTGGAGACGTTGGGACTTCAACGCCCTGGACAGCGGTGCCGACGTCGCCCAGTCCCTGGGTGTCAACGTCGATGCCCTCCGTCTCGGGACGCTCTTGCTCTCGGCGTTGATGACATCCGTTGTGGTGTCATTCATGGGCGTGATAGCGTTCATAGGTCTGTTGGGCCCTCACATGGTCCGTCTCGCATTGGGCAACGACCATAGGTTCGTCCTCCCCGGTTCCATGCTGGTGGGGGCGATCGTACTCCTGGTCTCCGATTGCATCGGTCAGACACTCTTGCCCTTCGTTCTCCCTGTGGGGATAATAACATCGTTCCTCGGAGGTCCGCTGTTCCTGTACCTCCTCATCCGCGGATACCGTCGCAGGGGGTCGCCCTCGTGAAGCTGAGTGTACGCGACCTGAACTTCTCCTATGGCGGGAGGAAGGTCTTGGATGACATCTCGTTCGATGTGGAGGACAACGCCATCGTCTCGATCCTCGGACCCAACGGTGTGGGGAAGACCACACTGCTCAGGTGCCTCTGCAACCTCCACCGCCCCCAATCCGGGAGGATCGAGGTGGACGGTACCGATGTCCTGTCGCTTTCCGGAAGGGAGTTGGCCAAGCACATCGGTTACGTACCCCAGCATTCTAAGCCCGTCCGCACCACCGTCTTCGACACGGCATTGATCGGAAGGCGCCCCTACATGGATTGGGGTGTCTCCAAGAGGGATCTGGAGATCACCTCCGAGGTCCTTGCCGCATTGGGGTTGTCCGATCTTTCCATGCGTTTCGCAGATGAGATCAGCGGAGGGGAGTATCAGAAGGTCCAGATCGCAAGGGCCATGGTCCAGGAGCCGGAGATCCTCATCCTCGACGAACCGACCAACAATCTGGACATAGCCAACCAGCACGTCACCATGCACGCGATCCTCGATGCCGTCTCCTCCAGGGGGATGTGCACCATCATGACCATGCACGACATCAACCTGGCCGTCCACTATTCGGACAGGTTCCTGTTCATAAAGGGCGGGAAGGTCTTCGCATACGGAGGTCCCGAGATCATCACCGAGGGTCTTGTCCGTGATGTGTACGGCATCGATTCCGATGTGATCACCCACAAGGGGAAACCGTTCGTCATCCCCCATACGTTCCCAAGGGAGCTCGCGCATTACCATCACACCCATGACGGTCACCCCCATTCCCATGAGGTGGAGGGATTGAGGTGAGCGACATCCACCCCTTCGAGGGTGAGAGGATGGAACGTGATGCGACACTCCGTTTCTGGGATGATTATGCGGATGTGTATTCGTCCATGCAGCAGGGGGACATCCCCGAGAGGGTGGTCGATATCCTCCGCAGGGAGGGTTACCTCGGTCGGGATTCGGATGTCCTGGAACTGGGCTCCGGCCCCGGGACGTACTCGCTCCTTGTGGCACCCTGTGTCCGTTCCCTCACATGCATGGACACATCACCGAGGATGTTGGACCGTCTGATGGCATCCGCAGGATCCAAAGGTCTCGGGAACATCACGCCACTGTTGCAGGATTGGGGGACATATCCCTCCGATCCGGGATACACCACCGTGATGGCCTCCCTGTGTCCCGGAACGGGCAGTCCGGATTCCATCAGGAGGATGGAGTCGCTGTCGTCCTATGGTTGTGTGGTGGTCTCGTGGTTGGAGAACCACGGTGATGACCTGACGGCACAGGTCTGGCAGGAACTCGGTAAGGATTACGGGTTCGGGTTCCGTTCATCCAATCCCACGCTGGATTGGCTGACGGAGAACGGCCGTGAACCCGATTACGATGTCCTCGAGACCAGGATCGTCGCGGACCTGTCCGTGGATGATCTGGTCGAGAAGGAACGCTCCGCATTCAGGGCATACGGTGTGAGGGAGGACGTGGGGCCGATCGTCAGGAGGCTGTTGGAGCCCGAGGATGATGGCGGCGTCATACACTACGACCGTGTGAACCGGATGAAGCTGATCCGCTGGAGGTCTGGCAGGGATCACCGAGGTCGATGAGGTACGCCTCCGCATTCACGTAGCGTATCTCCCCCTCCCGTGGGTCCCATCCGATATATCGCCGTCACTGCGGTGTCCAGGAGTACAATAGTGCGGTGCTTCCTGCAGAGTACTCCACCATCCCGTCCACCGATGTCTCGGAGAGGATGGTCCGGGTGATACCTTCGACATCACCGGTGATCCCCGCTGATGAGAACCGGGCGACCTCTTTGGAGACCACATCTTCGACCGGGACCATCACCGTCTCATTGGATGTCACGCGGTGGACCGAATGCTCTCTGTTGTTCTCATCCAACCAATCTCCGATCCTCTGCGGATCCTCGGCCCCCTTGGGCCAATCCACGCCCAGTTCGTCCCTGATCCTCAGTGTGAGGTCCTCCCTCAGGTTCCTCTCCCATACGAGTGCCGCACATCTTTCCCTCGCGGCCCCCTCCATACGCAGCAGGGAATCCTCGGACGATGCCCTCGGGAGCATGGCACAGAAACACGCGGAGTATCCCTTGCGGGGCGTGTACAGGTTCCAATCCATATGGAACCTCTCCACCCTTCCGAGCTCCTTCACATGGAGCACACCGAACAGATGGTCCAGCATCCTATCGGAGATGTCCATGCATGTGAGCACCCTGACCCTGGGTGCGATCAACATGGAATACGCACCCTTCCCGCATCCGACCTCCAACACCGAGTCATCGGATCCGAGGGTCCCCTCCCGGAAGAGCGTGTCCACGGTCCTCCGGGGGATGTCCCCCTGGGCAAGGTCCGAGTAGGATCCCGAGAACGAATCCCAGAATCCCTCGGTCAATCCGTTTCCGACCAATCCTCAGTCCTTCTTCATGTAGGTGTTGACTATCTTGATGGCGCAGACATCACCGCACATGGAGCAGCCTTCCTTCTCCTCGGTGCATCCGCGGCATCTGTATCTGCGGGCCTTCACAGGGTCGATGCACACATCGAACATCTCCTCCCAGTCCAGGGCCTTCCTGGCACGGGCCATCCTGGAGTCCAGTTCGGTACCGATGCCCCTGGAGAGGTCTCCGACATGGGCGGCGATCCTGGATGCGATGACCCCTTCCCTAACATCGTCCACATCGGGAAGGGACAGATGCTCGGCAGGCGTCAGATAACAGAGGAAATCGGCACCGTTCTGTGCCGCTATGGCACCTCCGATGGCACCGACGATGTGGTCGTACCCGGGTGCGATGTCGGTCACGAGCGGACCGAGGACATAGAACGGGGCGTTGTGGCAGAGGCGCTTCTCCAGCTGCATGTTCATGGGGACCTGTCCCAACGGGACGTGTCCGGGCCCCTCGACCATGCTCTGCACCCCCGCATCCCTCGCCCTCTGGACAAGGTGTCCGAGGGTCATGAGTTCGGTGAACTGGGCCTGATCGGAGGCATCATCTATGCAACCGGGCCTGAATCCGTCTCCGAGGGACAGTGTGAACTCGTATTTGCGGGCCATTTCCAGGAGGTAGTCGAAGTTCTTGTACAGGGGGTTCTCCTCATCGTTGTGGAGGATCCATGCCGTGAGGAAGGACCCTCCTCTGGAGACAACGTCCATGGTCCTTCCCGATTTCTTCAGCCATCCGACGCTCTCTCTGGTGATTCCGCAGTGGACGGTCATGAAGTCCATTCCGTCCTTGGCGTGTTTCTCTATGCCGTTGAAGATGTCGTCCTCGGTCATCTCCACCACGGCGTTCCTCCTGGCGGCGGTGAGCCCGGTCTGGTATATGGGGACGGAACCCATCATCACGGGGCACTCCTTCAGGAGTCTCGCCCTTATGGCGTCGATGTCCCCTCCGGTGCTCAGGTCCATGACCGCATCGGCCTTGTACTGTACGGCCACCCTGAGTTTCTCCAGTTCCGCATCCAGGTCCACTATGTCCCTGGACGTTCCGAGGTTCACGTTGATCTTGATGGAGAGCCCCTCTCCGATGGCGGCGGGCTCGGCATCGTGCACGGGGTTGTGGGGTGCACAGATGCGACCGGATGCGATCCCGTTCCTGATGAACTCCTCGCTGACCTTCTCCTTCTCTGCGATCCTCTTCATGAGGGGGGTGATCTCTCCCCTGCGGGCCACGTCCATGATAGTGCTCATTGTGAATCGTCGAGCGTATCGGTGGGTTTTGATAAAAAACACACGGATGGTGCTGTCGGGACCCATGGAGCGGGGGATGCATTCGGCACTTTCGGGGGCCTCTTCCGGATCTGTTCAAACACCATCTCTGCGGAAAGGACGATCAAGACAGGTCAGGATGATCACGGGGCCGATGTGTACCTCTATGTTCAGGACACCATAGGTGGGAGATGACCTCGTTATATACCAAAAGACTCTACTCGGAGCAATGACCGGACATCTCGTGGACGATACCGTTACCGTGAAGGAGCAGAAGGAGGGCAGCCAGCTCTACAACAAGGGCAACTATGGTTATCCCCGTAGCGGAGGCGGTGTCGATCTCGATCTGGTGGAGGCCACATACCTCGTGGAGTGCAAGAGGTTGGAGGTCGAGTACCAAGGGGAGATGATGTCCTTCGAGGAGCTCTTCAGATATTCCGCATCCATGTATGACGGTTTCGACATCAAGTACATGGTGTACAGGGACATCAGACAGAGGGGTTTCGTCGTCAAGGTGGAGTCAGGCGGGTTCGATCTCTCGGTGTTCCCACGCGGGAAGACTATGAGCAACTCTCGTCCCGTGTACATGGTCAAGGCCGTTTCAGAGAGGAATGCCCTGGAGATCTCCCAGTTCATCCGTGAGGTCACCGATGTCAAGGACAGGAAGAAGGACCTCCTCTACGGTGTTGTGGATGAAGAGGGTGACATCACATACTACATGATGTCCGTGAGGGACCCCATAGGGAAGGTGTTCCCGTCCGGTGCCACAGGGAAGGCCAGAGGGTGGCTCATCCGTGACCGCGTGTTCGTGTTCGATACAGAGGGTTCGGAGATCCTACGCGATTACGGTTTCTTCGGTAAGATGATGAGCGATGTCCTCCAACTGTCCCTGATCGAGAGCTGTTTCCTCATCGGGAAGGGGAAGCTCACCGTTCTGGATCCGGATTCCAATGAACTGACCTTCGACGATCTGAGGGATTTCGCATCATCCCTCCAGGATGAGTTCGATATCCGTCTCCATGCCTATTCCGATCTCCGTGAAAGGGGATTGGTCGTCAAGACCGGATTCAAGTACGGAACCCATTTCCGTGTCTACGAGGCATCACCAGATGATTGTCATGCCAGGTACCTCGTGCATGCGGTCACCGATGACGAACTGAAGATGTGGCCCGAGATCTCCAGGACGGTCAGACTCTCAGGTGGTGTGAAGAAGGAGATCCTGTTCGGAAGGATTGTGAAGAACAGGGTCCAGTATCTGGAGTTCAAATGGTTCAGGCCGTGAGACCATCTGTCGATCGATTGTTTTTTCACGGATGACATCCGTGATATCAATGTAAAATCGCGGATGACATCCGCAGTTTTACCGCTTTTCTGTGGATATACCTATGCTAATAGATTCCGTCCTGTCGGAGATTGTCGTCGACAGGAGACTGGCTCCCCACAGGCTATGCGGGGATAGAGTACATGGAGACGTCACCGATCGATTACCTTGGTGATCTGAAGGTCGTACCGGGCCCGGAGTGATTCCATCATTCCTTCGGGAAGAGTCCGCTCAGGAAGTGCTCCAATTCCCTGTAGCGTCCTTTGTTCAGGAAGTACACATGATCGGGGCCGTCCCTGCGGGACGAGATGAGTCCGGCACCTTTCATCCTCCTGATGGCGGCATTGGTTCTGGTTTCATCCATTCCGAAGACGCCGTCGGTGAACGGGGAGCGTATCTCCTCCTTCGACAGCCCACGGACCATAGTCAGCACATCCTTGTCTGCCAGTGCGGACACTATGTCGAAGATGGGGTCGTCGGAGATGCCCATGGGGCCTCTGACGGTGAGGCAGATGTGCTTGCTCGATCTCTGGGCGGGCTGTTGGTCCATATGATGTGAACCGTGGGGCCTCCTGATAATGGTGTCGGAGGGCCCTGATCAGACCCGGGTGCCGTCGCGGATCTGGATCCGTTCCGACCGCCCTTTCGGTATCTTCGACCAGAACGCGATGTTGAACAGGATGACCTCGCCGGACATGTTGAGATGGTATCTTCTCTCATGGATCCGGGTGATGGCATCCTCCATGGCGCGGGCGTGTACACAGATAGACACCACGGAGATTGTTCCCAAGGATGTATGCCAAAAGCAATGTCCTGTCGACATAGTACATTCCCTCCTCTCGTTGATCCGCAAACGACAGTCCGTATGTATCCATCTGTTTCACATCGCGTGACATGGGTCGAGTGTCGATCTTGGCTGTCCACGTGCCGAACACACATAATGTGGGCTTCCGCAGTGTATTCAGTGATCAAAGAAAGGGGAAAGGATGGGAGGTGTCTCCCGACACCCCCTCGGTTTCAGAGTTGGATCTCAATCCCGAGTTTCTCGGTGAGTTCCTTGTATCTGTTCCTGATGGTGACTTCTGTGACCCCTGCCACATCCGCCACCTCCCTCTGTGTCCTGCGCTCGTTGCACAGGATCGAGGAGATGTAGATCGCGGCGGCGGCCACTCCGGTGGGTCCTCTTCCGGATGTAAGTTCCTTTTCGGATGCATCCTTGAGGATCTCCGCGGCCTTGCTCTGGACCTCTCCGCTCAGTTTGAGCTCGGAGCAGAACCTTTGGACATAGTCCTGGGGCTTGGTGGGCATGAGCTTCAGTTTGAGCTCACGGGTCATGAACCTGTAGGTCCTTCCGATCTCCTTCCTGCCGACGCGGCTGGACCCTGCAACCTCGTCCAGTGTCCTGGGGACACCGCACTGTCTGCATGCGGCGTAGAGGGATGCGGCCACGACACCTTCGATGGACCTTCCCCTGATCAGGTTCTTGTTGACCGCTTTCCTGTAGATCATGGCGGCGGTCTCCCTGACGTTCCTGGGAAGTCCCATGGCGGATGCCATCCTGTCCAGCTCGGACAGTGCGAATGCGAGGTTCCTCTCCGTTGCGTTGGAGACACGGATCCTTCTCTGCCACTTCCTGAGCCTGTACAGCTGTGCCCTGTTCCTGGTGGGGATGCTCTTTCCGTAACTGTCCTTGTTTTTCCACGAGATCTCGGTGGACAATCCTTTGTCGTGGATAGTATAGGTCATCGGGGCTCCGGTACGTGCACGTTTCTCACCCTGCTCGACATCGAAGGCCCTCCATTCGGGTCCCTGGTCGATGAACTGGTCATCGAGGACTAGACCGCAGTCCTCGCAAAGAAGTTCCCCGCGTTCATAGTCGCGGACTAAGTGATGGCTTCCGCACTCAGGACATACTTCAATCTCTTCTGTTCCTTCCCTTACCTTTGCCATTCTGATTCCTCCCTTTGTTGTAGAATAATTCCGTGCCCTTGGGAACGGGCATTTCGTTCGATCCAGGGATGTTGACCGAGATGTACGGTTCGGCAACGGGGCCGAAGACCTTCCCGATCGTCCCTATCATTTTCTGTCTGCGGTCGAACACACGATCCCCAAGCTCGGGAACGGAGTCGCATCTGGCTATGAGCCTGCCATCGCATGTGATCTCCTCGACCCTGCCTAAAAAATCCATTCGACCCAGTCCTTTCGATAGGGTCTATACCCTATCAAATAAGGGGGAATAATAATGTTATATTTAAAGAATTGGTGATTCTTTATTAACCAGAATGGTTTTTCCGTTTCCATTTGATATAAAGATTGTTGTTGTGATCGTATTGGTTGGACATAATCGCCAATGTGGGCTGCGTCCCGTTGTTGTCTCCCCTGCCCCTGCATCCGGGTGACGGATCCGCCGTCCGTTGTCAGATATCTTAATAACGGGTGAAGGCTTCACACGCTCTGTGACCCGCTATCGCGGGAAAATGGAGGCAAAAAAATGGAAATCATTTCTATGTCCTTTCTGACCCTGGTGGTCTTCGCATTCGCACTCATCATGCTCGTTGCGGGTGTGTTCGCTGCAGGATTCGGCTCCGGAAAGAGCAGGGCCTGCGGTGTCATCATGGCCATCGTCGGACTCCTCGTCGGAGTCGTCTGGGCATACCTTGTCGGATTCAGCGACATCTCTCCCTTCTGCGAGGTAGCAGCTTGGGATGTTGTGTACAACGCCATCATCAACCTCATCGGTATTCTGGTCGGTGCACTCGTTGCTGTCGGAATCTTCCTGGTCGTCGTTCTCAAGTGCTGATCCGGGAGATCCGAGAAACATCTTACAAAACACCATTCCCTGTTCTACACACCTCGGAAGGGGCCGGACCCTGTTCCGCAGGACAATCTTTATCATTGAAGATTCAGTGCTTCCGAACGATGTCAAAGGTCTCCATCATCATGGGAAGCAAGAGCGACATGCCGGTCGCCGAGAAGGCCATAGCGATATTGAGGAAGTTCGACGTGGGATTCGAGATCGCCGTCGCCTCCGCACACAGGACCCCCCACAGAGTGGAGGAACTGGTGACCAACAGCGATGCGGAGGTCTTCATCGCCATCGCAGGTCTCTCCGCAGCCCTCCCCGGTGTTGTGGCTTCATTCACCGTGAAACCCGTGGTCGGTGTGCCCGTGAGCGGTGCGGTCAACTTCGACGCGATCCTCTCGGTGGTGCAGATGCCCCCCGGCATACCCGTGGCTGCCGTAGGTCTGGACCGCGGTGACAATGCAGCGGTGCTCGCAGTGGAGATCCTTGCCCTTAACGACGGGGCTCTCAGGTCCAAGCTACTCGATTACAGGAGGGAGCAGGCCGACAAGGTCGTTGCAGATTCAGAGAAGGTGATTTCGGATGTTCGGTGTTGAGGACTTCATCAACGATTCGATCGAGGACATCAGGTCCAAGATCACAGGGAAGGCGATTATCGCCTGTTCCGGCGGTGTCGACAGCATGGTCGCCGCCACACTCACGAGCAAGGCTATCGGGGACAGGCTCCTGGCCGTCTATGTCGACAGCGGACTCATGAGGAAAGGGGAGACCGCCGAGGTCGAGGGCATGCTCAAGGACATGGGCATCAACTACATGATCGCGGATGCGGGCTCGGAGTTCTTCGAGGCGCTCAAGGGCGTCACCGATCCCGAGCAGAAGAGGAAGGCCATCGGAGAGAAGTTCATCCGTGTCTTCGAGAGGATCGCCAAGGAGTTCGGTGCCGAGTTCCTCGTGCAGGGTACCATCGCCCCTGACTGGATCGAGAGCGGGGACGGTGTCCGTGACACCATCAAATCCCACCACAACGTGGGAGGACTCCCCAAGGACATGGGCATGTCCCTCGTGGAGCCCCTCAGGGACCTGTACAAGGACGAGGTCCGTGAGGTTGCGAGGGCACTCGGTGTCAAGGCCTCGGAGAGGCAACCCTTCCCCGGACCCGCACTGGCCGTCAGGTGCCTCGGAGAGGTCACCCCCGACAACATCGCCATCGTCCGTGAGGCATGCCACATCGTCGAGGACGAGATCAGGAAGGCCGCGGATGCGGGCGAGATGGTCCTGCCCTGGCAGTACTTCGCAGTGCTCCTCCCGACCAAATCCGTCGGAGTCCAGGGTGACAGGAGGGCATACGGAAGGACGATCGTGATCCGTGCGGTCGCATCCGTCGATGGTATGACCGCCACCTATGCCAAGATCCCCCTCGAGGTCCTGGACAGGATGTCCACACGCATCACGAACACCATGAAGGATTCCGTGAACCGTGTCGTGTACGACATCACCAACAAGCCCCCGGCGACCATCGAGTGGGAGTGATATTCCAAGGGGCCGTCCGGCCCGTCCAACATCTTATGCGGCATAGACCGCAGCCCCTTCGGGGGCATCCTTTTCTACGATAGTTCCAATCCGTCGCCGATATCATGGAGAGGGAGAGGCTCGGCAGCAGATTGGGATTCATCCTCCTTGCGGCGGGATGCGCCATAGGTCTGGGGAGCTTCTGGAAGTTCCCGTACATGGTCGGTCAGTACGGTGGTGGGGCCTTCGTCCTCCTCTACGTCTTCTTCCTCGTGATACTCGGGATCCCGCTCCTGTCCATGGAGCTGTCCCTCGGAAGGGCGAGTCAGCACAGTCCCGCCAGGATGTACGAGCCATTGACCCCTGAGGGCAGTAAGTGGCGTCTTCACAGTTGCCTGTGCATCGCTGGTCCGTATCTGCTGATGAGCTTCTATGCCGTCATCACCGGTTGGATCGTCAGATATGCTGTGTCCGCGGTGATGGGTGACTTCTCCGGATTGGATCCGTCGGAGGTGTCCGATTTCTACCATGGTCTGGCAGGGGATCCGGTGATGACCGTGGGGTTCACGCTCCTGGTCGTTGTACTTGGGTTCCTGGTATGCTCCCTCGGATTGAGCGGAGGGTTGGAGAAGATCACCAAGTGGATGATGCTCGCCCTGTTGGGGATCATGGTCTTCATGGTGGTCTGTGCCTTCGCCATGCCCGGTGCGGAGGAGGGGCTCAAATTCTATCTGGTTCCGGATTTCGACCGGATGATGGAGCAGGGCGTCATGAAGGTCATCATGGCGGCCATGAGTCAGGCGTTCTTCACCCTCAGCATAGGGATAGGTTCCATGGCGGTCTTCGGGAGCTACCTCGGGAAGGAGCGCCGTCTCTTCGGCGAATCGACGTTCATATCCGTCCTCAATCTGGTGGTCTCCCTCATGGCGGGGCTGATCATCTTCCCTGCATGTTTCTCGTACGGGGTGCCGGTGGGCGTCGGACCGAGTCTGATCTTCGAGACGCTGCCGAATGTGTTCAACAATCTGTTCGGAGGGAATGTTCTCGGAGTGCTCTTCTTCATCCTGATGGCCTTCGCCGCACTGTCGACCATATTCGCCGTCTTCGAGGCGATAGTTTCCAACACCATAGGGATCACCGGGTGGGACAGACGCAGGGCCTGTGCATTCAACATCCCCATCATGTGCATCCTGATCCTCCCGAGCGCATTGGGGTTCAGCATCCTGTCGGGGGTCGAACCTCTGGGCCCCGGTTCCACGATCCTGGACCTCTGCGACCTGGTCCTGAGTCAGGTGATGCTCCCGTTGGGATCGATCATGATCGTGCTGTTCTGCGTCAGCAGGCGTGGATGGGGTTGGGATTCCTTCATGTCCGAGGTGAATTCGGGAGAGGGGTTGGCGTTCCCTGCATGTCTCCGTACATACATGACCTACATCGTGCCTGTCCTGGTGGCCGTCCTGTTGGTGACGGGGCTGATGTGACGGACCCCTTACGGCAGATTCATATCCCATTTGCAGTCTACTCCCGAAACGATGAAAGTATACATCGTTGACAACGGAGGTCAGTGGACCCATCGCGAGTGGCGTGTCCTCAGATACCTCAAGGTCGACACGAAGATCATTCCCAACACGACCCCGTTCGACGAGATCAAGGACATCGACGGGCTGATCCTCTCCGGGGGCGCGCCCAACGTGGCATCCGACGCCGCCCGTATGGGGAACAACGGAGAATACCTCGACAAGGCGGATTACCCGATATTCGGCATCTGTGCCGGTATGCAGTTCCTATGCGAGCACTTCGGCGGAACCCTCGGGCCCGGAACCGTTCCGGAGTTCGGCGGTGTCGAGCTCAGGGTGAGGTCCCACGACGACCTCTTCAAAGGCCTTCCCGATTCCTTCGGTGTATGGGCATCCCATAACGACGAAGTCAAGGTCATCCCCGAAGGTTTCGAGGTGACAGCATATTCAGATTCATGCCCCCATGAGGCGGTCAGGTGCATCGACCGTCCGATATACGGGGTCCAGTTCCATCCCGAGGTCGAGAACACCGAGCACGGGGCGGAGATATTCCAGAATTTCCTGGACATCATCAGGGACCAGCATTGCTGAGTTTCCGATGGATGTCCGATGAAACCCTCTCCCCTTCCTCCAAGGAAAAGCGGAGGAAGGGGGTTTGTCAGAGGTCTGAGCTCAGTTCTGCTGACTCATTACCTCGAGCTGGCTGATGACGTTCCAGATGAGCGTCCTGCCGTGCAGAGGAATGTTGGGGTCGTTTGCGAGATCGTCCAGGATGACAATCGCACTGGTGGCGCGGACATCCATGGCCTCTTTGGTGTCAAGGAGTCTTGTCTTGGCGTCCGTAGCGCCCTTCCTGATGTTTCTGGGGATGGATGTGTCCTCGGCGAGCATGTCCAGGACATCCGTGACCTGTTTGATCTTGTCTACTGCCATTGCTATTCCTCCTGAATAATCAGAGACTCTCGAACTCTTCCTGGAGATCCTGCATGAGCTGCTCGAGAACTTCCTCGAAGCTCATGGACCTGTACTCCCTGACTCCTCCGAGATCGCTCTGGATTTTCACGACAAAATCATTGTTCTCCTTTACAAGTTCTACGTTACAAAGAACCTCTTCCATTTTAAATACCCCCAAAAGGTCTAGTCTGGCGAACATAGAACCTATATAAAAAGCAATTGGATATCGTCGGTTCAAAATGGACTCGCCGAAAGTTTTATAATAAAAACATGATTAAGGGGCACCTCTGTAACGTTACCTTCAGTGGTAACGAGAATGAGCAGAACGACTGCGCGGAGACGTGCGGTTGGAGAACGATAAAATGGCAGAAGAAGAGTCGATGGCATACGAACTCCAGGACGAGTTCGAATCCAAAGCCCGCGGTTTCGGAAAGGGAAAGTACGGTAGGATCCTCAAGATGGCACGCACCCCCAGTAAGGACGAGTACGTCAAGACGATGTACATCACGGGCCTGGGTATCATAGTTATCGGTGCCGTCGGATTCGCCATTTGGTGGCTCATGTCTGTGCTCCCCACTTACTTCTGAAGAGGGTCAGATATGAGTGTTATGATTTCTGGCGAGAACGACCTCAGGAAGGTCTCTGCTGGAGGAAACGACGAAGGCAACTCCGAGAAGAACAACAACAGGGTCAGATGGACATTCAAGGTCTCGTCTGATTCACCGGAGGTGAACCTCTCGTTCTCGGTCACCACCGGACCCAATGCCGATGAGGCCCCTCTCTGGACGGTCCTTCTCAGGGATTCGACCAACAGTGAGCTCTGGAGCAACGAGCGCAGTAGGTCCGACGTGACCATCGACGTTCCCGGAAGCTCCCCCAAGGAGCTCATCCTGGAGGTCAACTGCCCTACCGGTGCGAGATATGGCGACATGGTCTGCACCTCAAGATGGCACGCACCCCCAGTAAGGACGAGTACGTCAAGACGATGTACATCACGGGCCTGGGTATCATAGTTATCGGTGCCGTCGGATTCGCCATTTGGTGGCTCATGTCTGTGCTCCCCACTTACTTCTGAAGAGGGTCAGATATGAGTGTTATGATTTCTGGCGAGAACGACCTCAGGAAGGTCTCTGCTGGAGGAAACGACGAAGGCAACTCCGAGAAGAACAACAACAGGGTCAGATGGACATTCAAGGTCTCGTCTGATTCACCGGAGGTGAACCTCTCGTTCTCGGTCACCACCGGACCCAATGCCGATGAGGCCCCTCTCTGGACGGTCCTTCTCAGGGATTCGACCAACAGTGAGCTCTGGAGCAACGAGCGCAGTAGGTCCGACGTGACCATCGACGTTCCCGGAAGCTCCCCCAAGGAGCTCATCCTGGAGGTCAACTGCCCTACCGGTGCGAGATATGGCGACATGGTCTGCACCGAGGTCACGGCATCCTCCAACGGAGAGAGCGACACGATGTCGTTCGAAGCCATCGCACAGCAGTCCATTATGATCCTCAAAACCCAGATCGACCAGGAGGTCACTGTCGCAAGGGAGCTGACCTCCAAAGAGGAGAAGAGCAAGGGTTCCAAGGACATATATGCGATCCTGAGTCCTGCAGGACTCAGAGGATACGTGTTCGTCGAAGGTATGAACACGGACCGTCTCCGCGAGAAGACCAAGGACATCAAGAAGGCCAGGTCTTTCATCGGCGGAGAGACGGACATCGAGGAGATCAGCCCCTACCTCACACCCATGTCCGCAGTCGTAGGAATCGTCGAGGGAGACATCGTCGAACTCGTCAACGGTCCCTTCAAGGGTGAGAAAGCAAGGGTGCAGCAGATCGACCAGGGCAAAGAGGAGATCACAGTCGAACTCATCGAAGCCATGGTCCCCATACCTGTCACTGTCAAAGGAGACAGTGTCAGAGTGATTGAAAAGGAGAAATGAGCAATGGTAGATACTGTTGAGGCATTGGTTGATGGAGGCAGGGCCTCCGCAGGTCCGCCCCTTGGTCCCGCCCTGGGTCCCAAAGGAGTCAACATCGGTCAGGTTATCGCTAAGATCAACGAGAAGACAAAGGCATTCGAGGGAATGAAGGTCCCTGTCAAAGTTCTCATCAACGACGACAAGTCCTTCGACATCAAGGTCGGAACCCCTCCCATGTCCGCTCTGATCAAAGGCGAGCTCGGAGTCGAATCCGGAGCCCACAACGCAAAGGCCGAGAAAGTCGGAAACCTCACCCTTGACCAGGCCAAGAAGATCGCCAACATGAAGCAGGACGATCTCCTCGGTGCAGACCTGAAGGCAAAGGTCCTCGAGGTCGCAGGAAACTGCGTCTCTGTCGGAGTTACCATCGACGGAAAGAACCCCAAGGACTTCCAGAAGGCAGTCAAGGCCGGCGAGTACGACGGTCAGTTCTGATTATCAAACCCTGGGGCTTCGGCCCCACCCTTAAATCATCATTCTGTCGGGGCGTATCTTGCGTCCCTGAACGTTCCGATTTTCACGATCCTTCCGTCCGCCATGAGCTGTGACAGGACCACGTCCGTGGTTCTGCGACTGATGTCTGGGAGGAGATTGCATATCTCGGTCTTTGAAAGTGGATGGTCGGACCATTCCACGATCCTCGCTATCCTCTCCCCCTTCTTCACTTTCCTCCCACAGTCCAGAGGGTATCTGGCCGACACCTCTTCATAGCATTCCAGGACCATGTCTGTCACGAACCTTATGAATGGGTAGGGGTCCGACCCGTTGTTGTTCCACCCTGCGGAGGATTCCGCCACCGCATCGTAGTAGTCCTCCGATGAGGCCTCCATGTGGGATTCCAATGATGAGATCTCCAGGCCTCTGTATCCGCTGTCGATGAGGAGTCTGATAAGCATCAGGCGGGACATTCTCCAGTTGCCTTCATGGAAGGGGCGGATGTTTAGGAAATCCAGGATCATGGATGGTGCGAGCAGTATGCTCTGAATACCCACGTCCCTTGCCATCGTGTAGGATGCGACCATCTGCTCCACACTCATCTTCACACTCTGTGCCGGAACAGGACGGATGGAGTTCACATGTATGTCGCGACGGTCCGATTCGGAGTCCCTCAGGCGGTATCTGCTCTCCTTGCGGGTGGAGCCGTTAAGGATAGGTGCGAGCAGTATGCTCTGAATACCCACGTCCCTTGCCATCGTGTAGGATGCGACCATCTGCTCCACACTCATCTTCACACTCTGTGCCGGAACAGGACGGATGGAGTTCACATGTATGTCGCGACGGTCCGATTCGGAGTCCCTCAGGCGGTATCTGCTCTCCTTGCGGGTGGAGCCGTTAAGGATAGTTGAATGGAGCGTGAGAAGACTCCCCTCCGTGAGGTCGATGGGGAGGGAGTGGTTTCCGAGCATATCCATGGCGTTGAGGTATCCTTCCATCTGAAGGCTGCCATTCTCTTCGTTTATCCATTCCAATGAGCATGACGATTCCGTGGATGATGATCTGCAGGCTTCTTTCGCCACAGACAGTTCCTTCAGATACACATCCTCTCTGATGGGATCCATGGCTCTGAGCGATTCGATCTTGGCAATCGTCTCTGCAATGTCCGTGGGAATGCTCTCCGTGATTCCGGAGTACTCGAAGATGCGCATGGCAATCGATGTTAATCTCACTATAAAATCATTTTTTATAGTATGTAAAATTCAATCAAGTAAAAATCAACTTACTTTTTCAATCGAAAAAATAGTATGTAAATTAGAACCCGGTGATGGGACAGTGTCGTGGAGGGGTTCGAGGATGTGCCCGAGGCGGTTCTGAAAACCGTTCATCGGCTACGTTTCTTCCGCCATTTCCCTGTTTTTGTGCGTTATTATAGTGCGTGCAACGCGCGCCTACGTATAGATTTAAATATAAGTTGGTGGTAGCAAGGTTCACTTGTAGGAGAGTCACATGACTCGTTCGTACTACGAGGAGGAATTGTATTGGCAGAAAAACCAACCGTAATGGCCGTGCAGAAAGCACTCGAGAGTGCAAAGAAGCGCAATTTTACAGAGACGGTTGAGTTGGCCATCAATCTCACAGATGTTGATCTGACCATTCCGAAGAACCGTATCACCGAGGATATCATCCTCCCTGCCGGTCGCGGAAAGACAGTCAAAGTCTGTGTCATTGGTGGTGGCGAACTAGCCTTGAAAGCCAAAGACGTGGCCGATCTCGTGATCACCCCCGAGGAACTCGGAGCGATCGCAGACGACAAGAAACAGGCTAAGAAGATCGCGAACAGCACCGACTACTTCATCGCCGAGGCGCCCCTTATGGCCGTCGTCGGAAAGAGGCTCGGAACTGTTCTCGGACCTCGCGGAAAGATGCCGAAGCCCATCGCTCCCGGTGCAGACCCTGCAGCGATGATCGACAGCCTCCGCAAGTCTGTGACCATCAGGACGAAAGACAGGAAGACCTTCCACGCACCCGTTGGAACAGTCGACATGAGCGCAGAGGATATCGCCGAGAACATCGACCTCATCCTCAAGCGTGTTGAGGCTCACCTCGAGAAGGGAAAGCACAACATCGCTTCTGCTTACGTTAAGACCACAATGGGACCCTCGGAGAAGGTTCTGTAAGGAGGTTCAAAGATGGCACACGTCGCAGCTTGGAAGAAGGATCTGGTAAACGAGCTGGTACAGGACATGCGCGAGTACCCTGTTGTCGCAGTTGTCGACATGGAGGGTATCCCCGGTCAGCAGGTCCAGTCGATGAGGGCAGGTCTCAGGGCTCACGCCAAACTCAAGATGACCAAGAACAACCTTATGCTCTTGGCCATCGAAGAGGCGGCGAAGGAGAAGCCTGGACTCGAGGCACTCAAAGACGCGATTCACGGACAGTGTGCGATTGTCACAACAGACATCGACCCCTTCAAGCTTTTCAAGAAGCTTGAGGCGACGATGACCCCTGCCCCCGCCAAGGAGGGACAGCTCGCACCTTTCGATATCGTTGTACCCAAGGGACCGACCCCGTTCGGACCCGGCCCGATTATCGGAGAGCTTCAGAAAATAGGCCTTCCTGCCGCTATTGAGGCAGGAAAGATCGTAGTCAAGAAGGACACGACACTCGTGAAGTCCGGAGAGCCGATTTCCGGACCCATCGCAGCAATGCTCCCTAAGTTGGAGATTCTCCCCATGGTCGTGGGAATGGACCTCAGGTCCGCCTACGAGGGTGGAGTCGTCTACCACAGGGACGTTCTCGACATACCTGATGACTACTATTCCACGATGTTCGCTACGGCTGCACACAACGCCCTTGCACTCGGTGTTTCGATCGCGTTCCCCACAACGGAGACCATCGTACCGCTTATTGCTAAGGCGTTCAGGGAGTCCATGGGTCTCTCTATCTCAGCCGCGATACCGACCAAGGAGAATATCGACATGCTCTTGGCTAAGGCAGACTCCCAGATGTTGTCTGTCGCCGCCGCTTGCGGATACACCAACGATGCGATCGCAGCAAGGCTCAGCTCTGCTGCCGCAGCAGCACCTGCTGCCGCACCCGTCGCTGAGGCCGCACAGGAGAGCGTGGAAGAGGAAGAAGAAGAGGTCAGCGAGGAAGAAGCAGCCGCTGGTCTCAGTGCATTATTCGGCTAAATTTAAAGGAGTTGAATTAAATGGAGTATATCTACAGTGCAATGGTGCTCTACTCTGCTGGCAAGGACATTACCGAGGACGCTATCAAAGCAGTCCTGACCGCCGCTGGAGTGGACGCTGACGCAGCCAAGATCAAAGCACTGGTTGCATCCCTCGAGGA
>CAZCMJ010000004.1:0-42580 GCA_964499845.1 uncultured Methanomassiliicoccales archaeon
GGTTCAAGAACGATCTTGTGTTCATCGATACAGATTTCCCATTCTCCCCGGAAATCCCCGTCTCCGACCGTGAATTGGAGAACGTCAACAGGATCATGTCGACTTTCGGCACGGGTGTGAACAACATCGCATATGACCGCAAAGATGGTCTGGAGGAGTTCATCCCCCAATCCCTCATGGATGCACTGCGCAGGGACCTCTCACAGGGAAAGGGTCAGGCCGCATTGAACATAGGGTCCACCAGATACGCCAGTGTCAACGGATACAGGGCGTATATGGAGAACGGTCGCGTGGTGTTTGACGAGATCGTATACAGACACAACGGAGACAGGATATCCTTCCGTCCCGATGAGGAATCCGACGGAACACGCAGACTGTACGGACTTCTGGCCTCGGTGTTCATGGGGAAAGCGAACCGCACATACATCATCGATGAACTGGATACCAGTCTCCACCCTCAGCTGACCTATCGTTTTGTCAAGATGTTCTTGGAGGATCCGTCCTCCGGTAGTTCCCAGATCATATTCACCACCCATGAATCATTTCTCATGGACTTCTCATTGCTGAGGCGCGATGAAATCTGGTTCATCGAGAAGAGTAGTGATGGTTCATCGAAGATCTACTCGCTTGAGGACTTCAATGAGAGGAACGACCGCAGAGTGGAGAAGGCATACAGGGAAGGAAGATATGGTGGAGTCCCACTCTTCTCATCACTATTCCCTCCGTGGGGTGAAGAATGAGACCTTTGGAATCCAGATTCAACCCCTCTCGTTCAAGCGATCGGAAAAAGGTGATGAGTAAATTCATCATCATCTCCGAAGGTTATAGGACGGAACCGAGATACTTCACAGCTCTGGGCAACAACAGACAGATTGCGGGAATCAACAGCCTGATTGACATAATCATACTGCAACGTGAACCATCTGATGCAGGCTGTAGTTGTCCGAAGACGATTTTAGATCTTCTGGATGAATACATGTCTTCGGTCAGATGCGGCCACTATTCACTGAATCTCGTCATCAACAGTATCACCAACTCATCATCCCTGTCTTCCGAAGATGCAGAAAGATATCACAATTCAGTGACATCCCTTGTCGGACATTACTGCGATTCTGAAGGATTTATCAAAGACGAAAACAGAACGATGGACGCCTGCACCATGCTGTTCAAAGAGATGTTCGGTAGGGACCCGGTGTTGGATATACCGAAGCTAATAGACTACCGTGATGATGTGGACCACGTATGTGTCATCGTGGATCGCGACAAGGATAGCAGATCATCATCAGATCTTGATGAATTCATCAGACGTTGTCTTAGATCAGGATACGAGCCGTACATCTCTAACCCTTGTTTTGAACTATGGTTGCTGATGCATTTCGAAGAATACTACGAAATAGAGCGTAAGAAGCTATTGCAGAATCCTATGATCGATGGAAAACGTTTCACAGAAAGAGAATTGGATCGTATCGTACATGATCTTAATCCGAATAATCGGTATGAAAAGATCGATTATGACCCCCTGATGTTCATGCACAGGGTCCATGATGCTGTTGAAACGAGCATGACATCCTGTCATGACCTGTTGGGTCTGAAAACTGATCTCGGAACCAACCTGGGATCACTTCTTGAAAAAATGTCTATGGGCGGGTTGGAATCCTCCATGGATAGATAATGGGCCAGGGGCTGAAGGCCCCTTAACCCATCAACGGAAACTGAACATCTTCGTACAGACGGGGATGAACTTGCAACTGAATCCGGCACAATAGACCTGTGCGTTCTTACCTCTGAGGGGCTCCATGCACGCCTGCCACCCTATTACCGGCAGGTCCTCCATCACCAGCACATTGAGTTTCCTATCACCGGTGTACCTTCCGAGGACGAAGGCCTCGAGTTCCCTTGGCATGACTATACCTTCGTCCGCGAGGGTGTCCCTGTTCAGGATCAATATGTCGGAATCGGGCTCCTGTCTCCTGAGCTCCTCCTCCAATACACTCATCATCGGTTCGGTGCCGAAACCACGGAGACCGGGCATCATGGCACATTCCGGATCCCTGACGAACTCCTCAACGTTGTCCCTGGGATCGGCTTCATTCGGACATAGGTTGACCATGCGATGAGAATCGGCTGACGAGATTATAAGCTGTGCCGTCGATGTCCGCACATGACCTCATGCACCTCACCCAACCGCGAGGAGAACCTGGATGCAGGCATCACATCGTTCCTCTCCGACAGGGCGAACGACATGGTCGCCGGGATCAGACGCATGGGGCGGGACACCCTTGTGGATAGGGTGATGACCATCGCGACGGAGATGGGATTGGATTGCCGTGTGGCCGACGATGCCCCTCCGGGCACGGAGACGGTGATATTCCGCCATTGGCGGGACATGGATGCTGATGTCATAGATGACAGATGGCCGGAATCGGACATCCTGTACGGACAGGACCTCTGCCACCAGGTACCCGCGGTGGTCAGATACAGAGGACGGGACCGGACAATCCGGTAGAATCTTTTTATCCGGTTAAACGGAATCCATGCACAGGTGCTCACATGGAAGTAACCATAGAGAAATACACCCCTTGGAAGGGTCCCCTTCTGAGCGGTCTGTTCATGGTCCTCATCGGTGTGCTGTTCATCGCCCTCGGTGATGACGCATTGAAATGGGTCCTGATCATCGCCGGTGCCCTGATCCTGATAACGGGACTCATCTCGGTACTGGAGGCCACCAGGTCCAAGCTGAACGTCGGACTGGCCATGGGCGCGATACAGATCATCGTAGGTCTGGTGCTGATAATCGCAGCCAATCTCTGGGCCGATCTGCTCATGATCGTCCTCGGTGCTGTACTGGTCGTCATCGGACTGGTCTCCCTGGCCCAGATAATGAACGGCCACTCCAGCAAGATGGGGAAGATCATCAGCATCGTCATCGCGGCCATACTCGTCGTGATGGGTGTTTTGGCCATCCTCAACCCGGAATCCGCCGCAGAGTTCATCATGATCGTCATCGGACTGTTCATCCTGATCTCCGGTATCCTGGAGCTTGTGGAAGCCTACAAGATGAAAGGCAACTGAACATGTACCGACCCCTTCCGCAGAAATACGCGGAGGGGGTCGTAAACCGTTTCATCCTCCCGGTTCCATCCATGGTCGGATGGATTCGGGATCACTTCTGGTCGACGATCCTGATTATGTGGTAGCCGAACTCGGTCTTGACGGGTCCGACGATCTCGCCGGCCTTCCCCTCGAAGCAGGCCTTCTCGAACTCGGGGACCATGTCGCCCTTGTTGAACCATCCGAGCTTTCCGCCCTTCTTCCCGGAGGGGCATTTGGAGAACCTCTTCGCAAGGTCGGCGAAGTCCTCCCCCTTGGAGAGGCGGATCATGATTCCCTGTGCGTCCCTGGCGTTGGACACCAGGATGTGGTCTGCATTAGCGGATTTAACCATGTTGCGCTCCAATGTCGGACTGGTATTTGATGGTCGCAGTCGGTTCAGCGCATATCGGCGTTCGAGGGCTGACCGCACCTGAACCTCTCCCCGTTGTTCAACAGTGAATCCAGGAGGTACCTGCATCCACGGGGCCCCATCACCGTCCTCTCCAACAGATCTATGTTCCTCATGAAGGGCAGCCTCATCTCGATGTACGATGCGGACCTGTCCATCCTCCTGCCCAGATACGCCTCGATACCGTCGGTGAACACCACATCCCTGTCCTTCGGAACCGGACCGCCCAGGGCCTCCGGGAATCCCAGGTCCCCGAGATACGCCCCCAGTTCGGGGAGATACTCATCATCGGTGGTCCTTATGGACCGGGGGATCAAACCGAACCTGTCCACCATCCAGACGGTGAGCGGATAGGCGATGGAGGATTCGCACTCCATGCAGAGGTTCCTACACCTCAGGGAGTTCACCCCTTTGTTCAGGTTGAGTAGCCTGTCCCTGACCCTCCGCTCATCTCTGTCGACCATGGCCAACGCGGGGGACGGGTCCAGTCCCATCCTGTCCGCTATTTCTGTGACGAAGGACCTCGTGGCGGCATACCCCACAGGTGCCCCCTCGGACGGACGGAGCGACGGGATGCCGAACCTGGCCTCCAGATGGTCTGCCGTCATCCTGGACCTCTGAGGATGGAGCATGACGTTCAGTTCCGCCCCGGAGATCCCCTCCGCATCCATGTTCCTGCATCCGACGAAGATGACATCGTCCACACCCATGGCGTTCAACAATCCCGTGATGGAATCCGCACCTGTTTCCCACCCCTGATCCGCCAATCCGTATCCGAGGATGTTCACCGACCTGCCATCCCTGTCACCGGAAAGGTCGGAACCTTCCAGGATGGCACGGGTCATGATGTCGTACCCCTCATCGAACGACAGTTTCGACAGATCCGTGTCGGGCATAATCGGACCCCCTCCCACGGGCAGGGAATGATTGAAACATGCGAGGGATGCGGCCAACGTGTCCACCATGGCAGTCCCCTTCCCGGACACATTCTCAATGGATTCACGGGCGGCCTCCACCTTCCCGTCGCATCCGAACACCATGTCATCCCCGTTCAGGTAGGTACAGGGGAGTCTGGACTGTCTGCTGAAGTACCTCGATCTGCAGCATTCCTGTCCCTCGGGCGAATACTCCGGGATCACATCCCTCATGACGATCTGCGTCCTAGACCTGCATCCCCCTGCACCGTTCACCAATGTCTCCGTGAGGCCCAGGCCCTCCGATGCCAGAACGGCACCCAACGTCCCGTCCGGTTGGATCCTCATAATCCCGCCTCCCACATCCTTCCACCGGGGAGACGGAGACAGTCCCTCACCTTCCGTGCCCAATCCAGGGCACCCTCTATCGCGCATCCCCTTCCGCCCATGGAGCACCAGGGAACACCCAGCTCCACGGCCCTTGAATGCTGGTTGGTCACCACGATGTCAGGTGCCGACTCCCTGACCTTCTCCTTGAACATACAGAACGAACCGTCCCTTATCGTCGTTATATCACCGAACTCCGGGACTTTCTCGTTGTGGTCCACGTAGTTCCCCTTGGCGAACAGTATCAGGTCTATGGTCACCCCCATGTCCAGGAGCGTCATCACCTGCCACTCTATGTCCGAATGGGAATAACAGTACACCATGGCATGGACACCCTTCATGTCCTCGATCAACGGGGCCATCCCCTCGGTGTACCTGCGGACCGCCTCGTCCAACCCGGGTGTCGGGTCCCTCCCGGTGCGCTCGCACACCTTCCTGATCCACTCCATTGTGTCCCTCAGACCGACGGGCGTCTCCAGGACCAGTGCCCTCTCCCTCCCCGTGTGCTCGGATATCATCTCGCACATGCGGGAGTTGATGTTGGACCTGTCCAACTGGATGTCAAGTTCCGCGGAGCAGAACCGCTCTATGTCCCCCATCTCGCAGAGGTCCAGGAAGAGCATGTTCAGATGCATCCCGAAGGAACGGAGGATACAGTCTATCTCCCCGGTGTTCCTGTCACGGCCCATGCCCAGGAACGAGCGGGCGATGAGGTTCACCCCTCCATTGTCCACGGGGATATCGACTCTCATCCTCTGGATCAGAAGGGACATGAGGCCCTCCAGACAACCGAACCTGCTTCCGAGGAAACCAGTGTCGCTTGGGACGGCCTCCACATCAACACCCAACTCGGCGGACATCCTCTTGGCCACAGGCCTCAGGTCGGTCCCAAGGACCTCGCTAGAGCATGTGGGCACCAGGAATATATGCCTGAAACCGTCCGCCGCAGCCCCCCCTGACGGTCTCCTCTAAATACGGAATATCCCCTGTGAAGACCCTGTCGCCGTCGAGACGTGTGGTGTACAGGTTGCACGGGGGCAACGGATGGTCCTTCTCCCCCGAGTTCATATAGAACCTGCGCCTGAATGCGAACTCCATCAGATATGCGCAGTTGGCGGGCCCATGGAGTACGATGGCTAAATCGTAGACCTTCAATCCTGCATCCACGGCCCCGTGTGACGTGCATGAGGGAAGGAGGAAATTGTCATTGAACGTCAGATTGCGCTCATGGTCGAAGTATTCGAAGGTACACTCGCGCTTCCCTCCTGAACCCTCCTTGCCGGAGACGATGTCCTTCCCGGCGGCGAGCTCCATCATGGCCTCCTCCGACAGCGGAGTCGGTTCCACGGGATCGCCTCCGGACTCTATCAGGTCCAACAACCCCTCCATGATGTGGGCGGGATCCGATCCCGGGAAGGCCTCCAACAGGGTCACACCCAAGGATTCCGCCTCCTCGAACAGCTGATCCCTCGGAATGTCACATATGATCGGCAGCCCCGATGCCTCGGAGTAACGGCGGACCATGATCTCCTCACCCGCATCACCGCGACGGTTGAACACCATCCCCAGGATGCACCTCCCACCGTTGACGTTCCTCATACCTCTGAGGAGGTTGTTCAGGGCATACAGGGACATGAACTCCCCCGATGTGACGAGGATGACGGCCTCTACGTTCCCCTTCCTCATGGGATAAGAGAAACCGCCGCAGACGACATCCCCCATGACATCGCATACACGGTAATCCGCCTCCACACCCTCCAGTTTGGGGAAGAGCATGGACATGCCCTTGCCGGCACATCCCTCTCCGCAGCTCGCACCTCCACACTCGACGCATTCCACGCCCGAATCAGACGTCACCATACACAGGTTCCCTGGGTCGTCGGAGAAACATGGGATGCTCCTGCCACCGGTGAGGAGGCGAGTGGAGTCATGTTTCGGATCGCAACCCACGTGGAGGACGCTGTACCCTCTGAGAGACAGACCATAGGATATGTTGGCTGAAACGGTGGATTTCCCGATCCCACCTTTCCCGTATACGGCGATTCTGTACATGGTGATCGATGGCGGATAGTACTTTGGATATATAATCCAACTAACCCTCCGAACATCGTCATATCTTCCGGAAGAACCTCTCTGATTTATATAGAAGGACAATCAAGGTGTTTATGTCGGGAGGGTCTCCCCTCCCGAAGACGGTCACTCTATTGGGACAGCCTTGTAGAGTTCCTGGTCCGATTCCCCGACTATCCACCAGATGGGTCTGGCGGCCGTCATGCAATCGTCACCCAGGGAGTTCACCGCGAAGTACCTCACATTGCTGAACAGCGACTCCAGGACCTTCACGAAACCCTCCTGTCCGTTCTCCATGAGGAATCCCCTCACATCACCATCACCGAGACGGGGGTTCATGACATCGTTCTTGGTCGCCACGACGGCCATGGGCACATTGTTCACCTTGCTGGGGCTGATCCCTTTGATGTGGGTGTACATGTAATGGAAGGATTCGAAGACCTCCGTGGGTGTGGTGCCCCTCCCCTGCCTCCTGAGTGCGACGGGGTCGAATGCGAACACGATCCCATCGGAATAATTGAAGAACTCCTCGAAGAGGACCTTGTTCTCCTTGGCCTCGTACTCCTGTCCGGAGACGTCGTTGAATATTACCTCCCTGTCCTGCAGGTTCCTGGACCTGATGAACATGCATTCCGAGTCCAGTTCACCGGGTGCGCTCTTGGCCACGACATCCTTCGCCGCCACCGCATTCTTGGAGATCCCAGGGGTGACCGCCTCCACGGAAACGTCCCTCGTCCTGGCCATCTGAGTGATGGTCCTCACGGAAGCGAGCATGAGGGTCGTCTTCCCGGATCCGACCGCACCCACCATGGCTATGGATATGGGCGTTGCCTCCCTTGTCTCTATGTCCGATCCACAGAACGGACAGATCGTCCTGAGCTCCGACCTCTTCCCGGACACACAGGGGATCTGATGACCGTTGTTGCATGTGTGGTTCCTGATACCAAAGACATTGGGCACAGGATAATCCAGCTCCAGACCGCACTTGCACCTGATCTTCGGCCTCTCGAAATTCCTCTTGCATTTGGGGCAGACGGCATACTGGGTGTTGTTCCCGTAGTCCCTCCTCTCCCTCTTCGCCGCGGACCTCATCCTTGCAGACACCACACCCTTCACGATGAGGAATGGGACCACCAGGGCGACGGTCATCATGACCGACCAGGGAAGGTACAGGAACAGAAGGATGACCGGCACGATGACCAGCACCCTGTTCCTCCTGAAACATGCGGTGAGCAGGCCCCAGGGTGCCCCGAGGGCCTTTACGGTGGCTCCGGGCCTGTGGGTCCACATGTATTCGGCCGGGTTCTCGGTCCCGGACACCTCCAGAGAGGGTCTGGTGGCCATACCCGCAGCGGCTAACACGAATCCCAGCACAGCGAACACCAAAGCGACGACCTTCAGGGTCCCGGGGTCCGAAGAGATCAGTCCCGCCAATGTGTCCAGGGCATCGGTGTACGTTCCGATGACCGGATACTCCGACAGGTCGATCCCGAGTGCATCCCCGTTGGGGGCGAAGAGCATTATCGTGAACACACCTGTGTCGAGCAGTTCCTGTACCGTCACCATCAGGGACAGTACGGAGTAAATGAGTGCAATACCGAAGACGACCCCCACGACCGTCTTGTTCATCCCGTTCATTGAGGGTGTATCATCGGCGATTTCTTTATCTTTGCTGGAGGCAGGAGCGGTCGGAGGAGGATTCATTAACAATAAAGTATTTGTTCTTTTAAAAGAATATCAATTGGTGAGAGACGAATAATCCTCCCTGGATCCGAAATCGATACTGACCGTACGATCGCCCCTTGATATACCGATGATGGGTAAAAACATCCATGGACGAGACGATCATCGAAAAAATATACGGAGACATACAGATGGTGGAGATACAGCCCGATAGGAGCAGACTGTTGTCTGATTCCAGAGCATTGTTCGGCAGTTGTTCCATACAGGATCTCGAAAGGGTCCGCAGGTTCATCCTGAGAAGATGTTCTGAAGGTGGCCAGTTGACCCATGATCAATTTCTGAGATTCTACACACAGGTGGACTCTCGGGATTCATGCGGATACATCAACACGTGGTTCCGCATCAATGGGGACGAAAAGATCCGTGTCACCGATAGGGGTCTGACCTATCTGGAGATATTGGACCGCAGATTGAGGAAGGAGACCGATTATAAGGAGGACAGCGAACCCATCCTAAGATCGTTTGATTCGATGATAGATCTTGTCGTGAGAAGATTCCATGAATGACTACTTCTGGATCCCCCACATCCATTCCGAGGTGGCCGGTATCGGACCCATACTCAACCTCAGGCCCTTGTCATTGCTCCACGAGAGGATAGCAGGAATCGTGGGTGTGACCGATGTCGTTCTAACCATTGATGGTGGGAAGAACGCATCACTGTCTATCGCCATCGATTCACCTAATCATATGATCGTCATCATGACCCTCTGGAATTCAGGTTTCTGTTGCATACAGACATCACCTGATGATAGGATCGATTTTGAAGCGCGTGATATGATCAGTGCACTGGTGTCAATGGTCAATTGTTATCTGGATAATACCACACATCATGGACCTGATGGTATGCGGGAAAGCTCTATCGACTATTCCAAGGATTATGGTCCTGTCTCTGCTGACGGTGAACATGAGGCAATTGTGAAGATAGCCAACACTGTCGTCGAAACATGCCAGAATCGGATAGATTACATCACGAATGAAGTTGATGATTCATTCAATGTGTTCGTGCACATCGGCGGTTTGTTGGAACGTCTATCGTTAGCGGAATCATTCATCAAATCGGTCAAAGACCACATCCCTCAGGAATACAAAGGGTTGATAAGAACCATTGAACGCTACCGCCAATGTATCGATAACCGCAGCAATATGATAAGGATCGAAAGCGACATCCGGAGGGAAAGAGGTCAACAGGAACTGAATGCCCACACTCTCAATAAGCAGAGGGGTGTACTACCTATCGGTGTTGGGGATAGGTGTTAGCATGTTCGAAGCGTCCATCGTGGCGGATTCCCTGATCTCGATCAGTCCCTTCGTAAAGGCAGGCCTGATATCCGTGGCATCGGTCTCCGTTCTGACCGCCTGCTGGTGGATATCCAAGAGGATGGTGAGCAAAAAGCACCCCAAGGAGATCATATGTCACAACCTCTAACACCGGATGTTATACTGACCGCACAGTAGCCCATTGATATACCGATGATGGGTGAAGATATCTATGGAGGGAGAATTCATCCATGGAAGGAACGATTGTTGAACAGAAATGTGGAGAGGGATTGATGATTGGTATAAGACCCAACAGGAAGATGTGGGCATACAGGTCCAAGATGATGCTGAGCGGTTGTTCCGGCAAAGACATCGAAAGAATCCGGAGATTCATCCTAAGAAGATGTTCCGAAGGGGGACAACTGACCTCGGATCAATTCCTGATCTACTATCATCAGATTGATTATCTCGATCTGCATGGATTCCTTTCAACGATGTTCCGTTGGGATGGATCCAAGACGATTGATGTGACCAAAATGGGATTGGAATATCTGGCCGTGTTGGACAACATATTAGGGAAAGAGACAGATTGCAGAGAGGATGGTGAACCCATCGTGAAGATCCTTGGACAATCACTGGTTTCTATGGAGGAGGGATTCTATGAATGATTACTTCTGGATCCCCCACATCCATTCGGACATCTGATGGTCTAACCACCTGAGACTCCACCCGTGTACGAATCCTCTTACGAGAGTCCAACCATCACCTGAATTCCACAGGTCTCACAACGTAAATACCCTCAACTCTCACAATGAAAGTACCCTCAACTCTCACAACTTTTTTATTTATCCCCATCCCCCATATCTTGTGGAATAATACATCCCCCGTCTAGTCGACTCCACAGTGGACAGATATCTGAGAACGTTCGGGGCTGTGCTCATAGCTGGACCAAAATGGTGTGGCAAGACGACCACGGCGGAGAACCATTGCAGAAGTGTCATTCACATGCAGGATCCCGACAACAACGAAAGATACATCCAAGTCGCAAGGAACAAACCTTCATTGCTACTCGAAGGAGACAGACCCCGCCTCATCGATGAATGGCAGGTTGAACCGAGGATCTGGGATGCAGTTAGATACTCTGTCGACGAAAACAGAACACCGGGCCAATACATACTCACTGGATCCGTCACCCCCATCGATGATGGGAAACGTCATTCCGGTGTGGGGAGGATAATACGTTTAGAGATGAGGAACCTCAGTCTCTTCGAATCCGGAGATTCCACGGGGGAAGTGTCACTCAGAAGACTCATGGACGGGATCGAGGATGTGTCCGGAACATCATCACTGGACTATTCGGGAATGGCGAAGGTCCTGGTCCGCGGCGGTTGGCCCGCATCGATAGATGCCGATCCGGATCTGCATCCAAGCATCGTCAGGGGATACTGCGAAGGATTGTTGGAGTCGGACATCAACATCCCAGACGGGAGGAGACGTAACAAACAGAGGATGAGGGTCATCCTGAGATCATTGTCCCGCAACATCGCAACCGAGACTCCGAACACAACGGTGTTGGATGACATCTCGAACACCTATGACGGTAGCATCAGCATAAACACCCTGTCAGACTACATCTCCGCACTGAAGGACCTCTATGTGGTCGAGGACCTTGAAGCTTGGAGCCCCCGCCTGCGTTCGAAGACGGCCATACGTACATCTGATGTCAGACATCTCTCGGATCCTGCCATGGCCGCATATTTCCTCGGAGCAGGCCCCCGGGACCTGGAGATGGACCCCCGTACATACGGACCCCTCTTCGAATCCCTTGTCGTCCGTGATCTGATGATCTATACCAGATGCAACGACGGTGACGTCTACCATTATAGGGATGCGGACAGCCTGGAGGTCGATGCGGTCATCCATCTCCATGATGGCAGATGGGGTGCCGTGGAAGTCAAACTCGGTGAAGACGGGATCGAGACAGAATCGAAGAACCTTCTGAGACTCGCCCACAAGATCGATGAGGACAGGATGAATCCCCCATCGTTCCTTGCCGTGATCACATCCTCGGGATATGCCTACACTAGGTCCGACGGGGTGCATGTGATCCCGCTCGGATGTCTGAGGGATTGAAGCCTCACACCCTCTTCATCCGGTGCTCCCTGCATCTCTCCAGGAACCAATAGGCGACCTCGGGGTTGGAGTAGTAGTACAGATGGGGATATCCCGCCAGCATCGTGCCGGTGTCATGCATGCACCTGTACTCCCTGCCGTTGGTCTTCCTGGCGTTCCAAGACCCGCCACAGTTATCGCTGTCCCAATAATGGAACTCGTGTCCCCTGACGGTGATGCCCGAGGGCATCATTCCATCCTCCACGGGGTTGAGGGTGATGTAACCGAACCTCGCCAGTTTGCCTGTGTTCCTGACCTCTCCCGGGATCACGCCGCACATGTTGCACATCCTCCCTTCGGAATCCTCCATCCTCTCATGGAGGTACATGAAACCGCCGCATTCGGCGATGCATGGAAGACCTGCACCGACCTTGACCCTTATGTCCTCCATCATGGAGGTGTTGGATTCCAGTGCATCCCCGTGCAGTTCGGGATATCCGCCGGACAGGACTATGCCGTCCACATCCGGGAGGACTTCGTCATGCATGGGTGAGAACTCCACAATCTCCGCACCGCATCTCCTGAGGAGTTCGATGTTGTCCTCATATGTGAAACAGAACGTGTCATCGGCGGCGACACCGACCCTCACGGAACCGTCTATCGCCCTCACCGCGGGTGCTGTGGACCCCAGATCCGGTGCGGATGAGGCCATCTCCAGGAGCATATCGATGTCCAGGGTCTCCTCCAGGACATCAGCCAGCTGGTTGAGCTTGTCCTTCAGCTCCTCTATCTCCGACGGCAGGACCAATCCCAGGTGCCTGCTCTCCAGAACGAGGTGGGACACCTTCGGTACGTATCCTATGGCCTTCAGACCCATGGCCTCCACCTCCGGCCGCAGGAGATCGAAGACCTTCTGTGACATCTGGTTGAATATCACACCCTTTATGTTGTTCTCCTTGAATGTCAGGAACCCTTTGAGTGTTGCCAACGCGGAGATGCTGGCCCCCTTGGCGTTGATCAGGAGGACGGTGGGCGCCCCCAGTTTCAGGGACACGTCACAGGACGATGCCTCGGTACCGGCGACCGTCGTCCCGTCATAGTAGCCCATGACCCCCTCTATCACCGAGATGTCGTTCTCACAGGCGGTCCTGGCGAACAGATACCTCAGCGTGTCGTCACCGACGAAGAACGCATCGAGGTTCTTCGACCTGGTGCCGATGACCCTGCTGTGGAACATGGGATCGATGTAATCGGGACCGCATTTGAACGATGCGACCTTCAGACCTCTGTTGACCAGTGCCTGGAGTATCCCGCAGGTGACCAGGGTCTTCCCGGAACCGCTGGCGGGTGCGGCGATGAGGAACCTCGGAAGGCTCATCTACCCCTCACCACTGCGATGTACACCGGGTTCTGGGCGGTCATCAGGTGGTACCTCCCCAGATGCTTCGCCCTGGAGACGTTGATGTTGGTGATGTCCTCCTCCACCAGGTCCAGTTCCTTGATCACCTGGAAGGTCTCGGCCATGGTCTCGATGGTGACCGAGTTTATCACGATCCTCACATCAGGGTTCTTGGCCAGGAGACACTCCACGATCTGCCTCAGGTTGCCGGAGGAACCTCCGATGAACGCGTGTGTGGGCGGGGGGAGGTCCCTGAGCGCATCCGGGGCCAACCCCTGGATGACCTCCACATTGGGGGTCTTGAACCTCCTCTTGTTCAACTCGATGAGGTTGGCGGCATCGTCCTCCTTCTCGACGGCGTAGACCTTCCCGTTGTAGGCTGCCAACGCCATCTCTATGGATACGGAACCCGTGCCCGCACCCACGTCGTAGACGATGGAATCGGGTCTGAGCTTGAGTTTCGCCACGGACAGGGCCCTGACCTCGCTCTTGGTCATGGGCGCGTCCCCTCTGATGAACTCCTCGTCGGGTATGCTCAGGGGATAGGTGTCATCCGCATGTCCGTTGATGATGAGGGCGACGCACAGGGATCCGAACTCCATGTCCAGGAGTTCCGAGGGAGTACCCGTGACCACCTTCTCCGAAGGGGTTCCGAAGTCCTGTCCCACGGTGATGTCCACATCCATCCCGTAATCGAAGAGCTGTCTGCACATGGCCCTGACGGATTCATCTCCCGACAGCAGTGTGAACACCTTGCGATGGGTGGAACAGATGCCGACGAGGTTCGCCTCCCTGCCGTGGGCGCTGGTGAGGTACGCATCGTCCCACGATGTGCCGATCCTCGAGCACAGATAGACAAGTGATGATATCCCGCTCTCCACATGGACATCGAAGACATCCCTGTCGATGGCGACCAGGAGCTTCTTGGCACCACTGTAGAACCCCACATCGCCGGACATGAGCACGGCGGCGTGTCTGTAACGTGTGTTCCCATCCAGGAATCCGATGATGTCATCGGGCATGTATGCGCAGTAGGTATCCTTTCCGCGGGTGTCCACGGAATCCAGCATCCTCCTAGCACCGATGACCACATCCGAATCGGCGATCCTGCGGGTGGAGCTCACCGTGAGCCCGTCCCCTCCGACACCGATGCCGATGAGGGTGATGGACCTCTTACCGAGGGGTTCCGGAACCTCCTCGGAATGCTCCAGACCGAGTCTGTCCTCCAACAATCTGACGACATCACCGTACTCGTACCCTGTGTCGTCCGGTTTCCTCACCAGCACGATCCTCACACCGGCCCTCCTGGCGGCACGGACCTTCTCCTCGAAGCCGCCCACCGTTCCGGAGTCCTTGGTGACCATGTACGATGCACCGATGTCCGTGAGTGTGGCGTAGTTGGTCTCCTCCGAGAAGGGACCCTGGGCGCAGATGAGGTTCCTACCCTCGAACCCGAACCCGGCGCATCTGGTGACCGATGACACGGTGGAGAGCACCCTGGCGGTGACCCTCTCCCTGTAACCGGGGATCTGCGTGTACAGGTCTATGTCGTTGGAACCTGTGGCGGCCAGAATCCTGCCCTCGGTCCCCTTCAGATAGTCCACGGCATCCTGTACGCTGTCGACGGTGATGACATCCTGATCCACGTCCACGTCGGCGGACGACATCTACAATCTGATGTACTCCGCACCGGTGGCCTCGCAGCCCTGACGGATGTGTTCGGAGACCTTCGTGGCGTAGGGATGGGTGGCATCCACCACGATGTCGTACATGTTGTCGCTTATCACCTTGGCGATACCTTCGGCACCACCGCAACTACCGACCCTCACGTCGATGTTGTCATCCCTCTCCATGACCTCCGCCCCGTATTCGGTGGCGACCCTGACATGGACCATCACCCCGCGGGATGCCAACCAGCGTGCGAGTGTCCTACCTTCGGTGGTACCTGAGAAAATGAAAACGTCCTTCATGTCAAACGAACCTCGGTGTCATCTGTATCCTGCATATGGCGACGGTCATACCGTCCCTGGCGGTCTTCCTGCGTATCAGTTCCCCTCCGGCCACGATCATCGCGGAACGCTCGCACACGCAGTCCACGGATGTGATGCTGGAGACGAACTCCGACCTGGAAAACTCCCCCTCCAATGAGTTCAGTTCCTCCGATGTGTGGAACACGGCAGGGACCTTGAGAAGGGTCGCGAGGTCGAGTATGGCGGCCTCGTCCTTCTTCAGGTCTATGCTGGAGACGGCCCTTATCCTCTCGACGGAGATACCGTCCTCCTCCAATATACCGAGTATGAAATCCCTCAGCTTCCCGGGATCGGTGTCCCTCCTGCATCCCACACCGATGACGGTGTCCATCGGCACGAGGCGCATGGTGGTGTCAAATGGTCTCTTGGAGACATCGGGGGAGATGCTGACTCCGAACTCGCCGGAATACGCAGCGGTGATGCCGTCGGGGAACTCCCCCGAGACCGGAAGGTCGCTGGTGAACCCCACGAACCTCCCGTCCAGGACCCTGGCGGAAACATCCTTGGCAATCTTCAGACCCATGATCCTGAGGTCGTTGGCCACCGCGAAGGAATCCACGGAGAATTTGCCGTTGATGTCGGTGGCGGTGGTTATGACAGGTTCGGAACCCATGCGTGATGCTATCCTCTCGGTGAGGTTGTTGCATCCACCGATGTGACCGGACAGGAGTGCGATGGTGTAGTGAGCGTGTTCGTCCATGCATACCACGGCGGGATCCACATCCTTGCTTTTGATGTAGGGTGCGATGTAACGCACCGCTATCCCCAGTGCCCCGATGAAGACTATGGCGTCGCATTCCCTGAATGCCTCGCCGGTCCAGGCCTTGGTGGTGCCCTCTATCCTCTGTATCCCCAATGAATCGGAGGTGGTCTTGCAGAAGAGTGTGACCTCGTCCTCCGGAAGGGCGTCTTTCAACCTCAGTGCGGTCCTGCATCCGTTGGTGGAGAATGCTACTGCGTGGATCCTCATTCAGATTCCTCCCTGATCGTTTCTATGAGCGAATCCGCCAGGCTGGTCCTGCCCAGCAATCCGTAGACGGATGAGAATATCACCGCACCCGTCCTTATGGACCCTCCGGTCCTGTGGTTCATGTAGAACTCTATCTTGTCCACCAACAGTTCCGAAACCACGGGTATGAGGTCCGCCTCGTTCAGGACGTCCAGGGCGTCATCAGTGGATATGCATCCCATGATACGTGTTATGGTGCCGAGGTCCGCCCCGGCCAATGCGGCGTTGGCGGCGAGGATCTCCATCCTGGCATCCGCGTTGCGGGAGTGGGTGTTCATGATCCCTCCGGCGAGCTTCACCAGTTTACCCAGATTACCGACCAACAGGACGTCCTTCTTCAGTTGGCATGCATGGTCCAGCATATCCCCCACGAAGTTGCTGCACTTCACCGCATCCTCCGGATCCAGACCGGGGAGGTTCTCGGCGAAGTCCTTGCCGTAGTTGCCGGGGACCACGAATATCACACTGTGTCCGTTGGCGGCACGCATGTTCATCTCGGTCCTGATGGTGTTCACCAACGCGGTCTCGCTCATGGGCTCCACTATCCCGCTGGTACCCAGGACGGATATACCGCCGACGATTCCCAATCTAGGATTGAAAGTCTTGGCGGCTATTGCCTCACCCTCGGGGATGGAAATCACCACATCGAGACCGCCGGTGTATCCGGCGGAGGACATGACATCCTCCAGGGCCTCCTTTATCATGCTCCTGGGGACACGGTTGATGGCGGCATTGCCGACCGGTTGGTCCAACCCCTTCCTGGTGACCCTTCCGACACCCTGTCCCCCGTCTATGTCTATCCCCGATCCGGACCTGGTCACCTTCGAGTAGACCAATGTCCCGTGGGTGGCATCGATGTCATCTCCTCCGTCCTTCCTGACGGCACAAGACACCGATTCACCGTCACGGACCATGTCCTCCACGGGCAGGTCCAACGTTATCCCCTTGGGGGTGTGGATCATGACGGTGGACACGTCCCTGCCTGTGAGGAGTGCCTCCGCTGCGGCCTTCGATGCGGCCGCGGCACATGTTCCGGTGGTGTGCCCCCGCCTCAGTTTCTTGTTATTGACATACACGTATGAGGAATCGTCGTCTTGTGAAGCCATCGGGGGACCTTCCTGGAAGTGTTCAGTAACACTGAATGTCACTTGGATGTATCTACCAAATTAAAATAGTTGGGATGTCATAAACATCCAACTCTAGGAGTGACATCATGGTGGGAAAACTGTACGGCATCGGCGTCGGACCCGGCGATACCGGGCTCATGACCCTGAAGGCCAAGGAGATCTTGGACGATTGTGACATCATCGGATACCCGGTGAAGAAACTTGGTGAGGGTAGTGTCGCCCTGGACATAATCAGGCCTGCGGTCGACATCTCCGGCAAGGAGATCGTGGAGTTCCTGTTCAGCATGGATCCGGACGACAGCGTCCGCGAGAGATGCAGGGCCGAGGCCATGGACCGCATGTGCGGACTCCTCGACCAGGGGAAGGACATAGCCATGGTCACCCTGGGGGACGTCGGTGTGTACAGCACGTACATGTACATCGACGGGGCGATAAAGGCCAGAGGATACGAGACGGAGGTCATCCCGGGGATCCCATCGTTCTGTCACGGTGCCGCCGTGGCCGGACTGCCCCTGATGATCGGCAACGAGGGACTCGCAGTGGTCCCCGTGGCCAAGGAGAACTCCGCGCTTCTGGACTCCGCACTCGATAACTTCGACAACGTCGTCGTCATGAAGGCATTCAGATCCATCGACATGATCGCCGATATGATGGCATCCAAGGGGATAGACATCTCCTGTGCCACCGTCATCAGCAATGTGGGGATGGATGGGGAGTATGTCGGACCCATGGTGGTCGACCGCGAGTACGGATATTTTACAACCGTTTTGATCAAGAAGAAGGTGAACTAAGATGATCTCATTCATTGGAGCGGGTCCCGGTGACCCCGAACTGCTGACACTCAAGGGAAAAAGACTCATCGACGAGGCCGACGTCATCATCTACGCCGGATCCCTCGTCAACCCCGAGGTCCTGTCGGGACACAAGGACGGCGCCAAGATCTACAACAGCGCCCTGATGGACCTGGACGAGGTCATCGATGTCATGGAGGAGGCCGAGAAGGCCGGAAAGAAGTGCGTCCGCGTGCACACCGGGGACCCCGCCATCTACGGGGCCCACAGGGAGCAGATGGACAGACTCGACAAACTCGGGATCGCCTACGAGGTCGTCCCCGGTGTCAGTTCCTTCCTCGGTACCGCAGCCGTCCTGAACAAGGAGTACACCCTCCCCGGGAAGAGTCAGACCGTCATCCTCACCAGGATGGAGGGCAGGACCCCCATGCCCGAGAGGGAGAAGCTCGCGGACCTGGCGAGGCACCACTCATCCATGGTCATCTTCCTGTCCATCGGGTTCATGGACGAACTGACCGCACAGCTCCTGGAGGGAGGATACGAGCCCACCACGCCCGTGGCCGTGGTGTACAAGGCCACCTGGCCCGACCAGAAGATCGTCATCGGCACCATCGCCGACATCGCCCAGAAGGTCAAGGACGCGGGCATCAAGAAGACCGCCCTCACGGTGGTCGGGGATTTCCTCGGTGACGAATACGACCTCTCCAAGCTCTATGACAAGCACTTCACGACGGAGTTCCGTCAGGCCAAGGAGTGATCTAGTGTCAGGGAAACTCCATGTGGTCGGGTTCGGACCCGGCGGAAAGGAGCACATGACGTTCAAGGCCGCCGAGGTCATTCAGAACGCCGATGTCGTCACCGGGTACACCGCGTATGTCAACATGATTAGGCCCATCTTCCCGGACAAGGAGTACAAGGCCACCGGGATGATGAAGGAGGTCGACAGGTGCAGGATGGCCATAGAGGACGCCATGTCCGGTAAGGATGTGGCCATGATCTCCTCCGGGGACTCCGGGATCTACGGTATGGCGGGGATCATCTACCAACTTGCGGACGATATGGGTGCCGACATCGAGATCGACACCATCCCCGGGATGACGGCGGCCTCCACCGCGGCATCCGTGCTCGGTGCCCCCCTCATGCACGACCTGGCGATCATCAGCCTCTCCGACCTGATGACCCCTCTTGACCTGATCATGAAGCGCGTGGACTGTGCGGGGATCGGCGATATGATCGTCTGCCTGTACAACCCCAAGAGCAAGACCAGGACGGAATACCTTAAACAAACTCAGAATATCCTCCTCAATCACCGTTCTCCGGAGACACCCGTCGGCATCGTTAGGAACGCAGGCAGGGACGATGAGAGGGCGCAGATCACCACATTAGGAGATCTCGACAAAGCGGACGTGGACATGTTCAGCATCGTCATCATAGGCAACTCCCAGACATATGTCAGCAACGGCCGCATGATAACGCCCAGAGGATACAGAATCTAAGGTGATATTATGGCTATAGAGATAGTGAAACCGGAAGAGATCGAGAAGAGAAGCATGCAGATCATCACCGAGGAACTGAACGGCAGGACATGGCCCGAGCCCCAGTTCTCGATCGTGAAGAGATGCATACACACCTCCGCTGATTTCGACTACGCAGACAACCTGGTCTTCTCCGAGGATGCCGCCAACATCGGTATCCAGGCGATCAGGAGCGGTGCCCACATCATCACCGACACGAAGATGGCCGCCGCAGGGATCAACAAGAAGAAGCTCGCCGCATTCGGCGGACAGGTCCACTGCTTCATCAGCAACGACGATGTCGTGGCCGAGGCCAAGTCCCGCGGATGCACCAGGGCCACCGTGTGCATGGAGAGGGGAGCGGAGATCGCCAAGGAACACCCCGTGATCTTCGCCATCGGTAACGCACCCACCGCACTGGTCAGGCTCGCCGAGCTCATCGACGCGGGAGAGGTCGAACCCGCACTCGTCATCGGAGCACCCGTCGGATTCGTCAACGTCGTCGAGTCCAAGGAGCTCATCCTCGAGCGCAACATCCCCTACATCGTCCCCAAGGGACGCAAGGGCGGATCCAACATCGCGGCGACCATCTGCAACTCGATAATCTACTACAAGGGTTGATAGCCCCCTGATAAACAGGGGGTCCACCCCTTTACATCCTTTTTTATGATTCACCTTCCGGGCCTGATCTCGGTCCCGTCCGGATAACGGATGAACCTGCCCTCGTCCTGGGCATGGACCTTGTCGATGACATCGAAGGGCCACTCGGAGAACTCGTTCTTCCTTATGTCGTCGAGTGCCGCCCTGACCTCCTTCACCGTCGCCAGGGTCACGGGTCCGAAGGATGCCATCCTCTGACCTATGGGCTCACCTTCCAACACCCACACAACGGATGTTTCGGCACCGTTCCTGATGACCATCTCGATATCGGAGGTGACCTTGGCCCTCATGTCGGGTCCGATCTCCGTTCCGCAGACATCGACCTTCTCTCCGGATATCATGTAGACGTTCCTGTTGGCCGCAGATGTCGTTGGATCCACCGTGACCTCCGCCCCGGGGGCCATCTCGATCCTGAGGATCCTAACGGCATGATTGCCGTCCGCCCAGGAACCGCTGTTGGGGGATGACACATGGGCACCGCCGTAGGTTCCGCACAGGACCTTCACCTTGTAACCTTCCCCCTCTATCGCCGGGACCTCCTCGGACCACATGGTGTTGACGGAGTTCTCCCTGTTCTTGCACTCCAGGGGGATGTTGATCATGATCTGTGTTATGTCGTTGGGGTTACGGCCCTCCTGGTCCACCAGGGGGTACATCTCGTTGTGCATGTACTTGGACGAGGCCATCACCCATTGGACGTCGCCGAAACCGAACCTGCCCTCCACCCTCATGGTGTCGAAATGGTCCACATACCCTACCTGGGGGAGGGTCACCGTCTCATATCCCCAGTGTGCATGCATTGGGAATCCGGGAACGACCTTGCCGTTATACATCCTGAACCCGAGCCTCTTCTCGTAATCCCTTCCGAGGTCCCTTCCGGTGATCTCCTGAAGGGGAGGGGCCAGCTGTCTGTTCCCGTGGGGATAGTCGTCCTCATGGTGGGATACGAAGATGAACGGATCCTCGGTGTCCCAATGCATGTCGAACCTTGTGACCTTCGATACGGGCCCCGAACGTTTCCTGGAGAAGAGTGCCATGGGACGACGGAGGATGGTTGGTATGTTAAGGGTGTCGGTCCGTACTTCGGAACATAGATCGGTTCCGTGTCGATGTCCCTTCGAGAGAGGGGTTCAAAAAGGGTTAATCTTAGTTTATTTGATTAACTGATTGAATACAGAACACGATACAAAACAATTGGTGTTCCGGCGCATCGGAAGTGAAAAAGACCGAGCGGCTTTGAAACGATTCGGATAAGGTTGGTTTCAAGCGGTGCTATCAAGGTCCTCGTCGACCCCGTTGATGGTGTCTATCATCCGTGTGATGTACTCCGTGAGCTTGTCCGAGGCATCCCTCTCGTTCTTCTGATATGCGTCCACATAGCACTTCATGGTGGTGGACAGGTCCGCATGGCGCATCAGGCTCTTGACCGTCTGTATGTCGCAATCCGTCTCGTAGTAGAGGGTGGTGGCGAAGAACCTCCTGAGTGAGTGGGTCGTGATGCGGATCCCCGTGTCCTTGGCCAGTTTGGACATCTCCTGACCAACCCTCGATGGGGTGGACTTGTGCAGGATACCTTCGTGGGACCTGGTCTGGATCAGATAGTCGTCCGCCTTGACCCCCATCTTGAACGGTGAGTTCCTGTAGTTGTCGATGGCGTCTATCACCGGCTTCGGCATCTTCATGGTGACGATCAATCCGTCCCCGTGTCCCTTCCCGTGGATGGTCATCATGTCACCCACGATATCCTCATCCCTCAGCTCGGCCATCTCCTTCCTCCTGAGGCCCATGTATGCCCCCAGGCAGAGGATCAACCTCTGGAACGGATCCGCCTGCCTGTGGACCCTGCAGAAGTCCTCTGTGGAGATGAACACCCTGTTGAACTGCTCCCTGTTGCGGAGGATCCTCGCATCCTTCAGTATGTCCCTGCCCGTGTGGAACCTCACCATCTGTGCGAAGCTGCGGACGTACGTGATCTTGACCTCCTCCTTCACCTTCAGGGCCCCCCATAGGAAGAGGATGGTCTCGGAGTCCATCTCGAACACATCGGTGGACATGCCACCGATGACGAGCTGCCTGAGGCATTGACGGACGTTGTTACGGTGGGTGGTGCATGTGTTCTTCTTCCTACCATTAAGTAGGAGGTTCTGCAACCATGCGTCTGTCTGTTCCATGTCTATATTCAGATTCTTTTCTGTATTCTCATTGCGGGTCATGGACTTACGTGATACAGATTATAGCACAAAATGGAGCCGATGTGATGGAAAAGGAATGTAGAATACAATAATGATTGTATTTTAGGCCATGATAAGGCCCATTCAACCATGATTATATGCTGTTATCTCGGGATACAACCAATGTCCGATACAAAACTAAACTCATAGTAGAGAGGTCGATTATCATCAGTCGCACAGACTTTGAACGTCAATCTGGATGCCCATGGTGGCCCGTCGTATCCTCCATATCGGATAAATATCCATTAGGGTTCCCAAGGTTCGGATGTCAGCCTTGCAGGTGTTCCTGGACTGGGTCAACGTGGCCGCCGATTTCTTCACAGTCGTGATGCTCCTCGACGTGGTGGCACTGTTCATCCTCCTTTTCCTGGAGAAGTACGACCCCCGGACGTTCCTGGCATGGTTGATCCTGCTCACGTTCCTGCCCCCGGTGGGGATCATCCTCTACATGTACATGGGGATGGCCCTGTACCGTAAGAGGCACATGATACCCAAGAGCGTCACCGACAAGGAGATGATGGACGGTTACGAGTTCTTCCATGGGATCCTGGACGGTGATGAGGGGAGATTGGGCAGGACGGAGTCCGTCAGGATGGCCAGGATCCTGGAGTCCGCAGGCGGTTGGGGATACACCAACGACAACGATGTCACCCTCTACACCGAGGGGAAACCGATGATGGACGACATGTTCGACTCGTTCCGCAGGGCCGAGAGATCCATCCTGATAGAGTACTACATCATCCGCAACGACAGGAGGGGCAACGAGATGATGGACATCCTCACCGAGAAGGTGAGGGAGGGCGTGGAGGTCAGACTCCTCACCGATGCGTTCGGCATCGGGAAAGGACCCAAGGACGGGATAGGCAGGTTCGTCCAGGCCGGCGGACACTATGCGACGTTCCACTCCATGCTCACATTGCTGTTCAGCCCCAAGAAGAACAACAGGAACCACCGCAAGATCGCCATCATCGACGGGATGGAGGCGTACTGCGGAGGGTTCAACGTCGGTGACGAGTACGAGGGCGAGGGGCCGTTGGGACACTGGAGGGATGCCTCCGTCCGTGTCAGGGGGACAGGGGTCGTGCCCCTGACCATCAGGTTCGCCGTGGATTGGCAGTACGCCAAGAAGAGGGATAGGCCCGGACCCCTAGAGAGTTACATCGACATGGACTCCCTGGGCGGAAAAGGGGATGTCCGCATGCAGGTCGTGTCCGGAGGTCCGGATACGATGCCCAGCAACCCTGTGCAGATGCAGTACCTGTCCATGATCACCAATGCGAGGGAGAGACTGTACATCACCACCCCGTATCTGGTCCCGGACGATGCCATGATGATAGCCCTGAAGAACTCCGCCCGTTCGGGAGTGGATGTGCGCATCCTGATACCCGACAAACCCGACCACATGTTCATGTTCTGGAACAACCAGACCTTCGCCAACGAGCTCATGAAGGCGGGGGTGAGGGTGTTCAGGTACAACGACGGCTTCGTCCATGAGAAGGTGATCGTGATGGACGGGGAGTGCCTGTCCGTCGGATCCGCGAACCTGGACAACAGATCCCTGACGCTCAACTTCGAGACCAATGTGATGATCTACGACGAGGAACTGACATCCCAGGCCGCCGACAGGTTCCTGAGGGACCTGGAGGTCAGCACCGAGTACTCATGCGAGGAGTTCGAAAGGAGGACCACCGAGATGAGGATCAGGATGGCCATCTCCAGGATGTTCAAGTTACTTGCCTGACCGATCGAAGATGAGACGGAACATCCCGTCCCCGCGTTCTATACGGGTCGTGTCGATGAGATGCCTGTACATGTTGTCCGAGTAGGGGTTGCAGCATTTCGTCCTCCCGGGCATGCGAACCATCTCAAGGGTGCATTGGTCGTAGGGATCGAATCCGGCGGCGATGTACATGTCCAGGAGCAGGCGTCCGACCATAAGTCTGTACCGGTCCCTGTCTGATGGCCTCAGTCCCAACGGGTTGTCGTTCACCACCATGTGGAGTGCATCGGACACGGTGATACGGTCGGAGGACAGTATGGCCTCCAAGACCTTCGGCAGATCCGGGTCGATGAGCTCCATCGTGTCGGTGAGGTCACCGTCGAATCCGTCCGCATACACAATCCAATCACCGTCTCCCATGTTAACGGGGTATGCGACACCGGATTAAAAAGTGGAGCGTGGGGTTTATCTCAGACGACGTTCGTTGTATCCGTCATGATAACTTGCGATGTCCTGATCATAGGCGGAGGGCTTTCCGGATTGGCCACCGCCAGGGATCTTAAGGGATCCGGCCGGAGGGTCTCGATCCTGGAGAGGATGTCCGGACCCGTCTACAGACGTTACCACACCATATGCGGCGAGGCTATCAGCAACAGGATGTTCCGCAGGATCGGCATGGAACCGACCGCCGTCATCCGCGAGGTGGACACCATCGCCCTGAGATTCAATGAGGATGAGGTCTCCGTCCCCGTGAAAGGCTATATCATCGACCGTAACGGATTGTTGGACTCCATGAGGTCCGAATGCGATGCGGAATACATCAACGGCACGGCGACGGGCATCGTCAAGGATGTCGGAGGGTACAGGGTTCACTCCACTGCAGGGGAGATATTCTGCAAGGTCCTGGTCGGAGCCGACGGGGCCCATTCCGTCGTACGCAGGGATGTGTTCGGAACGGAACCTGAGGAGATGATCCCCATAGTGAACAACATCGTCCGCGGGGAGTCGGACGGAAAGCTCAGGTTCATCGTGTCCGAGAGGTACAAGGGGGCGTACAGATGGGAATTCCCCCAGGCCGAGGGTATGATGACCATCGGTTATCCCAAGGGGACGGACGATGTCGCAGAGTATGAATCCAAGGGCGGACGCCACATGCCCATAGGGAAACTGCCCTGCGTCGCCAGGGACGACTGCTACCTGGTGGGTGATGCGGCATCCCTGGCCAATCCGTTCTGCTTCGGCGGGATCGGTGCCGCACTGCTGTCCGGGAGAAGGGCGGCGGAGGCCATCCTGAAGGACGATGTGGAATCATATGACAAGTGGGTGCAGAAGGACGTGATGTTCGACTTCCACTACATGGACGCCCATAAGCGGTTCTCCGAGTACGATGATGACGACATCCAACGTCTTATCGGTCCCCTTGCGGAGAAGTACTCCGTGTTCAGAGGAATCAGAATGATGCTGAAGTACCCCCAGGAGGCCAACGTCTACATGTGCTGTTGGCTCGGATTCAAGGGCGGATGGTGACCCGGTCCACATTTATCTATGACCTATGGGATGTGACCGTGTGTACTGCCCAAACTGCGGTAAGGAGGCGGATGCGGGAGACCGCTTCTGCAAGCACTGTTCGTTCAGACTGACGGGATCGGAGCCCGATGAGCATGGGATGGGAGGTTCGGATAACAGAGAGATCTTCAATGACCCCAGGTCAACGGGGTTGGCCATGTTCCTCTCGATCATACTTCCGGGACTGGGAGCATACTACATCGACGGAGAGAAGAAGGGTCTTGAGATCTTCATCATCAGTCTCGTCCTGCTCATAGCCGTGAACACGGTCCTCCTGTTCCTGTTCCCGGTGATCGCATTGGCACTGGTGGTCCTATGGGCCATCGGGTTGAAGGTGACCTCAGGGGCCATAGACAGCTACCGTCGGAAGTACCCGCTGTAATCAGCGGATACCATCTGGTCCAACCCAAACTATTTAAAACCATCTTTTTACGGGAGGACTGTCCAGACATTTTAAGTTGGATGGATGACCAGGTCAGTTTTTCCTGGAATCAGGTATATAAAACTTCTTCGAAAAACCAGTAGTATTAAATAAGTTGTAAACCGAAGATACTCTCCGGGGGTAAATCATGGAGATGAATCCGGGCCAGATGCTGAAATGCACCAGATGCGAGTATTCCTGGATGCCTCGCAGGGACAAGGTCCCTGAGAGATGCCCCAGGTGCCGTTCCGTCAAATGGAACATGCCGCATCTCACAGTCGCCTGCAAACGTTGCGGTTATTCTTGGAACTCCCATACCGGAAACCCCAAACGCTGTCCCCAATGCGGATCCCATCAGTGGAACATCCCTCCCAAATCCTATGTCTGTAAAAGATGCGGATGCTCCTGGAACACCAAGGGCGGGAAGATCCCCAAACGCTGTCCCTCGTGTTCGTCGAAGGATTGGGACCGTGACAGGGAGACAGAGGTCAAACCCATGCACCGTGTGGTGTTCGAACTCGATGATGCCACCTACAAGACCATAGTGGACCATTACCGCAAAGGCATGTCCTGCGTTGACATATCGATAGCGTGCGACATCCCCTACAGCGTCGTCCACCAGGCGATACGGGACCATATACCCAACAGGGAGATAAAGGTCTGAACGTATCGGGCACCATGGATCCCGGTTCTTCCATCGTGTCACAGTCTGTGGGGTGCACGGCATGATCAGGACCCACCATCTCATCACCGAACGTCTGGAGATGAGGATGTTCCGGGAATCCGATGCCCCGCTGGCCTACAGGAACTGGATGTCCGACCCGGAGGTTTCACATTTCACATCCTGGGAGGCACATCCCTCGCCTGAGGAATCCCTGAGGGTCATCCGCTCATGGATGGCCGAGTATCCTTTGGGCTCCATAGACTGGTGCATAACGTTGAAGGGTTCCGATGAGCCCATAGGGAGCATCTCCGTGGTGCAACACCATCCCGAAAAGGGGTACTGCGAGATAGGATACGTCCTGTCGCAGAGGTATTGGGACAGGGGTTACATGACCGAGGCCTTAAGGGCGGCGGTGAACTTCATCTTCGACCATACGGACTATGGATGGATACAGGCCCGTCACGACACTGAGAACGAGGCCTCCGGAAGATGTCTGGAGAAATGCAACTTCAAGATGTTGGGGATGCGCGACCTGCCCGATCCGAAGACCGGGAAGATCCGCACATACAGGTTCATGGGCATCGCACGCAGGGATGTCTTCGTGATGCCGTGATCAATCGGGGAGGTTGTCCCTAACCTTCTCGATCTCCCTTATGGCCTGGATGTAACGTTCGTGCTCCAGATCGGCGGCCCTCTTGCAGTCCAGGAACTTCTCGTGGAAACCCTGGGCCTCATCCCTCAGGCTGTCGGCATCCGCCCTCAGCTGGAGCATCTTCTCATGGGCCACCTGTCCGCTCTCCGAGAACCTCACGACCTTCTGATGGTAGTTCTGAGACTGGGCCTTGGCCTCCGCCATCCCCTCGAAATCACCGCGTTCGCGCATGAGGGCGACCTTGTCGTTCCATTCCTCGCGCTTCTCCTTGGCCTCCCTGGCGGAGGTGTTGTACTCCTCCCTGGTCTGCTTCACGGCATTGGCCTCGGCGATGAGTCCCCGGGCCTTCTCCTGGAGGGAGTTGCGCTTCTCGGCGAGGACAGCGGCCTGCTGATGGTACCTGTCCCTGGCGGTCCTGTGCCTCATGGCCTCCCTGTTGAGCTCACCGACCATCTCGTCGAGGGTGCGTGCATCGGCGTCGATCATATCTGAGATCAATCGGACCGCCCCTTGCGGAGGAGATGGAACTGGGTCATGTTCTCGGCGTTGTCCTCGATGTTCTCATGGACCATGGTGAGGCCGAACATCTCCCCCGCATTCCTCCTGCAGAGGACGGCCGTCCCCTCGGGATATCTCCCTTCGGAGAGGTACTGTGCGGCCAGGGCGGTGTCCTCCATACCGATGGTCTCCGCATCGGGATAGAGCTTGGAGAGGTTCCCCTTGCACTGGAGGATGGCCTGTATGTGCGAGACGACCCTGACGATGCCGCTGTCGGAACCGTCTGTGAAAACGCAGTGATGGATCGGGACCCAGTGGTCCTTGATGAAATGTATGTCGTCCTTCCCCTTCAGGGCGTTGACGGTCTCCTCCACGGGACCGGCGTTGATGTTGGCCACGGCGACCACACCGTATTCACATACCCCTGACTCCATGGCATCGATGACACCCTCGGAACTGGTGAGGGGCAGGAGTTCGACGGAACCCCAACCCATCATCCCGGCGAAATCCTTCGCGGCCTGTTCGGAGTTGGAACCCGGCACACCCATGTAGCCGACTAGAACGGTAGACATGTCATGTCCGATGCGGAGAACGTATTAGGCTTTTTGTCGGGAGAGCGGCTGTCGGAGGGGCGACATCCATAATACGGTAGTCGTCATGGACACCCCCATGACGAACGAGAACTACCAGAAGTGCAGGACATGCCGCTTCTGCAGGCATTCCGACGATTCGTGGGTGTGCCTCCCGGAGGGGATGACCACCGAGCCGAGATCGTCCTGCGGAAGGTACAGACCGGGATGCTGCGAGAACTGCACATCGTATAACGGTGGAATATGCCGCAGGACCGGTGAGGGAATGTTCTCCCTGGACGTCTGTTCCGACTACGACCCCTCAGGCTCCGTCTGAGATCCTGTCCTTCCTGTTGGACAGGACGTTCTTGATGCTCGCCTTCGCCTTCGCGTCACCTGTGAGCACCTTCTTCGCCGATTCGGGGATCCCGTAGTAGACTATGTTGTCGCACAGAGACACGTTCGTCCTCATCAGCGGTCTGACCCTGGAGTAATGGGCCTGCAGTGCACCGACCGTCTCGTTGACGATGGACGTGATGCCGTAGAGGTTCCTCGAGATGAAGTCCCTGGAGTTGACGAAACCTGTCTCGGGGAGGAACGGATTGTACGTGCCGTCCATGAAGTCGTCATCCAGGTCGTCTATGGCATCCATGATGTAGACCGCAGCCGTGAGTTCGGTGAAGACCCCGTCCAGGTCGGGGGATGCATGGTCACCGGCTATGTCCGAGAGGGCACCGATCAGCCCCTTCCCGAAGGTCCTGCCCATGAGCCTGGCATCCTTGCAGCCTGCGAGTTCCAGGTCCCTGAGGGCGGAGAAACCCTCTCCGACCATGCGGTCGTATTCGGGGAACTCATCCACAGCCCTCCCGATGGCCTTCGCCAGTGCCTTGGATATCACCTTGGTCTTCAGGGAGGGTTTGTCGGTCTCATCGTCCTCCAGCTCCCATTTGGTGAGGATCAGGGTGTACGCGGCCATCCTCCTCATGAGCTCGGAGTCGGCGTGTGGGTCCTCCAGGACACAGATCGTCTTGGATGTGCCCTCGAATTCGAGCACATCACCGACCACCCCGTTCAGGAGGATCGTGTTGAAGGTCATGTCGAAGTTCACGGTGGCCGCGCCCCTGAGACCGAATCCGCCTCTGAGCTGATGACATCCCTCGCAGTAGTACTTCCTGTACAGCCTGAAATCCGCGGGGGACAGTCTTCCGTAGGAGGGCACCGTGTATCCGAACATCGTCCCGACCATCCTCTCTAGCTATAAAAACGGTGTCGGAGGGGTTGGCGGTTACGTATCCAACACCATGTTCCCGGAAGGGTCCTGGAAAGGTATGCTGGCTGCGGTCTGGCCCGGGAAAACCGAGTGGAACACTTTTAAATATGCCGACTTAGTACGGCCACCATCGAAGTAATTTCGATTAGGTGAGTATCCATGTCATACGATGCTGAATCTGTAGAGAATCTGACAGCACTTTACGAGAGCCAGTCCCCCGCCGCATTCATCGCTTTCGCAATGCAGGGACTTCCCGAGTCCGACCACGCCGAGCGTTTCGACAAAGGCGACCACCTCGGATCCACGAAGTGCGACTACGGATGCTGCAACGACAAGGGATGCTGCGCCACACCCGGCTGGTACGCATGTCTCGGAGGATGCATCGTCGTCTGCTGTGCATGCTGCTGCTACGTCACGAACGGATTCAACGGCGTCTGGACCTACTGGCCCTTCTGAGCCGACATCCCCGTCACGGTGCATCGTCCGTGACGGGATCCGTCCATGAAACCCTACATCTCGGTGGTAGTCAAACCCACCCTTTTCTGCAACACAGATTGCAAACACTGCTACCACACACCCGAGGAGAGGGTACGCGGGGAGATGTCCCTGGAGACCCTCGACAATCTTATCAGGAAGGTTTCGGAGGAGTACGAGTCCGCCTGGTTCATCTGGCACGGAGGGGAGCCCATGACGCTTCCCATGTCCTTCTACAAAGAGGCCATCAGGCTCGAGGAGGAGCACTTCGGCAAGAGGTCCTTCAGATACGGCAACACCATCCAGACCAACGGCATGCTCCTGAACAAAAGGTTCATGGCCTACTGCAGGGAGAAGGCGATCAACGTCGGAGTGTCCTATGAAGGTCCGTACAACAACATCCTCAGGGAAGGTGATGTGGAGAAGGTCCTGGGGACACTGTCCTCCAAGGACAACAAGTACTCCGTCAGCTCCACCATATCCGCGGAGACCGCATCGAAGCAGGCCGAACTGTACAGATACTTCCGCGACAGAGAGGTCAATGTCTCATTCTCGCCGGTGATACCTGCGGGATGTGCAAGATGCAACGGCACCGTCCCCGATCCGGACGAGTACATCCGGGGCAGCATAGAGGCGTTCGACGAGTGGCTCCACGACCCTGAATCCAAGATCCCATTGGTCCCCCACTATCTGTACGTGCTGAACTACCTGGGCGATCCGACACCATCCGATTGCGCACACACATCATGCCTCACCAAATGGCTGTGTGTCAACCCCGACGGATCGATATACCCCTGTGCCAAGGCCTGTCCGGAGGAGTTCCTCATGGGGAACATCAACGAGATCTCGATCGCCGAGGCGTTCCAATCCGAGGGATTCAGGAGGATGCTGCTGGGATCGGTGAGGAGACGCGAGAAGTGCGCCTCATGTCCGATCTTCAGATACTGCAACGGAGGCTGCAGCATGGACGCCTACCACGAATGCGGTATCGAGGAGAACAACGGTGATTCCTGCAGGATATTCAAAGAGGTTTTCGGGCACATATCACAGGAGATACAGACGATCCTGGATACGCAGCCCGATATGAACCTGTACAACCCCTTCGTCAGGGATGCGATCATCGGGAAGCTTGTGAATCCCAAGACGATCAGCATGTGACGGCGATTGCGTCGATCTCCACCTTCACCCCTTTCGGAAGTTCGGAGACCTCCACACAGGACCTGGACGGATACGGTTCATCGAAGAACTCGGCGTACACCTTGTTCACATCCGCGAATGCGGACATATCGGTGACGAACACCGTCACCCTGACCGCCTTCCCCAATCCGGAACCTGCCGCCTCCAGGACGTTCCCCAGATTCGTCAGTGCCTGTCTCGTCTGATCCGCTATGTCCTCAGAGATATCACCGGTCTCCGGATCCACCGGGATCTGTCCCGATACGTATACGAAGCCACCCGCAACGACCGCCTGTGAATAGGGTCCGACAGCCGCCGGTGCCCTGTCCGTTTTTATGCTCTCCATGGAAAAACCCTCCACCCGACCATGATGTCGGTATGGAGGGTATACCCTCTATGGATATCTATCCTGCGTTTCGAACAAAAATGGCACTATATCGATGACACTGTCTCCGAACTGTGTTCCGACGGTTCCAATAACAACCCCGTACCAGAGTGAGGCTTTTGTCATCACCATTCAGAAACACTATGCCATCCACTTTCGATGGATTCCGACCGAACAAATGCTGGTTGAAGATAGGCTTTATCACCACGCCCCTATCCGTTCCTATGTCTGAAAAACTGAGACTACCCGAACATTCTATCTCCGACGATGCCTTCGGCCGGAGGTGGGATGGGATCGATTGGAACAGAGTGGACCTGAGGATCGCCGAGATGCAACGGGAACTGTCGATAGCATCCCGTGACGGTGATGGTGAGAGGTTAAACTTCCTCACGGAGACGTTCCTCACCTCCTTCGAGGCCAGGGCCAAAGCGGTGGCCAACGTCACACGCAACGAATCTACGGACAACCCCGGGGTTGGTGAACCATGGACGACATCCTCTGACAAGTACAAGGCCGCGGTCGTCCTGGACCACCACGGGTACAGATCGGAGCCATTCTACTCGTTCACCATGTTCGAGTCCAAAACGAAGAAGGACCGCACCATGTGCATCCCCACATTCTACGACCGTGCGATGCACGACCTCTTCAGGATGCTGATGGAACCGATCTGCGAACCGCTGTACGACAAGAGACTGTTTTCATCCCGTCGTGGCCGTTCACTCACGGATGCGGCGAAGGAGGTTGAATACCTGTTGTCAGGGAGGGATTCCCCAGGATGGGTCGCCAGATGCGATGTGAGGTCATTCTATGACACCATGTCCCACGATTGGCTCCTGGACAACGTGCCCATGGACAGGGACGTGTTGGAGCAGTTCCTGAGGGCACCCCGTTACGAGAACGGAAAGGGAGACAGGATACAATGTACGGAGGGTGTGCCCACCGGCAACAGGATGTCCCCCGTGCTGGCCAATCTGATCCTGAACGGATTGGAGAGGTACCTGAGAGATAACTCCGACCCGGAGAACGGACTGGTCGTCAGATGGGTGGACGACATCGTGGTGCTGGCCCGTACCGAGGACGATGCCCTCCGCTTCAAGGCCAAGGTCACGAGGTTCGTCCGGGAACGGGGGATGACCCTGAACGAGAGGAAGAGCTACGTTGCCGACGTCAGGAAGGGTTTTGAATTCCTGAAGTACAGGTTCGTGAGGGCGGGGGACACGGTGGAGGTCACACCCATGGAACAATCGGTGGATGCCCTTCTGGAAGAGACCAAGGAGGCGTTGAGGGGACGCACCGATGAGGACGGCGTGGTGAAGACGGTGAACAACCACCTCAGGGGCTTCACCAACAAGTACCGCATCGCGGACATGTCCGGCTGTTCGGAGAGGATCGACGCCGGGATGATGAACCTGGCCGGCACCGCGCTTTCCAGGATCGCCGGGATGACCGATAAGGAGACGTACGCCAGATACGTCCGGGATGATGGGGACGGCCCGTACATACAGGTGGGCTCCGGGATGAGGGTGAGGAAGGTAACTGGCATGGTCAGGGTCCCCCACGAGAGGATATGGCTGACCGCCAACCCGTACATCGACACTGAGTACTTCGCGGAGAGGGTGGAGAGCGAGAGACAGGGGAAGCTGGCCAACGACAGATACAGAGCGATCTGGGCATCCACCCGGGGACATTGCGGGATATGCGGACTCGCCATAAGGACCGACGAACGGAGGATCATCGTGTCGGACTGTTCCGGGAGGGATGCCTATGCACACACCCGTTGCTCAGAGGAATCCCTCGCCATCTCGGGGAGGATCGTCATGGACACATCCCTCTTCCGGTCGGATGGGGGAGAACCTGTCGGGACCGTGGAACCGCCTATGGAAGAGCAGGAGCAGGATGGGACCGTGGAGGTCCCGGATGCCCATGGCCCCGTGACCGTGGAAGAGGTCCCCCCGGAAGAAACCGTCCAGGAGGCCGTGCCCGTGAAGGATGCCCCGCCGAAACCATCCCAGATGAAGCTCACTGGTGAGGAGAGGATGCCCGTCAGGATCCCCGTGAAGAAGGGAGTTTCCAAGTTCCAACCGCTCATCGACCTTATCTGCAGGTCCGGTTACTGGTACATCGACTACAGCTTCTCGGAACTGGACAACATCATAGCCGGGGGCCTATGCGCCTCCGCATACAAGGACAGGGACTGGTGGGGCCGTAAGGGAAGGGCATCCATCGGCGAGGCCTTGGCGGTGATCGACTGGAAGGTCGAACATGTCGATATGAACAGGCAGAGGGTGCGTCTGATCAAAAGGTCCACGGAGTACCTTGACTCTGAGGAAGCGTACAGATCCCGCCATAAGGGACCTGATGTGGAGAAAAGATTGTACGAGAGGGCCGAGAGGATGAGGAAATCAAAATTCGGTGCCCTGACCGAATACCTTATGAACTGCGGCATGGACCAGATCGAGCTATCCTTCGAGAAGGTGGGGGAGATAATAGGAGGTCTGCCCCCATCGGCCAAGAACAAGTCTTGGTGGTGTACGCGGAGGGCCGGTCCCCTGATGGCCATAGAGGATGCGGACTTCACAAAGGTGAGGTTGGACATGGAGAGGAGGACGGTCCTGCTCACGAGGACCGTCTGCATCCCAGATGAAAGCAGGGAGAACGTCGTGATAGGCGACCTGAAGGTCAAGGAGCACATGAGGGGATGACGGGGGACGGGTCGGGGCACCTGATCGAGAGGTCGTATACCTCCGCTAGTCGCCCATCACCGACTCACCCCGTGCCCATGGTTCAGGACCTTCCGATCATGTCGATATCGTAGGGGGTCTGCTGGTAGACGTGGTAGTTCAGCCAGTTGGTGAAGAACAGGGTGGCGTGCCCCCTCCATCTGAACACGGGATCCTTCGTCGGATCGTCGTCCTCGAAGTAGTTGTCGGGGACATGGGGGTCCATACCGGCCTTCAGGTCCCTCTCGTACTCGTACGCCAGGGTCCCCCTGTCATATTCGAAGTGTCCGGTGATGAAGACCTCGTTCTTCTCCGATATGACTATCCCCACACCGGATGCCGGTGATGATGAGACTATGTGCAGATGTGGGTTCTTCGAGATGTCGGATTCCCTGACCTCGGTGTGCCTGGACTGGGGCATGTAGAACCTGTCATCGAATCCCCTGAGCAGGGGTTCGCTGGGGGAGATCACCTGATGCTCGAATATCCCGGAGACCTTGGAGTCCAGTGGGTACTTGGGGATGCCGTAGTGGTAGTAGAGTCCGGCCTGGGAGCCCCAGCAGATGTACAGTGTGGAGCACACGTTGGTGCGGGTCCAGTCCATGATCTCGCAGAGCTCGTCCCAGTAGTCCACGTCCGTGAAGTCGATGGATTCCACCGGGGCACCGGTGATGATCATACCATCGAACTTCTTGTCCCTGATATCATCGAATGTATGGTAGAACCTCTCCAGATACTCCTGCGATGTGTTCTTGGACTCGTGTGTGGCGGCCTGGAGGAACTGTACATCGGTCTGGAGGGGGCTGTTACTCAGAAGGCGGAGGATCTGCGTCTCGGTCTCCACCTTGGTGGGCATCAGGTTCATTATAAGGATCTTCAGGGGACGGATGTCCTGGGTGTCGGCACGCTGTTCGCTCATGACGAATATGTTCTCCGACTCCAGGATGGAGTATGCGGGCAGGCCGTCGTCTATCTTGACCGGCATTCCTCTTCCCCTCAGTCGAATATCCCTGTGCTCATGTACTTCTCCCCACCGTCGGGGAGGATGGCCACGATCTTCCTCCCGGGATTCTCCTTCGCCTCGCGGATCGCCGCGAAGACGGCGGCCCCGGAGGAGATGCCACAGAAGATACCTTCCTCCCTGGCCAGGGCCACGGTGGTGGCGATCGCATCGTCCCCACGGACGGTGACGATGCCTCCGAGGATGTCCTTGTCGAGGTTCCCGGGGATGAAGTTGGCACCTATGCCCTGGATCTTGTGGGGTCCGGCACGTCCCTCGGTGACCAGGGGGCTCTCCGCAGGCTCCACACCGATGACCTTCGCCTTCACGTCGGCGTCGATGAAGGTCTGTGCTATACCTGTGGCTGTACCTCCGGTACCGAATCCGGCGAAGACCAGGTCCACATCGGGGATGTCCCTGAGGATCTCCACCCCCGTTCCTGTACGGTGTGCGGCGGCGTTCATGGGGTTCCCGAACTGGTCGATGATGAACCCGTCACGCTCCTTCGCGACCTGTTCCGCCATCTCCACGGCACCTGCCATGCCCTTGGAACCAGGTGAGAAGATTACCTCCGCACCGTAGGCCCTCATGCTGGAGATGCGCTCCTTCGACATGGTGTCGGGCATGATGATGACCGCGTTGTATCCTCTGGCCGCGGCTACGAGGGCGATGGCGATACCTGTGTTCCCGGATGTGGGCTCCACGATTGTGCCGCCCTTCCTCAGGACACCTCTGGCCTCCGCATCGTTGATCATCTGGAGGACCGCACGGTCCTTTATCGACCCTCCGGGGTTCCCCTTCTCGATCTTCACGTAGACCTCGGACCCCGCGGGGGCGATCCTGTTGAGACGGACGATGGGTGTCTCCCCTATCGTTTCGGTGATGTCCGCATACACTGTCATAATGGAGACGGTCTAGGCCGAGGGGATAATAATATCTGATTGCGTGAATTATTCGTAAAAGAATAAAAAGAAGGTTTCCAAGGTCGTTTCCGGTCAGTACTCTATACCCTTGCGGGCCCTGATACCCCTGTCGAACGGATGTTTCACCAATGTCATCTCGGTGACCAGGTCCGCATAGTCGACGATCTCCTGCGGAACCCCTCTGCCGGTGAGGACGACCTCGGTGTGGGGGGCCCTCCTCTCCAGAAGGGATATCACGCCCTGAGCATCCACGAGACCGAACCTCAGGGAGTTGTTGATCTCATCCAGGACCACCAGGTCGTAATCCCCGGATGTGAGGACCTCCTCGGCCTTCGCCAGCCCCCTCTTTGTATATTCGAGGTCCTCCTCCCTGGTGACCTCCCTTCCGCACATGTGGTCGGGACCCATGGGGATGATCGTGAGGCCCTCCATCCCGGAGGCGGCGATGTGCTCACCGTATCCCCCGTCGGGTTTGAGGAATTGGAGGACGATGACGTTCAGTCCCCTGCCGGTGGCCCTGAGGGCCAGACCCAATGCCGTGGTGGTCTTGCCCTTGCCGTTCCCGGTGTACACATGGACCAATCCCAGTTCCCTCTTCACGTCCTCCGGACAATCACTCATCCATATTCCTCCATGGGATGGAACGGCATGGGCGGTTATAAGGTCAACCCTTGGATTGTTCGTCGCCCTTCCTGATCGCCCTGCGCATGATCTTTCCGCTGGTGGATTTAGGCAGTGTCCTGACGAACTCCACGACCCTGGGATACTTGTACGGGGCGGTCTCCTTCTTCACGTACTGCTGAAGCTCCTTGGCGAACTCCTCGGTGCCCTCGTAACCCTCCCTGAGGATGATCGTGGCCTTGACCAGCTGTCCCCTCACGGGATCCGGTACACCGGTGATGGCGCACTCCAACACCGCAGGATGGAGCATGAGGACACTCTCGATCTCGAAGGGACTGATCCTGTACCCTGAGGATTTGATGATATCGTCGTTCCTTCCGACATACCAATAGTATCCGTCCTCATCCTTCCAGGCCACGTCACCTGTGTGGTGCACCTTCTCCTCCCTGAGCTGCCTGTTCCTCTCCTCGTTGTCGAGGTATCCGACGGTGATGCCAGGTTCCCTCTCGTCGAGACGGACTATGATCTCCCCGTCCACCCCGGCGGGGACGCTGTTCCCCTCGGGGTCGACGAGGTCCACATCGAACAGGGGTGACGGAACGCCCATGGACCCGGGTTTGGGTTCCATGCCCTTCCATGTCCCCACTATGGGTGCGGTCTCGGTCTGTCCGAAGGCCTCCATGAGCTTCAGTCCGGTCTCCTCGTACCACTTGTAGTATGTGTCCGGGCTCAGCGCCTCCCCCGCTATCCCCGTGTGGGTGAGGGAGGAGAGGTCGTGACCCTTCACTCCGGCGTTGAGGAACAATCTGAACATGGTCGGGGGACTGCAGAGGGTGGTTATCCTGTACCTCTCAACCTTGTCCATGATGTCATGGGGTTCGAACTTGTCGAACTCGTAGACGAAGATCCCGCCCTCCATCATCCAGGGTGCGTACAGCTTCCCCCAGGCGCATTTGATCCATCCCGTGTCGGCGATGGTGAAGTGGAGTCCCTCGGGGTCCACACAGTACCAGTTCTTGGCAGTGAGGATGTGCCCCAGAGGGTATGAGAAATCCTGGAGGACCATCTTGGGGTTCCCCGCGGTGCCGGATGTGAAGTACATCAGCATGATGTCGTTCGACCTGTTGGGGACACGGGTCCATCCCTCGGAGGCATCCTCCACACCCTTGTCGAAATCGATCCATCCATCCCTCTGTCCGTTGAGGATGAACTTCAGTCTCAACGAGGGGATGTCCTCGGAGATGTCCACCTGGTCGGCTATGTCGCAGGTCGTGGTGCACACGCATGCCTTGATGTCCGCGGCGTTCACCCTGTACTCGATGTCATGCTTCCTGAGCATGAATGTTGCGGGGACCATCACCGCACCGATCTTGTGCAGTGCGATGGAGAGATACCAGAACTGGAAGCTGTGCTTCACCACCACCAGGACCCTGTCCCCCTTGGTTATCCCCATCGATGTGAGGTAGTTGGCGGTCTTGTCCGACAGTCTCCTGATGTCACCGAATGTGAACATCCTCTCGGCACCGGTGACGGAGCACCACTGCAACGCCCTCCGGTCCGGTTCCGCCATGGCGATCCTGTCCACCACGTCATAGGCGAAGTTGAAGTCCTCCGGACAGTCGATATGGGCGTCGGTGACGATCCCCCTCCCATCCACCGTCTCCCTGAGGTAGTCCTTGTAAAGTCCGATCAATCGGAACCCTCCCCTTTCATCACTATGGCCAGGAAGGTACATCCCTCGGGGGATGTCGCTATCATGCCGTGTCCCTTACCGGAGTCGTAGTAGAGTGCATCACCGGGACCCACATCCACCAACCTCCCCTCATGGGAGAATCTGAGCGTTCCTGACATGATATAATCGAACTCCTGCCCCTCGTGATGGGAGAGGTGGATCGGTGCGTCCTGCTCCGCCTCGATATAAGGTGCGCTGACCAGGAAGGGCTCCGAGATCTTGTCCTTGAAGGTGGCGGCGAGATGGAAGTAGCTGAATCCCTCGCGCCTCTTGATGGGGAGTCCCTGTCCCGCCCTGATTATGGTGAAGTCGGTGAGATGGGGATTGCTCCCGGTGAGGATCTCGATCAGGTCCACTCCGAGCTTCTGGGCGCACTTGTAGAGGAATGTGAATCCGAAGTCCCTGTCCCCTGATTCAAGGGACACGTACTCCTCAACCCCCACTCCGGTGGCCTCCGCCATCTCCTCACATGTGAACTCGCACATCTCGCGGAGTGCGCGTATCCTCTCGGCGATCTCTGGGATCTTGGGGTCTGTTGTCATCGTTTCCGTTGATTGCAGGGGTCCGTAATATAGGAATCGACCGGACGAAGGGAAGGATACGGTTCCGACGGTTTCGTGTACTTTATATATGGCTATGATCAGCAAGGGGTGATGACCTGTGATGGTTTCAGGCCCAACAGACTGACGCTGTTGGCCATACTGCTGTGTTCGATGCTTATGCTCATGGGAGGTGCGGCCGTCGCGCCCGCACTACCGATGATAAACGATGTGTTCCCGGATTCCGAGTTCATGGTGTCCCTGATAATCACCCTGCCCTCGTTGGCCATAGCCGTACTGGGGTTCGCGATGGGTGCTCTGGCGGACAGGTTCGGAAAGGTCCGTGTGCTGATGATCTCCCTGACGATATTCGTCGTGGCCGGTGTGTCGGGATACTTCCTCGATGATCTGACCATCATACTCGTAGGGAGGTTCATCCTCGGTGTCGGTATCGGTGGCATCTCGGCCACTGTGACGGCGTTGATCGCCGAGTACTACATGGGCATGGACCGTGCCAAGGTCATGAGCTACCAGTCGGCGGCCATGGGGCTGGGGGTCCTGGTGCTGGAGTTCACCGGCGGTTCCCTGGCGGAGATAAGCTGGAGGGACCCGTTCCTGGTGTACCTGATAGGTGTTCCGATCCTGATCATGTGCATCCTGTCCATGAGGGAGCCCGTTCACCGCGAACATGTCCAACAACAGGATGAGGGGGCAAAGGGACAGACCAACAAAGGACTGATCGCGGTGTGCTACATCACCATCTTCACCCTGATGCTGATGGCCTTCCTAATCCCCACCAAAATCCCCTATTATCTGGAGGGGATAGGTGTATCATCGTCGTTGGTCGGATTGTTCCTGGGGATCCACGGGATCGCCAACATGGTCATGAGTCTGATGTACCGCAGGTTCGTGAGGATGACCGGTCCATTCAACCTGATCGGAGCCGGATTCGTGGCCATGGCGGTCGGATTGGCGCTCCTCACCGTGAGTCCCACGGTTGCCATGGCGCTCATGACGCTGATCCTCAGCGGTGTTGGAATAGGTTTGATCGTCCCCCCGGTTGCCAACACACTGGCCTCCCAATCCACCGCATCCACATCCGGGAAGATCATGGGCGGATACACCACATCCCTGAACCTCGGACAGTTCTCCATATCTCTGATCAGTGTGCCCCTGTTCGTACTTGCGGGTTCAACCTATCCGGGACTGTTCCTGCTCATGGGCATCGTCTCGCTGGTCGCGGGACTGCTGTTCCTCGTGGTGCCCAGGTTCGTGAGATCACATCCGGAGGCGTCCTGAGATGGCATATTCACAGGGGGAACGTCGCCTTGTGCTGCTGGCGTGCAGCATCTCGGGGTTCATCACACCGCTCCTGAGCACGATGATGAACCTGTCCCTCGTGGGGATCGGAATGGAGTTCTCCGTGGGATCCCACGATCTGGCGTACGTCAACACGGCGTTCCTCCTGTCATCCGTGATATTCATGGTCCCCCTGGCCAAGGTGGGGGACATCTTCGGTAAGAGACGTACGTACATGGCGGGACTGATGGTGATCTTCGTCGCCTGCGTGCTCGCGGTTGTCTCTCCGAACTTCTGGTTCCTGATCATGTGCAGGGTGCTGATGGGTGCAGGTGCGGCCGCCATAACCTGTACGAGCATGTCCATGGTCGTGGATGTGTATCCCCCTCAGAACAGGGGAGGTGCAATAGGTGTGCAGACCATGTGCGTCTACATCGGATTGGCGGCGGGTCCGCCGTTGGGAGGTGTGCTGAACGACCTTGTGGGATGGCACAACGTGTTCTTCGTGGTGCTCCCGCTGGCGTTGGTGTCCCTGGTTCTCATGTCCAGGTTCGATGGTGAGATATGTCCCGATGAGGGAGGTCGCTTCGATTCGAAGGGTTCCGTCCTGTATGCGTTGGCGATACTGCTGACCATGGGCGGGGTCATCAACCTGCCCGAGATGTGGGCCGTGGTGGCCACCGTCGTCGGATTGGTCGTTCTCGTACTGTTCATAAGGTCCCAGACGTCATGCCCGTACAGGCTGCTGAAGACGTCCCTGTTCAGGAACAGGGTGTTCTCTGGAGCATGCATAGCGACCTTCCTGAGTTATGCCGCATCCTACTCCATATCCTTCTTCCTCGCATTGTATCTGCAGCACATCGGAGGTCTGACGGCGACGGAGGCCGGGATCATGATGCTCGTCCAGCCTGCGATACAGGCTGTCGGTACACCTGCGTTCGGGAGGCTTTCGGACAGGATCGCGGACAAACGTATCCTCCCCACAACAGGGATGCTGATCATAGCCACCGGACTGTTCTCCATGATGACCTTCGGCATGGACACGTCGTTCGTCCAGATCATCATCACGATGATCGTCGTCGGTGTCGGGTTCTGCTTCTTCTCCGCTCCGAACACATCGGTGATCATGGGTTCCGTCGGGAGGACGGACACCGGAGAGGCATCCGCCATGACATCGGTGATGAGGCAGACGGGGATGATGGTCAGCATGGGGATAGCCATGGTGTTCATCACCGTGATAATGGGTTCCGCGGACAACATAACGCCGGAGACCTATGGAGATTTCCTGGACGTGCTGATGTACTCCTTCGGGACGTGCTTCGTGATGTGCATCGTCGGAGCTTTCCTGTCGATGATGAGGGGTTCGGACAAGGCGGACGGGTCCTGATGAGGGCCCCCACCATCCCCACGATCGTCAGGACAACCAGGACATCCGTTTCCGATGTGTGAGTGAAGAGCATCACAGGATGCCGTCACATTTGGCAGATTCAGAGCATGGCCATCTCATAGTATGCACCATCCATCCGACGGCACAGTTCACGTACGCTATACCTCCCCTGATTGCCAGATTTGTATAGAACTCCCTTTCTTCTGAGGATTTCGATC
>CAZCMJ010000004.1:42680-49332 GCA_964499845.1 uncultured Methanomassiliicoccales archaeon
CTCGGAGAGAACTGCAGACGAATCTCACAGGCAGGACAGTCCGTTTTCGACCCTCCTGAACATTTTTAGGTTATTCTAACTGAAAATCATCATATATCCCGCCATCGGATACAGAATCCTGTGGTCAAAGTGTCGGATGCCAACTTCGAATTCCAGAAGGTGATAGCCATCCTAGGCGTGAGCCTGATGGCGGTCAAGTTCTTCGCCTACTATCTGACGGGTTCGGTGGCCATCCTCACCGATGCGTTGGAATCCATCGTCAATGTGATAGCGGCATTCGTGGGGCTGTTCGCACTGTATATATCCGCACAACCCGCGGACAGGAGCCATCCGTTCGGTCACGGTAAGGCGGAGCTGATATCCGCCTCCATAGAGGCCACGATGATCATGGTCGCCGGAGCGCTCATCATGGTGGAATCCATCCAATCCTTCCTCCATCCGGGGGAGATCTCCGACCTGGATGTGGGTCTCGTGTTGGTCGCTTTGGCGGCGGTGGCCAACCTTGTGGTCGGTCGTATCGCCATCCGCAAGGGTATGAGGACACGTTCGCCCGCACTCGTGGCCAGCGGGAAACATCTGTGCTCCGACACGGTGTCCTCCATAGGTATCCTGATCGGATTGGTCGTTGTGTACGTGGCGATGGCCATGGGCTATGACGCACGCTGGTTGGACTCCTCCATCGCGATAGTGTTCGGCGTCATCATCCTGATCACCGGTCTGAAGATGATGAGGGAGTGTATGGACGACATCATGGACAAGGCGGACCGCGAGATATTGGAGACGGTGACCGAGTCCATCAACGAGTACAGGCACGACGACTGGATCGATGTGTTCAGATTGAGGATGATCAAGTACGGTCCCAAGATCTACGTGGACATGCACATGGTGTTCCCCAGGAATATGACCGTCCGCGACATAGCCGATGAGACGGACGAGATGGAGGAGGCAATACGGGCGAGGTACGACGATTCCGTGGAGATCACCATCACCCCCGTACCCTGCAGCGAGTACAACTGCCGCAACTGCAACAGGAACTGCTTCGACAGGAGGTGCGGATTCGAGAGGCGCATCGTCTGGACCCCCGACATGCTATGTTGTTCCGAACCCCATGCGGTGGATCCCCGGATCACCATCCTGGAGGATTCGGAAAACATCATATTCTGAATCGGATTCGGTGATACCATGGAAGACCCCCAGGACGTGTACAGGATCGTCGAGGACGACTGCGGACAGGGTGTGAGGATATCCCCGCGCTGTTCCGTGGTGAAGATCAGCTGCGGTTTCATCCCCAAGGGAAGGGATGGGGGAGAGGTGGTCGACGTGACACCGGGATCCCCTGCGAAACGCGGCGACCCGTACACCGTCGGTGAACTGGATGCGAAGTACCGTAATGCGATGTCCCTTCTGGAATCGCTGTTCGAAACGGATCTGGGGGACCCCGAACAGGAGGCCGTCATCATGGAGGTCCGCAGGGACATGGCCCATTACCGCGTCCTGATCGACAGGTTCTCCGAAGGGGACGAGTGAACCGTTCATCACTGTTTTATCGGAGTTGTGGGATTCCATGACCATGACACAGGCGATCCCCGCGGAGGTATCCGCAGCAGGACTGGAAGAATGGTACTCGGGACTCAACGACCCCACCAAGGTGAAGATGAGGAGGTACCTTCCAGGGATAGACACCTCGTCACCGGTGGCGTTCCTCAGGGACCTTATGGCCCGTTCGTACGAGGACCACAACTACGGACTTTCCATCGTCGCGGGGGAGTACTCCAAGGACCATGGGATGGACGATTACACCAGATTCCTCATGAACGAAGGATATATCGACGGACTGTTCGGCGCGGACCGCTTCGATGAGGCCAAGATGGTCTGCTGTGAGAATCTGGACATCTTCCCCTCGATAAGGGAGAGGTTCCTCGAGGACAATGACGGGGTTCTTCCGAGTTCCATCTCCTGCCGCAACAGGTTGATCGACATGATGGTCGGAGTGGATTCGGATTACGACGGTGCATACAGGGCACTGGACGAGTTCGTGGCCATCGGGATCCTGAACGAGGATGAACTGGATTACAGGAAGCAGAGCCTGAAGATCCACAGACTCCAGAAGTCCTTCGACAACCTGTTCATCTACCGTCCTTCCGAGAAGACGGAGTGATCAGGCCCTTCCACCCGATCATGGGGATCACGTCTATCGCGGGTTCCTCGTACGGGTGCACCCTGCGGACGGCCTCCAACGCCGGACGCAGGTCCTTCTCTCTCACTGCGAACTCCACACGCATCTCCTCGGCGACCTCTATCGTTCCGATATCACCGAGGTACGGTTCCGAACCCGGCAACGGTCTCCATGTGCCGGTGACCCTCCAATATGAGAATGTGCGGTCATATCCTGGATAAACGGGGTCGATGGCATCGTTCACCGCGTCCATCAATCCCTCGAGATGGTCCTCGGGGATGTTCACCCCGATCTTGTAGAATGTGTCGGGGCTCATACCTTCCCGGAATCGGCTTCCCTGATGATCCCGTCGATACGGGTCATACGCTCATCGGCCTGCTTCAGCATCTTCTTCGCACCGATGCTCAGATATGATGTGCTCAGGAGTGTGGCGATGATGGATATGGGCGGTAGGATGTAGGCCGTGGCGGCGACCATCCCGGTGGCCTTCTTCAGATTGCTGATGCTCTCAATCTTCTCGGCCAGACGGTCGTCCTCGTGTTTTATGAGCTTTCCCTTGAGGGACTGGTACAGGAGCTTGCTCCCGCCCCATGCCACATCCACACTCCATTGGACCTGGGTGAACACATTGGCAGGGACGCCCACGGCACGGGTGGTCCTGTTGAGGACAGCCTTCCTGAAGTCCTCTGCCGTGTTTCCATCAAACTCGGTCCAATTGAATCCGGAGGTGTAGAGGGAATGTGCGTCGCTCCCGGACATGGCAGCCCACCTTCCGGGGTAGGCGTCCATGACCCTCTTGGCGAATGCGTTGGAGTATCTGTCGGGATGCCCTCCGTTGATGGTTTCGAAACCGTCGATGTCCAGGGAGAATATCCTCTCCTTCAGTCCGAAGACATGGAAACTGAAGGGATGGGGTGCGATCACCAGACCGCCTTGGGACCTGATGATGTCCACGGTCTCCTCCACCGGGAGTCCCTTGGGGATCCTCTCCGTGAGGAAGAGACCTATGATCTCACCGTCGGCGGTGGTTACCTCCTCGCCCACGATGACATCGATGTCGTCGAAGCGCTCCGCATACCTCTGTGCGATGAATGCACCGTGGGTCTCATCGTGGTCGGTGATGCCGAGAACATCCATGCCGTTCCTGCGGGCCCTGTCCACCTGCTGTTCGGGGGATGTGACCGACTCGGGGAACTTCATGACCCCGAGGTTGGAGAAACCCGAGTATTCGGTATGGACGTGGGTATCGGCTCTTCCCATGTGGCTCATCACCGATTGACCTTCTATTAATACCCTGCCACAGGAACGACTCATCAGGCGTAATAATACTCGCCCTTGGACTTCTGCTCCCTGTCCAGCCTGGAATCGGGCTTGTTGATCCTGGGCCTGTGGGTGTCTGCATCCCTTCTGAATGTGATGTCCACGGCATCCAGGAACCTGTTCATACCCTCGCGCATGTCATACGGACCGTCTCCCACACCGTGGTGTCCGGGTTCGCCTCCGAAGACCATCATGGAATCGGATACCATGTCGAGGAAGTAGATGTCGTGATCGACGATCATGGCGCTGCGACCGGTCTTCTCCATCATCCTCCTGATGGTCTTGGCGGCGTTCATCCTCTGGTTGGAGTCCAGATATGCGGATGGTTCGTCGAAGAGGTACATGTCCGCCTCCGTCGCAAGACAGAGGGTGATGGCCACACGCTGCAGCTCCCCTCCGGAGAGGTTGGCCACCTGCTTGTCCATCAGGTATTTGATGCCGAGGGGTTCGATGACCTCGCCGTTGAAGAATCCGGAGTTGACGGTCTCGTATGCTTTGGCATACAGGAGGTCCTGAACGGTGCCGTCGTAATCTCCGGTGATGTACTGGGGTTTGTATGAGACCTTGACCTTCCCGTCCAGTTCCCCTGCGTCGGCCTGTATGGCGCCGGCGAGGATCTTGACGAAGGTGGTCTTACCGGTTGCGTTGGGTCCGACGATACCCACGGACTCACCGATCTTCACGGAACCGCCGGAGATGTCCAGTTCGAACTCCCCGAAGTCCTTCCTGAGGCTGTCGAACTTGATCAGGTCGGCGGTCTGCCAGTCCCCTCTGGGAGGGGATGCCTCGAACTCGATGGGCCTCTCCCTGAACCTGATGTTCTCCTCGGGGAGGTAACCGTCCAGGTAGACGTTGATAGCGGTCCTGACCTGCCTTGCGAGGGTGAACACTCCGTAGGCTCCCTCGGAACCGTAGACGACATTTACGTTGTCGGCAAGGAAATCCAAGATGGCCAGGTCGTGTTCGATGACCATTACCTGCTTGTCCATGCTGAGCTGTTTGATTAGACGGGCCATCTTGACCCTCTGATAGATGTCCAGATAGGATGTGGGCTCGTCGAAGAAGTAGACATCGGCATCCTTCATCATGGTCGCGGCCATGGCGAGACGCTGAAGCTCTCCTCCAGAGAGCTTGTCCAACTGCCTGTCGAGCACTTCGGTGAGGTCGAAGAGCTCCGCGGCCTCGTCGACAGTCATACGGTCCTGCACCTTGGACAGGAGGTCCCTGACGACACCTTTGGTTGTGAGCGGGAGCTTGTCCACGTACTGGGGTTTGATCGCGGTCCTGACCTTTCCGGCGTAGACGTTCTCCAGATAATCGTGGAGCTCCGTACCGGCGAAGTGCTTGAGGACCTCCTCCCTGGCGGGAGGGTTCTCGTAGTTACCGAGGTTGGGTGTCTCCGCACCGGAGAGCATCTTGATGGCGGTGGTCTTTCCGATACCGTTGGGTCCCAGGATACCGGTGACGAGTCCCTTCTTGGGTACGGGGAGCCTGTAGAGACGGAAGGAGTTCTCACCGTACTGATGGATCATCTCCTCCTTGAGCTCATCGGCGAGACCGATGATCTTGACGGCATCGAACTGGCATTTGTTGACACAGATACCGCATCCCTGACAGAGGGTCTCGGATATCACCGGTTTACCCCTCTCACCGAATGTGACACATTCCACCCCTGTCCTGTTGAGGGGGCAGAATCTCTCGCATTCATGGTTGCATTTCCTGTTCTGGCATCTGTCTATCAAAACGGCCGCGATCCGCATGGGCTGTCCGACTATCTTCTTTATTAAATAGATAGCGACTGGGGCCATGACCATGATGGGGGCGGAGCAACCGCCCTCATGAAGAGATATACCTCCCCCGACTGGAAGGATGATGGATACACTCGGAACCGTCCGTTTTTCCGAGATCTTCGATAATCTATATATCGCCAGATTCCTGAAACTAATGATGAAGAAATCATCGATCCTGGCTGAGCCCCCTATATCAAATATCATGGTTGTTCTGACCACTCTGAAAAATTCCATGAAGGGCAGGACCGACTTGCGAACCATCATGTAACTGTTGCTACCGAAAAAGAGGACTTATCTCCCGTCATCACGGACCACTAACTTGTCAGACACCTGGTATTTAGCAGAATAGTTCAGTGGTGGAGGTGACGACACATCCGCCATTAAGTCCCCGTCGAGGATATACAACATCCTGGATGACAATGACATCATGCGTCACCAACACATACGAACGGATCAGGCAGGATGTAAATACCTTCGACAAGAAACTGCCATTACACCCCCTCATCCTCTCCCAGACGGCTGAACAAAAAGTGCACCATACGGTTCCAAATATCGCGTCCTTGATCCTATCCACGTTCGTATGAACGGATGAGAAGCTCCCCAGCTGAATTCTGAAGCGTTGGTCTGCATAGCGACAAGCCCATCCGTCACGAGAGGAATGCTTGAACATCACATCACACATAAATGAGAATCCGTTCCGATACGGAGTCAGAATGGGAAGACGGACCCGAAGGCCCTGTTTATTACCAACCCATCAACTAGAGGTATCGATGGTAAGCAGGTTATCTCCGCCAACTATCCTTCCGACGTATGATTGATCAGAAGGAGGCACAATAGTGTCACCCCTCTGGTCTTTTTGAGTCAGTGTAGAATTCGAAACATCGGGATTATTGATTTTCAGAGGCTCGTTTCCCAATGTACCCACCATTGATCCAACCCTCCAAGAATCATCGACCGTGGACAGATTACAATTATAAACCTTACAATCGGTTATCACTATGTTTTTCGAATTATTTCCACCTCCAATATGACCTATTATGCCTCCTACAGAATTCTCCGCTGTAATCGTACTTGATTCTATTGTGGAGTTTTCTATGATTATGGGAGAGTCCGCCGTATTCAGAGAGTTACATGTATATCCTACGAAACCTCCCACACGCACATTGCCTTGAGCTGTGATCGTATAATCGATTAATTTGCAACCACTTATAGTAAGTTGCTTCATGTCATCTGCTACACACACAAATGCGCCATATCCATAACCATAATCAGCACTGCCGACCAACATACCATCCTTCAAGGAAAGATTCTTTATTATCAGCTGACTACTCGGCAAGTTCTTTCCTTCATCTGTTCTCTCAAGACC
>CAZCMJ010000005.1:0-47699 GCA_964499845.1 uncultured Methanomassiliicoccales archaeon
TCGTCTTCGACAACAAGAAGGCCAAGGTCCTCTTGGAGGAGATGAACCTCTGACAACAATTCTCAACCTCCGTGTGGCCCATGTTGGTCGCACGGGTTCTTCCCAACCATAATACTCCGTGGATCCGATGATCATTCAAGTCCTGTGTGACAATCATCCTCACTGATGGATCGGAGAGAACAACTGTAACCACTCCGAAATGGTGGATCGATGTCAGTGGGATACGGTTATCATGTTCATTCTCGGGATGCAGTCCCCATCGATTATCCAGTTGAAATGCACGCATGTCCCCGGAAAACACTACTCATTTTCAAGTTGGACGCGGGTTGGGACAAAAATCGCAATTCTGTTTAAATAAATTACAACAAAGTGTGATATCGGGAGTATCTGTCGATCTGTCGGCTATCTCCCGGTGGTATCCATGACTTCCATCAAGATCCTGGCGGCAGTGGTGGCCGTCGTCATAGTGGTCGGCGGAGCCGGCCTTTGCCTGATGAACATAGGCCCGGGGGAGGAACCTGTCGTTCCCGACACCCCTGTGTCTCCGACGGACCCTGTCGATCCGGACAAACCCATCGGTCCCGATGTGCCGACAGTGGGGGAGAAAGGCCCCCAATCCGACTGGACCCAATGGCTCGGGGGCTCGGGGACACCCGGCGTCTCCGATGCCAGGACACCGATAACCAAGACCGACATGAGGGAGGTCTGGAAGGTCACGGGGGACATAGGTTCGAGTTCCGCCAACTGGACGACACCCGGTTCCGCCATATGCATCGGGGACCTCACATACTACTACAACGGCTCGGACAACACACTGAGATGTGTGGAGACATCCACAGGCAAGATTGTGCGCTCCGCAACATGTGAGTCCAAGGCCGTCTACAACATGGCTATCTGCTACGGTGATGGGAAGATATTCGTCCCCACATCCAACGGTGGTTCCACGACCATGGTGGCGTTCGATGCCGACTCTCTGGAACAGCTCTTCATGTCCGAGCCCATCGGCGGTGGAGAGGTCCAGGGACCGATCACATACAATGACGGAAGGGTGTTCTTCGGAACCTATGGCGGGGATTTCGCCTGTTTCTCATCCGAGGACATTGATCCCGACCGCAGGGACGAGGTCGTAACGCCCGAATGGGTGATCGAAGGCAAGGGAGGATGGTACAATGCCGCTCCGGCCTTCATCGGTGATGCATGTGTCGTTCTGGATATGGCCGCCATAGTATATCTGGTCGACACGGACACTGGGGCCATCTTGGATTCCATGGGTTTCGATGGTGTCTACTGTTCGTCCGGTGCCGCTGTGTACGAGGGCCGGGTTTACATCGCTCTGAACATCTCCAAATACGCAGAGAATCCCGACAGCAGCAACAAGGGGAAGATGTTGACGATCCATTCCTTCGAGGTCTCCGACGGTTCCTTCGACAGGTCATCCGAGAGGGAATGGACATCCCAGGTCGCGAACGGTGGTACACAGTCCATCCCGGTGATATGGAACGACCGTCTCTACATCTGTGGAGGCGGGAGCACCATGGGTTCCGATGAGCCCTTCACCGTCATAGACATCGCCGATGATGGTACGATGGCCACGGCGTACACCGTTCCGATCAAATCCAAGAGCACGGTGTCCCTGACGACCGCCTATTCCACGGAATCCAACGGATATGCGGTGTACATCTACATCATAGAATATGGAAAGGTCAATGCCGGAGAGGCTGCGGACAGTCAGAACGGCAGTGCCGACATCTACTGTCTGAAGGACTCCGTGGGTCAGACGTCTGCAAATGTGGTCTTCTCGAAGACCCCCTCGTTACCCCAGTTCGCATTCCAGAGCTTCACAATATCCCCTGACGGATATCTCCTGATCAGGAACGACAGGACGTTGTTCTGCTACGGTATGTCCGGTGCGGAGAAGACCGCATCCGATGTGATGTCCGACATCGACCGCATCATATCCTTCTCTGAGTCGGGTAAGGTCCTCCCCGCGGATGTTATCCGTGTTGAACAGAGGTATGACGCACTCGATGATGGCGAGAAGGCCAAGGTCACCAACTATGACGACTTCCAGGCACTCTACCGTACGGTGACCTTCGTCATAGGCGACGATGCCGTGACGGACAGGTTCATCGTCGGATCCCTCATAGATGCGCCCGAAGTCGGGGACGGGAACGGTTCCGTCTTCAGGGGCTGGGGCCATGGATCATCGATCTGGGATGTGTCAACCGACAGGATATCCTCCGACATCACCCTGACCGCCGTATTCGGTGATGCCCACACGGTCTCATTCAACAGTAACGGCGGATCGTCGGTCGGCAGCATCCTCGTGGGTGACGGTGACATCATGGGCTACGTCCATGAGCCGACCCGCAACGGTCACTCCTTCGGCGGATGGTTCTCCGGTGATGTGGAGTACACACCCCAGTTCAGTAAGGTGTCCTCCGACCTGGTCCTGAAGGCCGAGTGGTTGAAGGACAGCATCATCCGCTTCGACAGCAACGGCGGTTCATCCGCCAAGTCCATCTCCGTCACCGAGGACAGGCCTGTGGGCAAGCTTCCCCAGACATCCCGCAGCGGATATGCGTTCGTCGGATGGTTCTATGACGGCACCATGTTCACCGAGGACACGGTGTACCCCTACACATACGGCATCACATTGGTTGCTAAGTGGACCGAGAACCCTGAGGTCACCTTCGATACCGGGAAGGGTGTCACGGTGACGGGGGTCATGCCCGACGGGGCCGAGGTCACCGTCACAGAGAAGCCGAATCTCCAGACCGCTTCCAAGATTGCGATATCCGAAGCTGCGAACGGTGCCGATCTGGAGTATTTCATGATAAAGATCTACGGCGACGGTGTCGACGGGATCCAGTCATACCATATCGACATCGACGTGAACCCCTCGATGAACGGGAAGACCGTCGACGTCTACTATTACATTTATCAGGCGGACCCGGAGGTCGTACACATCTCCGGAACCGTGAATGAAGGTGTCCTCTCCATCGACATGAAGGGGAGCACCTCGAGCAAGGGCGTGGAGATCGAGTTCGGAATGACCCCGGACACCGGTCTCGCCGACAGGTTGTGATGATATGAATAGCAAATCGATGATAGCCGTGGCATTGGTCGCCGTCGTCGTTGTGGCGTTGGCGGCCGTGCTCCTCGTACAGGGGGATGATGACGGTGATGAGAAGGATGCGGTAGGGCCTCAGCCCGGATCGACATTCGGGGCACAGGTCTGGATGGACCCCAACGACGGTTCCGAACCAGTGAGTTCCGAAGGGACGGGGACGACCGTCCGCGAACTCCTGGAATCCGCATTCCCGGACAGTGGGATCAAGTACCGTGCCAACGGGAACATAGCATCCGTCAATGGCGTGCAGAACACCGACACCCACGTTTGGACCGTTTTCAGATGGGCTTCGCCGGGAGGATGGGTCGTCATGAACGATGCCTCCTCCGCATATACGGACGGGATGAACATCGCCCTCAGATATGCCGAGAAGGAGATCGGTGACAGGGGCGAAGTCATTTACACTGAACCTGAGGTGGAGGTCGAATACAGGGTATGGTTCTTCATTCAGATGTTGGAGGAGATCAACTCCACCGAATGGCTCAGGGCCATCCCCCTGTCCGATGTTGAGAAGAAGCACGGTGTCTGGATATCGGGTGTCGGTGAGACCGCAAACGAGGCACTTGCCGATGCAATCCTGACATACTTCTTCCCCGATTCGGAATATGAGGTCGTCGTTTCAGATGAGGGTGGGGCCGGTTCGATCTCTTATGAGATAGACGGTGAGTCATTCTTCACCTATGGGACCAATCCAACACTCTACGGGTGGTTCGTCACTTTCCTGGGTCGCGAGGATCTGAAGGTCGGTTCGGGAGGGGAATACGGCAGTTGGTTGTATTGGAATCAGTATTCATACAGTCCTGAAGCCGATGCCATGGACAATCCTGATTATTGGGAGTACAATGATTTTGCATTCGGTATGCATGACATCACGAAGTACCGTTACTTCGGTCTAATCCTGAAGACGAGTGTTGCGGAGGATACACAGAACACGGTAGACCTCCCAACTCCCTCTGAGATTCTGCAGGTGCGTTGACCATGCGCTCATTGCATCTCAAACTGTTGATGTCCGCCACCCTGGTCGTGGCCATCATGGTCGCTGTGCCCCTGGTGGGTCTGACCGCGGAGGAGAGCGACGGGACATCCGGGGTCGTCATAGATTTCGGCTATTGGGATGTGACATGGACCGAACTCACCTTCAAGGAGGGTTCCGACGGGTTCGACGCCCTCGAACTGGCATGTGATCTCAACGGTTACGAGCTCATCTACCGCGACCAGGAGGTCAGGGCCGTCTCATCCATAGACGGACAGGGCAACCTGGTCGGCAAGGTCTGGGGCATGTACATCCTGGAGGGTGGTTCATGGACCCCGGTGGAGGACCCATCATCGGTGGACGTCTGCGATGTCAGGCTCATCTGCTGGGCCAGGGCATCCGATGCCTCCGATGTGGTCCCCGGATCCGACGATACCGGCTTCACCTACTACAGCTACGCCAGGGACGGCATATCCCTCAACACGGGGGAGAGGCTCAAGGTCGTCACCCTTGCACCCTCCATCACCGAGATGGTCTGCTCCCTCGGGGGCATAGACCTCATAGTGGGCACAGATGTCTACAGCGACTATCCGTCCGAGATCGTCGAAAGGAGGGGATCCGGTGATATCGAGAAGATAGGAGGATACACCGACCCCAACTACGAGTGGATCGTCAGACTCGGTCCGGACATAGTCTTCTGCGACGGGGGAACCGGTGAACATGTGTCCATGGCCGACAAGCTCCGCAAATCCGGCATCGACTGTGTCGTGCTCTACGACGCTACGGATGTTGAGAAACTGTACGACAACCTGTGGATCGTGGCATCCTCCATGGGCCTCAGCTCCAACGCCAACGATGTCATCAGCGCCGAGAGGTCCACAATGGATGCGATCACAGGGATAATAGGGGTCCAATCCGAGAGGAGGGTCTTTGTGTCCCTCTCCATATCACCGTCCCCCTGGACCTCGGGTTCGGACACCTATATGTCCGACCTCATCGACAGGGCCGGCTCCATGAACGTCTTCGACTCCCAGGCATCGTCCTGGTTCATGGTTTCCAAGGAGCAGATCTACGCCAAACAGCCCAATGTGATCGTCGTCATCTATGACGGACACGAGATAACATCCGAGGGTGAGTATCAATCCCTCTTGGATTCCATGGACCCGGTGTGGAAGCAGACACCCGCATTCAGGAACGGGGAGGTGTACATATTCTCCGGTGATGCGGCTGACATCCTGTCCAGGCCGGGTCCGAGGCTGTCCGAGGCGGCGGAGCTGCTGGCCAAGGCGTTCTTCCCCTCGCAGTTCACCGACCGCGATCCGTTGGACACGGTCCCGAAGTATCTCGGCGATGACTATGCCGACTACCTTAGATACCAGAGGTCGGTATGATGAGGCGGACGGTATCATTCATCATTGTGTTGGCCGTGGTCATCACCGTACCATCCATCCTGTCGGACACCGACGGGAATGCGGGCTCATCGTTGCTCATCGACTACGGTAACGGCGATTACGAGTGGATCGACGTCTCCGTCGAGGGATCCTGTTTGGACGTCCTGATGGAATGCAAGGGGGTCTCCGGGACCCCTGTCGTCATAGACGGTATAGGGAGGACCGTGACATCCGGCGGGACCGATGTGGTCTCCGATTGGAGGGTGTTCACCTGGTCCGTGGACGGATGGATGTACGAGGGGGACGACCCCTCCACGGTCCGGTTCACGGACAACATGGCCCTGGCCTTCTATCCCGAGGGTTTCTCGCCGGTCGTCACTCCTGACAGCCCCACGGCCTGGACGCAGTTGGGTGGTTCATCATCGTCCGACGGGGTCTCATCCTCCCACGGGCCGGAGGAACCGAAACTCCCCGTGGAATGGTACAGGACATACACCACCGGATATGTGGACTCGGGACTGGTCGTCGCGGGGAACCTCCTTTACCACACCACAGGGGGCACATACGGCGCATCCGGTTCGGATGCCGACCCCCGTGTCTACTGTCTCGACCGTCTCACCGGGGACATCATGTGGGAGTACCACGGGTCCATCGGTGCCGGCTACGAGGTCACCACCCCTGTGATAATCGACGGGTTCCTGGTGGTCTCCATGACCAACGGGGACGTCATCGTCTTCGACAGGTTCACCGGGAAGGAGGTCGACAGGATGACCATCCCCTTCGATCCCCCGAAGACCGGAACCGGGGACATCGCCTGGGACGGCAGGGTGTTCGTCACCGGCGCCACCACACCCGTCTACGACTCCGGGGCACTCTACTTCGGAACCGCCGACGGCAGGGTGATGTGCTGTGCCCTCTCACCGGACGGACATCTTTCCGATGTCTGGTGTTATGAGCCCCAGGTGGGCGTCAGAGGATGCTTCTACTACCACGCACCGGTGATATCCGTCGTGGAGGGGGTCAGGATGCTGTTCATAGGTAGTTACGAGGGATACCTCCATGCCCTGGACGCATCCACCGGGGAACCGATATGGGTCGAGAGGGTGATCGATCTGAGGGCCGAGGGCAAGACCAATGTGCCTCCCGGATCCGCCGCCACCGTCACCCTGAGTCCGGATGCATCGGTGCTGATCGTCACTTGTACGGACAGTGCGATGATCCCTGAGAAGGGTTTCTCACTGTTCATCGACCCCGTCACAGGGGACACGGTCCAGAACGGTGATGGCAACGACATCAGACTCGGTGTCCTGATGACCAAACCCGTCGCATTGGATGACGGTTTCATCACCTACATCACCCCCACATCATCGGGGGACACGACACTAAGGATGACGGACGGTTCCTCCGCGGAGGTCCGCAACGCCGTCTACAGGTTCGATTGGAACGGTGATGTCGTATGGATGTCATCGGATTATCAGATGATCAAGGCGCAGCTCACCTATGCGGACGGTGTGGTCTACGCCATGGATTACTCCGCCGGTGCCATGTGGCCCACCGGAGGAGGTGTGACCGCCATCGACGCGGACACCGGTGACGAGGACTGGAGGCTCCTGCTGAGGCCGTGCACCGAACAGTCGTTCTCCATGGTCCAGGTCACCGTCATCGACGGTAAGCTGTACGCCGCCAACGACCTCGGTGCGGTGTACTGTCTCTCATCCATCGCGGGTGCGGGTACGGATGAGGAGAGGTTGGAGGTCCTGGAGACCCAGGGCTTCCATCATTGGTCCTGGGCGGTCCTGTTCGCGGTGGCGATTGGGGCGTTGCTCCTGGCCGTCAGGTTCTATTGAGGTTTTTACAATGGTTGAAGATGGAAGTACCGGTTCCGGCGGACGTCCGCCGGGTCTTTTCAGGAAGGGGTACAGGGCGTTGCGCAGGGATATGGCCATCCCCGATGACAACGAGAGCGAGATCGCATTGAAGAAACGCAGGTTCAGGATAATCTGCGCCCTGGGGGTGGTCCTGTCCCTGGTGGCGTTCCTGATATCCATATCGATATCCTCGGGAGGTGTGATCCCAGTGAGTGAGGCTGTGTCCGCATTGGTGTCCGCCATCCAGAAGGGTGGGGAGAACCTGAACACCGTGGAACTCTACATCTATCAGGCGAGGCTGCCCAGGGCACTGGCCGCCATCGGCGTGGGTGCCGGACTGGCGGTTGCCGGTTGTATGTACCAGGCATTGATCAGGAACCCCCTGGTGGACCCGTACATCACCGGGGTCTCGTCAGGGGCCGGCTGTCTGGCCATAGCCGCCGTGGCATTGGGGACGACCATCCCGTTCCTGGGTGCCCACACACTGTACGTCATCCCATTCGCGGCCATAATCGGAGGCATAATCGCCTTCATCATCACCATGGGTGTGGCCGAAGGTGCCGGAGGGTCCTCGGTGAACTACATCCTGGCGGGTACCATAGTGGGGTTCGCGTTCTCTTCCGTGCAGACGATATTCCTGTCCATGGCAAAGGACAACCTCACAGACGTCATGTGGTGGCTGTACGGCTCCTTCGCCAACATCACCTGGGAGAACGCATGGATCGTGTTCATCCCGGCGGTCCTCCTGTCCGTCGTGGCGATGATATGGGCCAGGGACTACAACCTGTTCATGATGGGCGAGGACCAGGCGAAGCAGCTCGGTCTCAACGTCAGGCTGTTCAAGGTCTCCATGATGACCCTCGCATCCGTCCTGACGGCCGTATGTGTGGCATTCTGCGGTATCATCGGGTTCGTCGGATTGGTCATCCCCCACGCATGCCGTATGGCATTGGGCGGTGACCACAGGCTGATCATGCCCGCATCCATGGTCCTCGGTGCCATGCTCATGCTCTTCGCCGACCTCATCGCAAGGACGGTCATGTCACCGTTGGAACTCCCTGTGGGTGCCATCACCGCCATGATCGGTACCCCGATATTCGCCTACATGCTCATGAGGAAGGGGCGTGCGTACGATGGATGATCCCCTTCTGAGGATCCGCGGACTCAACATGGTCTTCGACGGGTTCCACGCACTAACGGACATAGACCTGGATGTGGACCGGGGGCTCCTGGTCGGATTGATCGGACCCAACGGATGTGGAAAGTCCACCATGATGAAGTGTATCTGCAGGATCAACGACATGACCTCCGGCTCCATCACCGTGGACGGACAGGATGTCTCCTCCATGAAGCCCATGGATGTGGCCAAGATGGTGGCCACCGTCCCCGCAGAGGCGGGACAGACCTTCGGGTCCACCGTCATGGACATGGTGATGCTCGGAAGGTATCCGTTCGTGGACCGTATCTGGTGGGAGAACCCCGAGGACGAGGTCATGGCCAGGAAGGCCATGCAGACCTTCGGCATCGACCATCTCCGCAGGAAACAGGTCTCCCTGCTGTCATCCGGTGAGAGACAGCGCGCACTTATAGCCAAGGCATATGTACAGGAACCGAAGCTCATGTTGGTGGATGAACCCACATCCCATCTGGACATGAAGTACAAGCTCCAGGTCATGGAGTACCTGAAGAGCATGTCCAAGACGGACATGACCGTTCTCGTGGCCGAACATGACATCTCCCTGATGGCCAGGTACTGTGACCTGTGCATAATCATGAAGCACGGACGCATAGTCACCATCGGCGATCCGAAGGTGGTCATAACCGAGGAACTGATCCGCGATGTGTACGAAGTGGAGGCCCGTGTGGGGCTGGATGCGGATGGAGAGGTTTATGTCCTTCCTAAAAGGTACATTGAGGGATAATGACCATCGAAGACGACCTGTACTGCTACCGTTGCGGTAACTCCTGGGTCCAGGAGGGTTTCTCACGTCCTCGCCTGTGCCCCAGGTGCAAGACGTCCCTTTGGGATGAACCTGTGAGCAAGCAGGCCCGCTGTTCCGAATGCGGAACGGAATGGACCAGGAAGGTCATAGGGGAACCCTGTCCGGGATGCGGATCCATCAAGGACGGTTCCGAACCCGGCTCCCTCCATTGCAACCAATGCGACCATGTGTGGATGAGGAGGGGCGACCACGATCCCAAACGCTGTCCCATGTGCAGGTCTGACCGTTGGAACCTGCCCAGGGACCACAAGCTCAGGTGCCGTCGCTGCGGACATGTGTGGCGCAACCGTTCGGAGCGTCCGGACAGGTGCCCTGCATGCCAATCATCCAGATGGGATGAGCCGGTCTACCGTCTCCAGTGTAGGAGATGCGGATACAAATGGGTGTCCAGGGAGGGCCGTACCTCAGAGGACATCAAGATATGTCCGTCATGCAAGTCCAAGAAGTGGAACGAGGTCCCGGAGGTGCATGCTTGCGTCTCATGCGGACGTTCCTTCATCCTCCGTCTGCCCACACCGTATCCGAAATGCCCCCATTGCAGTTCCAAGCGCACATCCAGGGACAACCAGTGTCCGTTCTGCGGGATGGAGTGGGTGTCCACCGGTGAATGGTCCACATGTCCGAGATGCGGTAAGGAGCGGCAGGACTCCGACAGGTCCAATCTGATATGGTCCGACGGTAGGTTGTCCCTCAGGTATGTGTTCACCGACGGGATGGCCTTCATCTATCTGTGGAACGGGAATCTCCCCGAGGCCACGATATATTTCCGTGACCTCCTGCGCCGTACCGGACTCACTGCGACACAGATGATGCTGCGTTTCTCCGATCCGGTATACGATGCCATGTGGAAGGCGGTGTCCAAGGAGATGATGGAGCATAGGGACGATTACCTGGACAACGTGGCGTACCTGTCCAAGCGTCTGAACATCGACTCCCTTGATGCCAAGATCCTGGCGCTGCATTTCACCGGGATGGGTCCGGAGGCGATCTCCGTCAAGTTCGATATGTCCCTGGAGGATGTCAGGCGTTCCTTTGACCGTATCATGGCCGCCTTCGTGGACAACGGCATCGTGGTGGATGATTCGGTCTTCACCGATGATGCCATGTCCATGTACTGAAACCATTTCCGATTCCATTCCCAAAAGCTCAGGGTAATCAGTCTTCTTCATGATGTGTTATCAGGACTACCGACCGAGTATCAGGCGGTCCGCTGGGAGAATCATCGCATGGATGAGTATGACAATGGTTCCAGACGGAGTTGTGGTGCAGGTCGGAGTTTATCTCCACATCGGAATCCACGTTGTCATCAACTACAGAAATACAGTCAAATATGTATACGTTATAATTGTAGAAGTATAAAATTCCTGAGAAGAACATGATACATCATGACGTTTTTGTCCCCAATCATCCACCTCGGATGATGCATAATGTCATTGTTTATTCTCGATGATCCTGTTTTTTTACTTAATATAATACAATTTGACAGTGTACTTTATAACCATTCTTGATGTTGGATTATACATCCAATGATAACGGATACAAGGGATGTGGTGCATGAATGAACGAATTGTCCGTAGATGACTATGAGAATGGACTCAGACGTCTTTCTGTTCTGGTACGCAGGATGACGGAAGAGGGGAACGTATCCGCAGGAAGATCCGTCCGCTCGGACAACATGGTATGCAGGAACGTCTGTGTGGTGTGCAGATACACCTGGGAGAACAATCCCCAGAAACCTGTCCCCGTCAGATGTCCGTCATGCAAATCCGAGAGGTGGAACGCCAAGGACCTCAGACACCATACCTGCAGGTCATGCGGTCACAAGTGGATGAGCCGCAAGGAACACCCTCTCCGCTGTCCCGCATGCAGGTCCAAGCTTTGGTGCGAGGATGTAAGGAAGTGCAAGTGCTCCGACTGTGGTTTCGAACAGGACTATCGTATGGACAGGAAGGGCCCCGACAGATGTCCATTATGCGATTCCAGTAACTGGAGCTTCGACTACCTATCCTGTCTCTGCAAGCGCTGCGGATTCGTCGGTCTGGTACCGTCGGGTGAGAGGAGCAGGTGTCCCATATGCAAGAGCACCATGTCCTCCTGTCCCATAGATGACCAGAAGACCGATGCGGGGACCAAGGTCCCTGGGATGACCGAGGACATGTGCAGAGAGCTTGTCTCCCTGAGGGATGACGAGTTCTCCTGTCTCGAGTACCTCAGGGAAAGGGGGTTCGTCCATGAGGATGCCTCGATCATCGTCTGCTATCTGAGAGGGGACAACGAGATCTCCATAGCGAGGAGACAGGATGTGTCCGTCAGCAAGGTGATCTCCCTCACGGAGGGGATACGTTCCCACGGTATCGGGAGGCCAACCGCATGAGGTTCATGGACCAGGTGTGCACGGGCCCGGCCTGCAGGTTCGGTGATGCCCACATCTACTACTTCCTCCACACCCTGAATGAGAATGGGAAGATGAGCCGTGCGAAGCTCTCCGAGGTGCTCAACATCGGCGAGGGCAGCACCCGCGGACTCATAGAGCTCCTGAAGGAGTGGAAGATGTTGGATGTGAAACAGACCGGGATGTCCCTGTCGGATTACGGGAGGGAGTTCCTGGGAAACATCCCCGTGGACATAGTCTCCGCACCCCGTTCGGAGTACGTTCCGGGTGCATTCAACAGCGGGGTGATCGTTCACGGATGCATCAACAAGGTTACCGACGGTATGTATCAGAGGGACAGGGCCATAATCGCGGGTGCCGACGGTGCGGGTGTCTTCATAATGGATGACGGCGAACTCATCATGCCGAAGACATGGAACATTGACCAGATGGACCCAGAGTTCGCCGGCAAGGTCCGCAGGATCACCGGCATCGGGGATGGTGATGTTCTGATCATCACCGGAGCAAGCGATCCCGATGTGGCGACCGTCTCCGCCATAGCGGTCGGACTAGACATGCTGTGATCACATGAGGTATCTCCCGCTCCTCCTGGCCATATGTCTGCTGACGGTGTCCGCCGTAACCGTCTCGGACCAATCCGATGGGACGGTCATCGAACTGTCCGACGGTTCCCAGTACAAGTACAGGACCTTCGGAAGCGATTTCGCCACTTACCGTTCCACCATTGATTCGGTCGTGTCGGACGAGGCGGTGCTGTACATCCCCACTGTGTTGGAGGGGTACAACGTCACCGAACTGAACTCCGTGTCCGCGGACAGGGCCGCTGTCATAGTGGTCCCCGAGAGGGTCCTCACCATAGGGGAGGGATCATTCGACGGTTGTCCGGTTCTGAGGGACCTGTACTTCATGGGCCCCATGCCCGACATCCAATGCCGCATCCCCGATGGTGTGTTGGTACACCATCTGCCCGATGCGACCGGATGGTCCTCGGGAGAGACGATCGAGGTGATATCGAAAGGTTCCGGTGACGGTTCCGTCGTCGAGTACATCGTGATCGAAGGGGAGGCCATGGCCATGGGCGGTACGCCGTCCTCCGACGGCTCACTGACCATTCTGTCACGGATCGGGGATGTCCCGGTGACCTCCATAGGGGCTTACGCATTCTCCGGAAGGGAGAACATCTCCAACACCGGGATGGGTCCACGTACGGACATCACCGATGTTTCGGTACCCGAGGGGGTTGAGACGATCCGCGAGAGGGCGTTCTTCTACAACGGTGGTCTGACCTCCATCTCGATGCCGTCCACCCTGGAGGTCATCATGGATGAGGCGTTCCGTGCCGCATCCGGTCTGAGGGACACGGTAATCCCGGAGGGTGTGACGTATCTGGGCTTCGAGAGCTTCAGGCAATGCGACTCCTTCGAGACGATCGTGATCCCTGATTCGGTGACATTCGCCGGGGAGGGGACGTTCAAGGTCTGTCCGTCGGCGACATCCATAACGATCGGGTCGGGACTAAGGGATGTGGCGGATTGGATGTTCTGTTACAACACCAAGGCGGAATCTGTGGAGTTCAGGGGTTCACCATCATCCATAGGCGATTCCGCATTCTATGTGTGCGAATCGCTTCTGTCCATATCCATCCCTGATTCCGTTGGGACCATCGGCAGTTCGGCGTTCTTCGGATGTTTCTCATTGGCATCCGCTGAGATGCCCTCTTCGCTGACATCCATCGGCGCCAACGCGTTCAAGGAGTGCGGTTCCCTGAAAGAGGTCGAACTGGCGGAGGGGCTCTCAACCGTGGGTGACAAGGCGTTCGCATACTGCTCCGGGATGGAGGATATCCGTTTCCTCGGCCCTATGCCCGTTTTCGGCAATGCGGTGTTCCTGAACTGTGGTGCGACCATGCACTGCACGTCGGAGCACAGCGGTTCCTGGGAGGGTTATCCCGGCGATGTCGTCGTCGACGGAGATGGTGGAGATACAGGCGGTATCGTTGCCTACGCCGTGGCCATCCTCGTGGCTATGGTCATCATCGTCTCGATCCTTGTCCTGCACAGAGGCTCACACAAGGGCTGACATCGGGGATTGCGAGGGGTTCCGGAGCCGGTGTTCCTTTGATGTGTCGGGGGTCCTCGGGGCTGTTAATAACTCCGAGGAATCAGTATGTCGTACCCGTATCAAACTACCCCCTACATACTTAAATGAACAAGGGTCGGATTCCACATCCCAGCCTATTCCATCCGGATTCCATGTTTCACAGAATCCATAGAAGTGCCATGTGTTCCAATGTGGATGTCAGAGGTCTTTATCATCGGGTACCGCATGGGGGAGCACCATGCAGATCCCCGCATTCATGACCGTCTGGAAGGACGGCAGACTATGGTGCACAGACGGATGGTTCAACGGGGCCGCCGTCGGCAAGGGTACCCGGATGGTACCCTCCGATGAGGCCATGCCCATGGGGATCATCAGGGAATCCAGGGCCCCTGCGGTCATCGTCGACGCGGAGAGCATAGGCACCGGTTTCTTCGGTGAGAAGGTCATAAAGAACATGAGGGTCCGCGGTGCGGACATATGGTTCATGACACACATCGAGGATGCGGACGATGTGTTCGATGCCTTCAACACCAATGCGGATATGCTTCTGGCCCCCTATCACACGATCAGGTCCGATTCCGATCTCGATGACATCCATTCCGTATCGGATTCCGTCATCCCCGTGGTGTTCGTCAAAGGTTCGAAGGGACTCATATCCAAACGGAAATCCGGTGATGTTAGGGACATACTGGACAGGATCACCGACGCCGGATTCTACAAGACATGCATCCTGGACACCGATGGCTCGGTGACCGAATCCATGTGGACCGACATCCATGAGGACAATCCCTCCGCGATACCGTTCTGCAGATACGAACCGTCCCACAGGACGGGCATCACCGTTCAGATCAGACCGTTCGATCCCTGAAGTACGGAATCCAGGAAGGCGGACACCTTCTCCCCCACACCTTTGGAACCGTTGCGGTCAGTTCCGGATATCTCAAGATGTCCGACCCATTCCATTCCGGCGGTTATCGAGAAAGCACGGAAAATCGAAACCGTGTTCCCGAAACGCGGTTCGTCACTGCCCCCGCAGAGCATCCCCGCACACCGTCCCGGATGGGGGAGGTCCCTGTGGAACCACCAGGGTTGGAACCTGTCCATGGCCGTCTTGGTCAATGACGACGGGCCGCTGAAGTGTATCGGTGATGCGAGGATCAGGAGGTCCGAATCCATGAACGCCCGGTACACGGTGTCCATCCCGTCATCGATGACGCAACAGGAACCCCTGCATGAACCGCAATCCGTACAGTGGTGTATATCGAGGTCGGAGATCATCATCGTCTCCGCATCCCATCCGATGGACCCCAGGTGGTCTGAGGCCGCATCGCACATGCTCCGGGTGACACCATCGGTCCTGGCGCTTCCGCACAACAACACTGCCCTGGGCATATCACCGTCACAACGTTCCATCGTCAATAACCTATCGTACCGTCGATGTTCGGCGAACAACAATATAGTTCCAATGGGATATGCGGCGGGTATACAGGCGGATCCGATATGACCGATTTCCTCAAGGCAAAGATAGTGGAGTTCCCCAGGAACGTCCTGGCGGGACACGGGGTCCTCGAACAGGTGAGGGACCTGTGCGCGAACATCCATACGGGACACACAGGCACCATGATCACCGGCAACGCCACGATGAAGGCCGCAGGGAGGGCCGTCCTGGATTACATGCAAGGGTACGACATCGACACATGCATCGTGGGCGATGCCACCACCGACACCGTGGAGATGGTCGAGAGGCAGGTCTCCGAGTTCGGATCCGATTTCATCCTCGCCGTGGGCGGAGGGAGCAAGATCGACACCGCCAAGATCGTGTCCAAGGACCTGAACCTTCCGTTCGTCAGCATCCCCACATCCGCCGCACATGACGGGATAGCATCCAACAGGGCATCCCTGAAATCGGCCACGGGCTCCCGTTCGGTCGCATCCGCATCGCCTATGGGTGTCATCGCCGACACGGAGGTCATCGTGAAGGCACCCTATCGTCTCCTGGCATCCGGTTGTGCCGATGTAATATCCAATCTCACGGCTCTCAGGGACTGGGATTTCGCCAGGAGGCTCAGGAACGTAGATTTCAGCAGGTCCGCCTATTCATTGTCGATGTTCGCCGCGGAGTCCATGATGGATGCCGCCCCGTTGATCAAACCCGGTGTGGAGGAGAGCGTGTGGCTCGCCATCAAACCCATACTCACATCCGGAATGTCCATGAGCATCGCCGGAAGCTCAAGGCCCACCAGCGGTGCGGAGCACATGATCTCGCATATGATCGACCTCAGGCATCCCGGAAGGGCGCTCCACGGGGAGCAGTGCGGGGTCGCATCCATAATGACGATGTATCTCCACGGCGGTGATTGGAGGCAGATCAGGGACACACTGAAGGAGATTGGGTGTCCCACGACCGCCAAAGGGCTGGGATTGACCTCTGAGGATCTGATCGATTGCATGGTCCACGCCCATGAGATCAGGTCGGACAGGTTCACGATCCTCGGTGACAAGGGGATCAGCGGAGAGGTGGCCGAAACGGTCGCCGTAGCAACAGGGGTGATTTGAGAATGGCATTGATCACTTTATTGGGGAAGACCCACGCCGAGGTTGGGAATGAGTTCTATTTCATCGGACCGTTGACCGAATGCAAGGATTGCAGGCTCAAAGGGGTCTGCTTCAACCTCGAACCCGGTTCCAGATACAGGGTCACGGAGGTCAGGCCGCAGACACACGAATGCCACGAGTATGACGGTGATGCCGTCACGGCCGTGGTCGTGGAGAAGATCGTGACGCCCGCGGCGATACCCAAGAAGCAGGCCATCGAGGGCAGTGTCATAACGTATCAGGAGTCCAAGTGCGAGGATATCGGATGTCCGAACTACGCACTCTGTCATGCCCCCGGTAAGAGGGATGGTATGAAGTACTCCGTGGCCGCCGTCAGAGGCGACCTGGAGTGCCCCAGAAAGGAGAAAATGGTTTCAGTGGATCTGTTCTGAGGGGTCCCCTCAGAACTTCTCCCCTGTGATCCTCTCGTACATGTCGACGTAGAGCTTGCTCACACGGTCGATGATGTCCTGGGGGAGCGCAGGGATGTCGGGCTCCGCCTCGCCCTTGTCGCGGGCGGCGTAGAGCCTCTCGTGGTATCCGGTCTCGCGGTAGTACTGGCGGACGAACTCCTTGGAGAGTTCGACGATGTTCCCTTTGGCGTACTCGTCAGCGTCCCACCAGCGGTCCTCGTCGAGGGTTCCGAAGGTGTCGATGACCATGAGCTTCCTGTCCTTGTCGTAGGCGAACTCCTTCTTACCGTCGCAGTGGATGAGTCCGCGCTTACCGGCCTCGCGTGCGATGATGGCATCGATCCTGAGCACGGTGTCCTTGATCTCCTGGAACTCGGCATCGGACAGGCCGGCCATCTCCTTGGCCTCCTCATCGGTCAGGTTCTCGTCGTGCTCCTCCAGTTTGGTGGTGCACTCGATGAAGGGTGTGGGGAGCTTCTCTCCGCGTTTGACCTCATGGCCTGCGGGGAATCCGAGGTCCTCGACCTTTACCTTGCCGGATTTGATCCTGTCCAGGAGGGATCCCGCAGCATAGTATCTGCAGATGACCTCGAGGGGGATCAGGTAGTTGGTGGTGGTCCCATCGATCTTGCTGTAGTCCCTGATGATGTCGACCCTCTTCACCCTCATCCTGTCCTTGGAGGGCTCGCTGATGAAGTGGTTGTTGATACCTTCCTGGGTGAGGAGGTTGAACCAGTATTTGGCGGTCCTGCAGAGGGTCTCTCCCTTATGGGGGACCTTGGAGGGGATGATCTTGTCGAAGACGGAGATGTTGTCGGTGTATGCGAACTCGAGGGTCTCGTCATCCACCTTGTACACCTCCTTCACTTTCCCGGTCATTATGTGTTCCATGATGGAACGAATCCCCTCCGCCTATTTACCGATATGTTCCGTATCTGGAGGTTCAGCGGTCCCCGGTGCATCTGATGGATGTGACCATGTCGGATACTGAACGATAGACCTCCCTATGCCCAGGGGATCGCATCTGTATTCCACGGATTCGTCGGGGTCCATACCCATCTCCATCGCAACCTCCCTTGAATCGATGTTCGCCCCGTAGAACAGGAACCGCCATCCCTCCGACCTCTTCGAGGATACGAGTCCCCTCACCTTCTCCCAGGAGTAGCGTGTGCTCGCATTCCCCTCTCCGTCGGTGATGACGGCGAAGATTGTGGTGTCCGGCATTCTGTCCGAGGTTTTCTGCTCCAGTGAAACGTGCTCTATCGTCGAACCGAAGGCATCCAGCATCGCGGTGCAACCGGACACGGTGTATCCGTCCCTCCTCATGTCGTGGATGTTGTGGATGGGCTCGCGGTCGTGGACGATCTCCGTGTCGCCATTGAACAGGACCGTCGTCACAAGCCTCATCCCACCGTTCCTCCTCTGGTCCGATATCAGGGAGTTGTACCCTCCCACAGTGTCCGATTCGAGTCCGTGCATGCTCCCGCTCCTGTCCAGCAGGAACACCAGTTCCGTGAGTCTCCGGTCCATAGGGGTATATGGCCGATGTGGTATAATAATGGTAATTTGTTATCTTTGTAATGGTTGTAGTGTTTGAAAAAGAAGTAAATGTGGGGAGTGTGACCCCCTTCAGAATTCGATGGACTCCGTGGTCCAATCGTCCATATCTATGGTGATAAGCTTCCCCACAGCCTGGGATCCGAGTCCGGAGATGACCTTCAGGACCTCCAATGCCTCCATCCCTGCGATGGTGGACACTGCGGCACCCACCGAGGGAATGGTCCCCTCCGGATCCCCTACGGTACCGATCATCTGTCTGAGCGAGGGTGTCCTCCCAGGGACGCATACCGCAATCTGGCCGTGTGTCCCGGACACCCCTGCATGCACCAACGGTATCCCAATCTCCTCTGACAGGTCGGAGAGGACCATCCTGGATTCCATGTTGTCGAGACAGTCCACGAGGACATCGCATCTGGCGAACATGGCCCTGGTCTCCACGGTCACAGGTTCCGCATGGGCCTCCACCTCGGCCAGGGGGTTCAATGCCAGGATCCACTCGCCGGACACCGATGCCTTGGGTCTGCAGTCGTAGGGTGCGTAGATGAACTGCCTGTTGAGATTGCTGATCTCCGCCACCTGTCCGTCTGCGAGGACATAGTGGTTCACACCCGCCACGGCCAACTGGGTGATCAGGTTCACACCCAACCCTCCGCAACCGGCTATGCCCACTCTCGCCGACGACAGTTTCGTCTGACCCTCCTCCCCGAAGATGTCCATCTGTCTCTCGTATCTTCCGATCATAACCTTCCCTCTATCATATCAATGAGGAGTGAACAGGCCTCTCTGACCGTCGAATCCCTGACGGTCTGCCTGTCGCCTCCGAAAACATTCCTCGTTATCACCGTACGCGGACCGTCCGCCACGGCGATGTACACCAATCCGATTGGTTTCGTATCGGTGGCCCCGCCCGGTCCGGCTATGCCCGTGACCGCAACGGCGTGATCGCTTCCGAACAGACGGACGGCGCCCTGGACCATCTCCCTTGCGGTCTGTTCGCTGACGGCACCGTGCTCCATCAGGGTCGTGTGTCCGACCCCCAGGATGGATTCCTTGGCATCGTTGCTGTAGGAGACGACCCCTCCCAGGAAGACCTCGGACGATCCCGGCACATCTGTTATTGATGCCCCGATGAGTCCGCCGGTACAGGACTCCGCCACAGACACGGTCCTTTTCCTGTCCCTGAGCAGGGATACCAGGTCATCGACCTCGGAGGGGTGCGTTGTCCCCGCCTCCGGTGATGTCCTTCAGCCTTCCGACGCCGTCGATCCCGTCCATCACTTCCGCCACCGCCTTGGGCACAAGGGAGCGCCATTCCTCATCGGCGACCATCCTGCGACGGATCTCCGTGCCGGAGTAGACCTCCCTGTTGTACAGGGGTGAGTTCCTGACCTCGAATCCCGCCTCCTGGAAGAGACGCTTGGTCAACGGGTTGTTGGTGTACATCCTCTTGAAGGGAGGGGACATGGAGATCACATGGGCGACCCACACCGAGTATCTGTTCAGGTCCTCTATGGGAACGATGCTGTAGTTCGTGATGCCCTCATCCTCGAGGGCGTTCTGTATCATCAGGTACCTCTCGCCCGCGGTGAACGGATTGTCCGGGTCGTGGGAGTACTGGGCACTCCCGATACCGACGATGAGATGCTCTGATTCGGACGCACATCTGCACAGTACCTCCATATGGCCGTTGTGAAGGGGTTGGAACCTGCCAACGACCAGGGAATACGCACTGTAATCGTTCCTGCTCATGCCCCGGGGATAACCGCACTTCATTATAACGTGAACGGGGAAAGTGAGGTGATATGATGAAGAAATGGCCCGGGGTCTCCCCCGGGAAAGGGGTTATCACTGGGGTGCGGGGTCCGCTTCGGGGGCCTGCACCGGGACGTGAACGGTGGTCTCCACGGTGGCGACGGGTTCCTCCGTCGGAACGGGGGTCTTGTACACGTACTTGGGAGGTGCCACCATCTTGTGGGCGGTGGACCTTCCGTCGACGGTGAGGGGCAGGAGCTGGTCAAGATACTCCTGTTTCTTGGGACAGTCTATGAAGGCGTACTCGAACACGTCGCGGAGGTTCTCCACGGTGTAGATGTCCATCATATCGTAGTACTTCCTGTCGATCATGACGTCCTTCTCGTTCTCCTTGGGGATCAGCGCGATCTTGATGCCCGCTTCCGCAGCGGCCTCGAGCTTCGCGGTGACCCCTCCGATGGGCAGGACCTGTCCCCTGACGTTCAGGGAACCGGTCATCGCCATGTCCTGGCGGATGGGGATGTTCTCCAGGGCGGAGACGATGACGGTGGACATGGTGATGGATGCGCTGTCCCCGTCGACCCCGTTGTATGCTCCCACATACTGGAGGTGGATGTCGCAGTTGCTCAGGTTGGTGAGCGTGTACTTCTTGATGACGGCGGAGATGTTGTCCACGGCCTCTTTGGCGATGTCACCGAGCTGACCTGTGGCGATGAGCTTCCCGCCCTTGTCCGTCTGCGCGGGGGTGACCTCCGCAGCGAGGGGCATGACCATTCCTGACATCTCGGACATGTTGTTGCTGTTGGACAGGACCGCGAGTCCGTTGATCAGTCCGACGGCGGAACCCTCGCTCCTGAACATGGAGTATCTCTTCATGTTGGCGATGCTCTCATCGGAGATCTGCTGCTCCAGGCTGCGTGCGGTGCTCCTGGCGTCCATGACATCCTCTGCGGAGACGTGCTTGTGTCCCTTGTTGACCGCCATATCACCGGCGATACGCACGAGTCCACCGAGCTCCCTCATCCTGAGGGTGATCTCGCCCTTCTTCCCGGAACGGCGCTGGGCCTCTTTGAGGACCTCTCCCACGGCATACTTGTCGAAGTGGGGGATCTTGGCGTCCTTCCTGACCTCCTGGGCCACGAAACGGGTGATCCTGTCGCGGTTCTCGTCGGTGTCGGGCATGGTGCTCTTCATGTACACCTCGTATCCGTATCCCCTTATCCTGGACCTGAGTGCGGGGTGCATACCCTGGATGGCATCCAGGTTTCCTGCGCAGACCAGGATGAAATCGCAGGGGACTGGTTCCGATTTGACCAGTGCACCGGATGAGCGTTCGGATTGTCCGGTGATGGACATCTTCCTCTCCTGCATCGCGGTGAGCAGTGCCTGCTGTGACTCCATCTTGAGCATGTTGATCTCATCGATGTACAGCACACCCTTGTTGGCCTTGTGGATGGCCCCTGCCTCGATCCTGTCATGGGACGGGGTCTCGAGACCTCCGGACTGGAAAGGGTCGTGCCTGACATCACCAAGGAGGGCTCCAGCATGGGTTCCCGTGGCATCCACGAAGGGCGGTATGTCGCCGGGCTCGTGTCCGACGATGACCTTGGGCACGATGGGCATGTCGTTCCTCTGCTGTCCGGGATTCCTGAACAGCATGATGATGATCATGGCCGCGAAGATGGATATGAGTGCGATCGTGAAGTTCTGCATCAGGAAGGCGGCGAGGAGTCCGAGGATCAGCAGGGCCACGCATGCGTAGATGTACATGGTGTTCTTCTGATTCCTCTGTGCGGCGGCCGCTGCCTTCTGTTCGGCAACGATGGCCTTCCCCTTGCCTGCAGGGAACGTCCTGATCCTCGGCTCGTTGAAATCCTCGGGGTTATGGTAGGCAACGATGTCCTGGAGCTCCTCCTTCGGCAGATACTCAACCATTGAATTCGCCAGCATCGACTTACCCGTTCCGGGTTCACCGATGAGCATGACGTGCCTCTTCTGGGAGGCAGCCTTTTTCATTACCTCCACGGCATCCTCCTGGCCGATGACGCGGTCCGCCATCAGGTCGGGGATGTCTATGTCCTCCGTGGTGGTGAAGGTCTGTTTGTCCACCCACTCCTCCACGGAGAGGGCCGACCTTTTAACTTCAACCTTTTCTGTCATTTTAACCCCAAATTCCTCTCTAAATTGATTTGATATTAAATGTTATTATGAATCCTTCTGCGGACTCACTCTTCCCCCTTCGCTGCTTTCACCATGAAGTAGCCTGCTATCGCGACCACGAGCGCCAGGATGATCCATGCGCCGTACTTCACCAGGAACGGTGTGTCATCCGGATAGGGGTATCCCGCCCTGTTGAGTGGGGGGGCGTCCAATCCGTTGGGTTCGGACAGGTCCAGGTCCGTCACATGGGTCGTGGACAGACGCTCCGGACTCTCTCCGGACACCACCTGTGTCGCCGATCCGGCCATGAGGTACGCATCGTTGCCGCCGTTGTACATCACGGTGTCGACGGCATACCATATTCCGCCGGTGCGGACGACGTTCCAATAGGATGTCTCAGACTCGTCACCGTCGTAGACCTCGCCTTTGACCGTGACCGACTCGATGCTGTTGGCCATGCAGTAATAGGTGAATGCGGCCGCGACACCGGCGGAGGACGATTTCTTCGTGATCAGGGCATCGTAGATGTTGCTCACTTGCCCCTCCTCGTCGTCTACGGATTTCACCGATTTCAGATGGCCTGCGATGGACCTGACCTTGTCGGCGTCGTTGTTGCCCGAGGGGGTGAAGGACCTGACCTCCTCCTTGACCTCCATGATCTTCTTCTCGAGCTCATTGATGTCCGTGTTGCCATCATCGGCCATGTCGGCCGGTACGGAGAGGACGATGCTGACGCCTTTGACTATGTAGTACTTGACCGGGTCGTCCTGGAGCGTGGCCTCGGTGATGTTGTAGGTCACCTCGGGATAGATCACGGGGAGGTCCCACAGATGTGGGATCAGAGGTTCGCTGTAGTATTTGGCGGCCAATGCGTCATCGACCGTGGATTCGGCGGCGGTCCTGGCGGAACCCTCGTCCTCGTACAGGGTGAAGGTGTTGAAGGTCACATCGACCGTTGCGGTGTTGGAATAGTTCCCGAGGAGCTCCCCCAGGGCGTTGAACACCGCGCACCCGTTCGCGTCGAGCTGCGACATGTAGAACGACTGCTCCGCCGCATCGGTCTCATCCTGTACCATCGGGGCGACAAGTGCCACGGCAAGGATGAGCAATGCGACGGGGATACCGAATCTCTTGCTCATGGAGCGTCCCTATGAATGACTCCCTTTTATAAAGGTAACTGGCAAAGCATCGGAGAAGACGGGATTCGGGGTACAGACTGGCTATGTCGCCCTCCGTGATGTCCGGGGGAAAGTAAATAACACCCTCCGGGGATGCGAAGGCCATGAGGGTGGACGAGCTCGATATATCCGACAGGGTGGCGAAGGCGCTGAACGATGTCGGATTCGTCGTACTCCACCCGCCGCAGGCGGAGGCCATACCCGTGGCACTGAGCGGGAGGAACCTTGTGGCAGCGATCCCCACCGCCAGCGGCAAATCGCTGATAGGTTACATCCCCGCACTCCAGACGATAGTGGAGAGGCACAGGAAGGTCCTGTACATCGTTCCGTTGAAGGCACTTGCATCCGAGAAGAAGGACGATTTCGACAGGTTCTCCGGCCTACACATCAAGACCCATCTCAGCACAGGGGACCTGGATTCGGAGGACAGGGGGTTGGAGGATGCCGACATCGTGGTGGCCACATCCGAGAAGGCGGATTCCATGATCCGTCACGGGAGCAGGTGGATACGGGACGTGGGCCTTGTGATAGCGGACGAGATCCACATGATCCACGAACCCGGAAGGGGCCCGACACTCGAGGTGGCCCTCACCAAGCTGATGCGCAGGAACAGGGACCTCCAGATCATCGCACTCTCTGCCACCATATCCAACGCCGACGACCTGGCCGAATGGCTCCATGCGGACCTGGTCAGGAGCGACTGGCGTCCGATCCCCCTGAAGGAGGGTGTCTTCCTCGAGGATTCCATCACATTCAACGACCGTTCCATAAGGGAGGTCCCGAAATCCGGTGATGCGGTGTGGGAATTGGTGAAACAGGCTGTGGAGGACGGCGGCCAGAGTCTGGTCTTCGTGAACTCCCGCAGGTCCACTGAGGCTCTCGCGGTGAAGTTCTCCAAAGAGATGGGGAAGATCGCCGGAAGGGAGCTGTCGAGGGCGGAGGAGGACATCCTCGAAGGAGATGCGGATTCCACCGCCATCGGGAGGAAACTCGCCTCATGCATCAAATGCGGTATGGCCTTCCACAACGCCGGACTCACCTACAGGCAGAGACGTTACGTGGAGGATGGGTTCAGGGCCGGACTCATCAAATGCATCGTGGCCACGCCCACACTCGCAGCCGGTATCAACCTCCCCGCAAGGAGGGTGGTGGTCAGGGACACCACGAGGTTCGAATCCAACTCCGGCAACACGCCCATCCCCGTGATGGATGTGAAGCAGATGTGCGGACGTGCGGGGAGGCCCGGTTACGACCCGTACGGGGAGGCCGTCCTGATAGCCAAGAACGAGAAGGATTTCGAGCATCTGATGGAGGATTATGTCGAACACGACACCGAGAGGCTCACATCCAAACTGTTCAACGACAAGGTGCTCAGGAGCCATATCCTCGGACTGATAGCCACCGACGATGCGGATTCGGAGGAGTCCGTGGTGGCGTTCCTCAGGGAGACGTTCTTCGGTACGGTGTCTCAGCTCTTCGGCATCGAGAGTGTCGTGGGCAACGTGGTGGATTTCCTGGAGAAGGAGAAGATGGTCGCCCGTGAGGGCGATATGATCAGGATACTGCCCTTCGGAAAGAGGGTCTCCGACCTGTACATCGACCCCATGTCCGCATCCATACTCAGGGATGCCGTCATGAGGATCGATGATGACACCGAGGTGATGCCGATCCTGATCGCCGCCGCCATGACCCCTGATGTGATGGGGATGTACCCAAAGAAGTGTGACGAGGCCAGGTTGGATGCGGTGTTCGACGAGTACTGCGAGAGGCTCCTGGTGGACCCCGATGACATCGAGGATTACATGTACGACTTCTTCAGGAGCGATCTGAAGTCCGCGGTCCTCACCTACGATTGGATCGAGGAGATCGCCGAGGACACGATGACCGACAACATGGGCATTGGTCCCGGTGACATCAGGTCCAAGGTGGACATGATGGATTGGATCATCTACTCCATGAATGAGATCGCATTGATCTTCAACCCCGATGCGGTGAGGAAGGTCCGTCCGCTGATGACCCGTATCAGATACGGCGTCAAGGAGGAGCTCATGGACCTCGTCTCGTTCAGGGGTGTCGGGAGGAGCAGGGCCAGGATCCTGTTCGGGAAGGGCATCCGTTCCAGGTCTGATGTCATGGCCACCCCGTATGAGACATTGGCCGCCATACCGAGGATAGGTCCATCCCTGGCCAGGAGCATGAAGGACCAGACCGGTTCCGTCGCCGACATGGTTCAGCAGATGTCCCCCTCAGAGGAGGAGGCCCTCCTGGATGCCATGGCTGCCGATTACGGTGAACTCCCAGCAGAGGATGCCGGAAATAGGTCAGAGGTCACGGAGACCACTAAGGACAGGAAAAAAGGTAAGAAGGTTGAGGAGACCGGCCCGAAACAGGCCAGTCTCTTTGATTTCTGATCACTCCGAGAGGATCCTCTCCACATCTGCGACCGAGTTGCCGCATTTGATGGGCGGGGCGCAGTTGTTGATGATCGTGTCGGGGTCCTTCAGACCGTTTCCGGTGCAGATGCATACGACACGCTCGTCCTTGTCTGCGATTCCCATCTCACGGAGCTTCCTCAGTCCTGCGACGGATGCCGCGGATGCGGGCTCGACACAGACGCCCTCCTTCCTTCCGAGGAGCTGCTGTGCACTGATGATCTCCTCATCGTTGACGGTGGTGCAGTATCCTCCGGTGGAGTAGATGGCCTTGAGTGCCTTCCTTCCGCTCACAGGGTTACCGATCCTGATGGCGGTGGCGACGGTCTCGGGGTTCTGCTCGGGGATGAAGTCCTTGGCCTCGGCGGCGAATGCCCTGGCGACGGGTGCCGCACCCTCGGCCTGGATACCGGTGAGCATGGGCATCTTGTCGATCCATCCGACCTCCTCGAGCTCGGTGAGGGCCTTGTAGACTGCCCAGATGTTGGCCGCGTTGCCCACGGGCAGGATGATCCTGTCGGGGACCTCGTAGTTGAGCTGGTCCATGATCTCGAACAGGACGGATTTCTGTCCCTCGGGGCGGTAGGGGTTGATGGAGTTGAGGAGGTACAGTTTCCTCTCGTCGGCCATCTTCCTGGCGAGTGCGAGGGCGTCGTCGAAGTTCCCGTCCACGGACAGGACCTTGGCACCGAAGAACAGGGCCTGGGCCAGTTTGCCCATGGCGACCTTCCCCGATGGCAGGAACACGGCGCACTTCATACCGGCCTTGGCGGCGTATGCGGCCAGTGCTGCGGAGGTGTTGCCTGTGGAAGCGCATCCCACGACCTGTGCCCCGAGCTCCTTGGCATGGGACACACCCATGGTCATACCCCTGTCCTTGAAGGATCCGGTGGGGTTGAGTCCCTCGAACTTCACGAATGTGTTGGGGACGCCGATCTCGGCACCGAGGGCCTTCGTGGGGTACAGGGGGGTTCCGCCCTCCTGGATGGAGACCTTGTGTGCGGGGTCCACGGGCATGAAGGGTGCGTACCTCCAGACACCGATGGGTGTGCTGCGGAGGTCCTGGGGTTTCATCTCTTTGACTTTCTCGAGTTCCATTTTGACGGTCAGGAGACCGCCGCATCTGGGGCATGTGTTCACGAAGGGGTCATCGACCTCAACTCCGCAGTCCCAACAGATTACTTTGTGTGCTGCCATTTCAAATCCTCTTGCATCCTGCACCGCATTCGGTGATCCAGGTGTCGCATTTCATATCCTTTTCAGCGTAGAGTTTGACGATGCTCTCGGCGATGTCCTTGCCGTCGTGGGAGCTCTTGTCATAGAATGATATTATACAGGGTCCGGAGCCGCCGAGGAACGACACGAGCGCCCCATGGGACATGGCCTCTGCCTCGGCCTCCTTCAGATAGGGGACGAGTTTGGTCCTCGCAGGTTCGAAGACAGCATCTTTCACAGACCTTCCGATGAGTCCCAGGTCATCGGTCATCATCGCATAGACGAGACAGGATGCGTTCCCCACATGGAACACCAGGTCCTTGACGGACACCTCCGACGGGAGGACCATCCTGGACTCCTTGGTGGGCACAAGCACGTCGGGCATCGCCACGACGACACCCAGGCCCTCAGGAGGTCTGATGGAGATGACCTCGAAGGGCTCATAGGAGCGGATCATGGTGAAACCACCGAGCACACAGGGTGCGACGTTGTCCGCATGGAATCCTCCGGATGTCACGTTCTCGGCGTGGGCTGCACAGAGCACGACCTCGGTGGGGGAGAGCTTCTCTCCGCAGAGGATGTGGGCGAGGTATGCTCCTCCTGCGGCGGATGCACCGGACGAACCGATACCGCTGCAGGGTCTGATGCCCTTCTTGATCTTGATCTCGATACCGAAGTCCGCTTCGCATCTCCTGAGAACCTCCGCTGCTGCGATGCTCACGGAGTTGCTGTCGGGATCCGTGGGGATCCCCTCGGATCCGGGACCGGAGACCTCGGATATGACGATACCCGATTCGATCTTCCTTCCCTCGATGATGTCGTAGGGCTCCTTCAGGGCCAGTCCGAAGATGTCGAATCCGGCACCGATGTTTGACGTCGTCGCAGGAGCTGCGACCCTTACCCATTCGTCGCTCATATGGCTCACGTGTTCCTATGTGCCCGTACCGTCACCAATGTGATAAAGGTTACACCCCCGACGGAACCACCTGGAAACGGTGTCCGACCCGTACAACCATTTAAGCCCGGCAGGTGTTATCCCAGTCCGATGCACTTTCAGGTTATCGGGATGCGCGGGGATGCCACATTCGAACGGATGGTGGGACACTTCACCTCCATGGGAGGGGACTGTGTGCTGCTGGACCCGGACATGGTCGTAGGTAGGGATCATCTGCTCTCCGCCGCGGAGCATGCCGAGAGGGCGTTCCGCGAGGGCACCAACAGGTCCAAGACCGTACTGACCGAGATCATCCTCTACGCGGCATGGGAGAGGCAAATCGGAAGGGCCATGGCCAAGATGAGGCCCAAAGAGGGGAGGACGGATTATGTGGCGCTCCTGGTGGACATAGACGACCCCCGTCTGGATGATATCGGTATGGTCAGGGACGATTCGCTCATCGATGCCACCGAGGAGAAGGCCGCCAGATTGGGACTCATCACAGGTGGTTCCCTCGGATACGAGGACCAGGCCGTGGAGAATGTGGCCATGGTCGAGCTGTTGAAGGCATGAGTCCTCGGAACCCTATACCGGGTTTCCGATAGAAGTAGTGTGGGAAGTTGTTTCGGTGGTGCCTTCCGGCACCGTTTTGACCTCAGACCATCAGGCTTGCGGACCTGAGCTCTGCGGCGATCTTGTCGACGGCACGGGTGACGTCCTCGGGGACCTTCGCACCGGTGCAGACCATCTTTCCGGATCCGAAGAGCAGGACGACGACCTTGGGGTCATCCAGCCTGTAGACGAGACCGGGGAACTGCTCGGGCTCATACTCGACCTTCTCGAGTCCGAGGGTGATCGCGACAGTGTTGAGGTTGATCTCCTGTTCGAGGTCGGACGAGGCCACGATGTTCTGAACCTCGATCTTGGGCTCGATGGTGATCTTGATGTCCGCCTTCTCCAGGTCCTTTGCGACCTTGCCGATGGCGACCTTGACATCATCACGGCATTTGGCTCCTGTACAGACGACCTTTCCGCTCCTGAAGATCAGGGTTGCGGTTTTGGGCTCCTTGAGCCTGTAGACGAGACCGGGGAACTGCTGGGGGTTGTACTCAGCACCCTCGAGAGCTTCTTCGATCTTGTTCAGGTCGAGTTCCTGACCAAGGTAAGTCGAGGCAACCACGTTCTCAATGTTCATCTTTGCCATCTTTTACACCGATTGGGGCTATTTATATAGTGTTTATAAAGGTTTTGTTCAATCTATAAAAACAAACGGTGTTAGACCATATAAAAAGGACACTAAACGGAACACAAAATCAGAGAAAGATGGAGGTCGGGAGAGGGAATCGAACCCCCGTATGCGGATCTGCAGTCCGCCACATAGCCTCTGTGTTACCCCGACACTGGATAATCTCCCGATTGATTGGTTGTATATAAAGTTTAATATTAATTCAAATATGTATGCCCGACGGTGATATATCGGGGTTGGTCGATGGGTTCCCATATGCACTGCAAGGATGTGTCCATGCGTGACGTGGATTTCGAGATAGACGAAGGCTCCATAGCCCGTCTCATGGACGGTTGGACGGCATATGTCCGTACGGAGTTCCTCGTGCTCCGTCACGACGATCAGTATGCGGTGCTGGAGCTCCACAAGGAGAAGGGAACGGAGCTGTTCAGGAAGCTGGAGTCGTATGACATCTTGTCCCTTCCCGGGGACACCGTCTATCATGAGGATCCCAAGCTGGATGTGCTCAACACGCCCGCGTTGGCGGAACTTCAGTCCATGTACCCCGGGAAATGCGTGGTCATGCGCGGGATGTTCTCCCATATAAACTTCATAAAGGGCCTGGAGCCGGAGAGGCTCATGGTGGTGGACAACGTCCCTCCCTCCCCGTCCAAGCTCGGGGTTTTGGTGGACATCGCCCTGGCATCCGGTTTCATAGACCATCCTATAGTCAAGGAGGAGAGGATTATCGACATGGCCGACAAGGTCTCCGAGGTTGCGACGGAGGCGGTCATGTTCCCCTGCAGGGTCTCGCATCTCCGTGCCGATATGCCCTATTACTTCCTGGATGATGCACCGGAGGTGGACAGGGAGGTAACGCTCATCGGTTGCCATCTGTCCAAGAGGATATACACATCCTTGTACCACTCGGATGTGCCTTTCATAAACGTCTGTCCGGCCGATCATGTGGACCCGGATGTGAAGACGATAGTGAAATGCTGTAAGGTGAAGAACGGGCACGAGATCGAGGGGAACACCGTACGCGTCCCCTGGGGCGCCACCGTGCCCGAGGTTGTCGATGCGATCAACGACCTCTTCGGAAGGCCGTGAACCATCGGATCTTCGGAACGGTCCGGCGGTTCCGCCGTGACCGTCCCCGTTCATCTGAACTTGACCATGCGTCCGCATTCGTCCCTTTTCGAGGTTCCGAACTCGGTGAGCATGGCGATCTTCTCATTGTCAAATACGGGTCCGTCCCTGCAGATCCTGGAATCGTCCATGACGCAGCATCCGCAGACGCCCGCACCGCATTTCATATATCTCTCCAATGAGAGCTGGCATCTGAGCCCCAGTTCCTGACAGGCCTTGTATGTGAAGTACAGCATGACCTCGGGTCCGCAGGCCAGCACGCAGTCGTAGTGCTTCTGTGCGACCTTCTCCTTCATCAGTTGGACCGCGTTCCCATGGAACCCCATACTGCCGTCGTCGGTGGCGATCCACACGTTCTCCGCACTCTGCGATGCGATGTCCTCCATGATGACGTCCCTGTCCGAACGGGCGGCGATGATGGTGTCAGCACCTGTGGCCCTGACCGCGGGCATGACGGCGGCGGTACCCACACCGCCTCCGATGATCAGCTTCTCACCGCAATCCAGGTCGAATCCGTTGCCGTACGGCCCCCTGATGCTCAGGCGGTCCCCGGGGACGAGCTCGTGGATCCTCCTTGTGGCATCACCGATCGCCTTCACGGTGATGCTCTTCTTATCGGCATCTATCCCCGATACGGACATGGGGATCTCATCGATGCCGGGAACCCAGATCATTATGAACTGTCCGGGTCTGACCTCGGCATCCCATCCGAAGACGAACGTCTTGGTGTCGTACGCCTCCTCTATCACATTCTCTATCGTGACCACATCACTCATGGGCAACACCAACCATCGATGAAACGGAGTCGTAGCCGTAATCGGACATGAAGGTCTCCAATCCCCTGTTGATCCTGTCGAATACATCCACGCCGACGGTGCCGATCGCACTCCCGACCTGGAATGCGGACGCACCGGCCATGATGTACTCCGCGGCGTCCCTCCAATCGGATATCCCACCGACACCTATCAGGGGGATGTCCAGAACTGTCCTTAGGTCGTAGATCGCCCTCACACCCACGGGTTTCACCGCGGCTCCGGACAGTCCTCCGAACTTGTTGCTCAGGACGGGTCTGGCGAATTCGGGGGATATGACCATGGCCTTCAGGGTGTTGATGGCAACGACGGCATCCCCTCCCGCATCCTGTACGGCCCTTCCGATGTCCGCGAGGATGTGGGTGTTGGGTGTGAGCTTGGCCCATACGGGGATGGACACGGCATCCTTCACCGCCGATACGATGGCCTTCACCATCGCCGGATCGGTACCGACCTCCATCCCGTACCCTTTGGCATGGGGACATGACAGGTTGAGCTCCACTGCACATGCGCCGTAGTCCTCCATCCTCCCTGCCAGGGTTGAGAAGTCCTCGGGGGATGCCCCGTAGACGGACCCGACGATCTTCCCCTTGGGCACCGCCACGGCCATCTCCTCCTCGAAGAGTTCGATCCCGGGGTTCGGAAGGCCCATGGCGTTCACATATCCCGACGTGACCTCCATGAAACAGGGGTTGGCATGTCCCGCATTGGGGCACAGTCCGACGGATTTGGTCACCACGGCACCGGCACCGTTCTCCAGCATACGGACCATGGATGGGCCCGTTTCGTCCATAATACCGGATGCGACCATCCCCGGTCTGTCCAGGGTGATGCTCCCAACATCCGTCCTCAATGATACCATGGCTCTCTCAACATGGAGTGGGTATAAGAACGGTGCGATGGGCACCCATTAATAACGGGATGGGAATTGGGGACCCATGGACTTCGACAAGGTCAGACAGGACTTCCCGACGGTGAGGAAGGGGCTAGGGATCTACATGGACAGCGCATGTCAGTCCCTCCGTCCCGACTGTGTGATCGAGGCCATGAACGATTATTACGAGAACTATCCCGCATGCGGGGGACGCAGTGTCCATTCCATGGCCACCAAGGTCTCGATTGCGGTGGATGAGACCAGGGAGACCCTGGCATCCTTCTTCGGGACCGACGATCCCGATTGTTACGTATTCACCAAGAACTGCACCGAGGGTCTGAACACCGCCGCCTACGGACTGGGTCTGGAGAGAGGCGATGTGGTGGTGACCACCGATGCGGAGCACAACTCCAACCATGTTCCCTGGATGCATCTGAGGGACACCATGGGTGTGGAGCGCCGCATGTCCCGTTCCAAGGAGGATGGGAGCTTCGACATCGAGTCCTTCCAGAGATGCATGGACTCCAAGGTGAAGGTCGTCTCCGTACAGCACTGCAACAACGTCACGGGCTGCACCGTGCCCATCCGTGCCGTCACGGAGATCGCCCACGACCACGGGGCATTGGTGATGGTGGACGGTGCCCAGGCGGCACCCCACATGCCTGTGGACCTCGAGAAGGCAGGTGTGGACATCTACTGCATGTCCATCCACAAGATGCTCGGACCCACGGGGATGGGTGTCATGTACGGGAAGAGGGAGGTCCTGGAGAGGCTCCGCCCCATGACCCTGGGTGGGGGGACCGTGGGTCTCGCCACCTATGACAGTGTGAACCTCGCCCCGATCCCGGACAGGTTCGAGGCAGGTCTCCACAACTATGCGGGGATCATCGGGACCAAGGCGGCATTGGACTACCTTTCACAGATAGGCATGGACGAGATTGAGAGGTGGGACACCGTGCTCATGAGGAGGCTTATGTCCGGATTGGAGGATATAGGAAACCTCCATCCCGTCGGACCCACCGACCCCGACCGCAGAGGCAGTGTGTTCTCCTTCAACATAGACGGCCTCGGTGCCCACGACATCGCCATGATGCTGGACAGCATGGCGGGGATCATGATCCGTTCGGGGATGCACTGTGCCCACCCGTTCTATGTGTCCCGCGGTATCGACGGAAGTGCGAGGGCATCGGTGTATCTGTACAACAGCCTGGAGGAGATGGATGCCTTCATCGACACCGTCCGCAACATCGCCGAGACTTTCGGTGACCGATCTCCTCAGGGTCACCGATGACGAACGGTTCAGTTCGAAGTCGGAATCAAGCATGGTCTTGCTATAGTATCTCCTGCCATCGTGGTCCAACACCACCAGGCCGTCCGTCACGGTGAGTGTGAATCCCCCGGAGGGGAGTATCCTGTTGCCCTCGAGGTACAGTTCGTCCAAGGACGATGTCTGGAATGTATCCAACATGGATGAGATGTCATCGACCAGTCTCTGGTCAGCTCCGGTCTCCTCGTTGTCCTCCATCAGTCCCATGTATCCCACGGCCGCGGAGAGCATCACCACCCCGCAGATGCACATGCACACCCTGGAGAGGGTGAACTCCATCATGTTCCAACCTCCACGCCCAGGACATCCTCGGATATCACCGCGGACACCTCCAACATAACGGTCCCCGTGAGGGTCAAGGTCTCCCCGATCACCGGGAATCCGGGTGAATCCAGATAGACGCGGTCCACCACTTCCCCGTTGTCCAGGACCCTTATGATGTATGCCGACGACCCTCCACCGCCGAGTTCCAAGGAATAACCGGAGGGGATGGTGACCGTGACAGTCCTACCGCTTCCGATGCCGTCATAGTAGCAATCCGTCAGGATGTCCGCCAGGTCGTCCGCCACCGAATGTACTATCATGATGTCCGCCCTTTCGTCGGCGCTGTCCGTCATGGCGATCACAGTCGGGAGCATCAGGCCGATGATGAGGAACGATATGGCGAGTTTGAGGGGGAGTGCCATGACCCCCCTCTGGTCGGACCTCAGAACCTCACCACCACTTTGATCCCGTCCCTTTCACCGTATCCCGGTTTCGAGATGCTGATGTCGATGAACTCGACGGAACCATGGCGTTCCATCGTCAATCCCGAGAAAGCCGCTTTCCCATCGGAACCGGTGGTCTCCAACGGTGTCCTGTCCGATCCGTCGGTGACATTGGTGTTGGTGATCATCACCGTGGCACCCTCCAATGGGTTCCCGTCCTGGTCCTCCACATAGACGGTGAATCCGAAGGTCCCGTCGATGGAATCCACCTTCTCCGGGTCCACATCCACATCGCCTATGGCATGCGGTGTCTCTATACTGCCCATCCAACCGATGATGATCGCGGTCCCCATGGTGGCGACCAGGATCATGATCATCAGCTGGAGCGGAAGGCCCTCTATGCCTCCGCTGCTGTCATTGCTGATTCTTCTGGCCCTGTGGTCCATACGGAATGATTCCGCGGGTCGGTTGATAAAGATGGGACCGTGCGGTTATACTAACAGTGGGATGCGTTCGATCACGGAGTGCTTAGCACCCGCAGGGGAGAGGACACTCTTCATGACCAGGACCTCGGAGCAGGTGAACTCTGTGAATCTCTCATCCTTATGTGCGTCAAGGAATCCTGACATGTCCGCAGGACCCTTGCATCTGCCGACTGTGATGTGTGCCTTGAACGGTTTGTCATCAAAATCGATCCCGGCAGAGGACAGTTTCCTACCGATCGATTCGGCCAGGTCGGTGAGCTCCGCTGCGGGGGAGGCTCCGACCCATACGACGGATGGTCTGTTCCTGTTGGGGAAACAGCCTGTTCCGGACAGAGTGATGTCGAACGCCCTCCTGTCCCTGCATGCGGAACGGACGCACTCCACCACCTTGGGGACCTTCCTCTCATCCACATCGCCGATGAACTTCAGCGTTATGTGCATCTGTGAAAGGGGAGAGGGTCTGACATTGTCCAGATCGCCAAGGTCATCCAGGGCGCCCTTCAGACAGGATGGTTCCGGTATCCTCACCGATATGAAGGTGCGGACCATCATATGCGGCACCCTTTCTCGGATATCACCGTCTCCAGGAGGCCTCTGCATCCCTTCTCGATGTCAAGATAGGCCCTGTTGAAATCACCGGTGTACCAAGGGTCCGCCACCTCGCCGCCTCCGGCGTACTGCATCAACATGCCCATCCTGCAACAGTCGGGAGATGGTGCGAGCGTTCTGATGTACTCCAGGTTGCGACGGTCCATTCCGATGATGTAGTCGTATGTGCCGTAGTCGGCATGGGTGATCCTTCTGGCGGTCTTGCCCGCACAGGAGATCCCGTGCTCGGTCAGGACCTTTGCGGACCTGGGGTCGACGGCATCACCGATGTGGTCTGCGCTAGTGGCACAGGATGCCGTCTCGATCGAATCCGATAGGCCCGCTTCGGTGACCATGTGTCTGAATACGAACTCTGCGATGGGGCTGCGGCATATGTTGCCGTAGCATACGAAAAGAACCCTTGTTCTCATACCTCTGTTCTCCTTCGATGCTGTGTACGGGTGATAGGATTTAGCCGTTGCTGGGAATCGTTCGGGAGCAGTCAATTTATAGGGTGACCCTGATTCGGTGGTATGGACGCAAAGGTATCCAAACAGGACAAGTTCGTCAACGCGATGCCCGTCATCGGCCTGGCCATCCTCGTTGTGGTCGGACTCATCACGGTCTTCGTAATGTGAAAACGCCCATCGGTCCCGATTTTTTTCGGGACGGGCTCTTTTACCATCCTGCCTCATAGGAGGTCTGGTGATGGATTCGTTTTCGTGATGTGGTTCAGAAACCTTCAGTTCTCCCGTCGATCCGTTCGTCCCTCTTCTATGTAACGAGATGTATGAACGTTATCGGAAGATTTCGAATGGATCATGTGGTGATCGATGAAAAGGAAAGGGATGAGGGGTCGCCCCCTCGGTTTATGATCATCTGGCCGTGGGTCTTCTCATCTGGGCGAGTGCCCTCTTGGAAGCAGCGTTGCCAGCGGCGGCACCCTTGTTGAACCACTTCTTGGCCTCGTCCTTGTCCTTCGTGGTACCGACTCCGTCCAGGTAGCAGCGTCCGACGATGAACATCGCATCGGGGTCGTTGTTCTGGGCGGCACGGAGGTAGGACTCGAAGGGCGACTCATCGGGCTTGATCTCGACGGTCTTGCCGGTGACACCCTCGACGATCTCCCTTGAGACGACATGTCCCTGCTCGGCGGCACGGGTGTACCATACGAGAGCCTTCTTCTGATCGGCCTTGGTACCGATGCCGTTGGCGAGACAGTATCCAGTATAATACTGGCTGAGGACGTTCCCGTTCTCGGCACCCTTGTTGAACCACTCGAATGCGAGTTTGTCGTTCCTGTCGGTTCCGACGCCCTCGAAGTAGGCGTATGCCACATGGTACTGGGATTTTCCGAATCCGTTCTCGGCGAGGACCTTGTGCATCTCGAACGCCTTGGCGGAGTCCTTCCTGACACCCCTTCCCTTGGAGTATGCCTCTGCGACGGAGAACTGGGCCTTCATGTAGTTATCCTCGGCCGCACGGTTGAGCCAGTCGAATGCGGCCTCCTCGTTCTTCTTCACCCCGTTGCCGAGTGCGTATGCGGTTCCGACGTTGTAGCACGCGACGGTGTTGCCGTGTGCAGCGGATTTCTTGAAGTACTCCAGGGCGGCCTTGGCGTCCTTCTTGAACCCGGAACCGTTGGCCAGGTTCTCACCTGTGACGAGCTGGGCAAAACCATCACCCAGGTCCGCGGCCCTCATGAACCATGAGGCGGAGAGCGGGTTGTTCTTGGGGACCTGTTTGCCCTTGGAGTAGAGCTGTCCGAGCATGATCATCGCATCGGTCTGACCCAGCTCTGCGGCCTTCTCGAGGAATGTCAGTCCGCCGTCGCGGTTCTTATCGGCGCCGACACCTCCCATGTAACATCTGGCGAGTCCGTAGAATCCGTCGCGTGAACCTCTGGATGCGGCGACGGCGTACCAGCAGTATGCGTGGTTGCCGTCCTTATCGACACCGATGCCGTCCATGTAGCATCTTCCCAGGTTGTAGATCCCTGTCACGAAGCCCTTGTCCGCGAGGCAGCTGTAGATCTCGAATGCCTTTTTCTGATCGCGTTCGACACCGAATCCGAACTCGTAGCACTTGGCGAGGCTCAGGGCGGCCACGGGACATCCGTATCCTGCCAGTTCCTGGAGCATCATCGCGCCCTTGGCACGGTCACGGGGGACTCCGAGTCCGTAGAGGTTGCACATGGCGACGGAGTACGCACCGTTCCAGTCACCCATCTCGTAGGCCGCGTTGTAGCACTCATAGGCCTTCTTGGGGTTGAAGGGGGTTCCGACACCAAGCTCACAGAGCTTACCGAGCATGAACATCGCATCGGGCTCCGACTCGGACCTCTTCTCGAAGTATTCGAACACTGCACCGTCTGCCGGTGTATCGTGCGTTGCGTAGTAGTCCAACAGGGCGCGGTAGGCGTCAAGGTCACCCATGATCGCGGCACGGAAGTACCACATGGCTGCCTCCTCCTGATCGGCCTCGACAACGATGCCGTTGGCATAGCAGGTACCGATGACGAATTGCGCGGGTCCGTAACCCTTCCTCGCAGACATGTGGTACCATCCGAATGCCTCGGATTCATCGGCGTCGGTTCCGTTGCCGACCGCGAACCTCTGCCCGAGCTCGAAGCAGGAACGCACGTCTCCTGTCTCGGCTTTGGAAATCAATTGCTCTAAGGTTTCCATCGGGCGCGCCCTAGGATGGTGTCTGTTCTTATAGGTTCCCTCATGTTCTACAGGGTTTGTGTCAGGCCCGGTGCATACAGTGCGTACATCTGTCCGACGATCGGAACGGGGGTCACATCACCAGGTCCGATCCCACCGGCATATCATCCTCTCCCCTTTCCCTGGAGAGGACCATCAGGACCACGGCGATGACGGAGAACAGGAACATCACACCCCATAGGGCGGCGAAGTTCCCCAGTGTGTACGAGGTTCCTATCACGAAGCTGGATATGGACGTGCAGACGCTGGCCCCCAGGAAGAGGAAGATGTTCATCCCGGACACGGCGGTGCCGGATATGGCGATGGGGTACCATTCCTTCACCTGGGTGAAGGACAGGGTCATGAACCCGCCGAAGAAACCGAACAGGAAGCTCACCGCGAACCAGAACCAGTAGGAATCGACCTCTCCCGCTAGGAGGAAGACCGTCCCCCAGACGACGGCGAAGCATGCGGTGCCGGATGTCATGGCCCACTTCTTGGACCTGAGCAGTTCCCTGCTGCTGAATGCTCCGATGGCCACGGTGCTGAGGATCTTCCCCACACCGACCATGGTGACCATCCACGATGCCGCAAGGGCGAAGTCGTACACAGTGTCGAAGTACTTGACGGCCCAGGTCCCCTGGAACGTCATAATCGACCCATAGACCAGGAAGTACGCCAACGCGCAGCACCAGAACCTCCTGCCTCCGGATGCGACCACGGCCAGTCCTCTGAGCATGGGCATCCTCGCGGAGGATGATTCGGTAATCTCGGTGCCGTTCAGTGCGTGCTCCACCTCCTCCACCGACGGGAGCCCCCTCTGGGACGGATGGTCCCTGACAACCACGATGCAGAGCATGGCGAGAGTCAGGGTCACGAGACCGAGGACGAGGAACACATCCCTCCACCCTATGGCGTCGGCGAGCATGTCCAGGGGTCCGCTGGCGGCGATGGCCCCCACATTCCCAACGGCGATGACGATCCCGTTCAGGACGGCGAAGTCCTGCTTGGGGAACCAGACGGATATGAGCTTCATCAGGGGGATGTAGATGACCGCCATGCCTGCGGCGATCATGACCTTCCCCAGGACCATCATCCAGAATTCGTCGCCTGCGAATGTGATGAGGGAACCGACGGATGCTATCACAAGGAACACGGCGCATGCGGTACGGGGCCCCACCCTGTCGGCCAGCAGTCCGCTGGGGATCTGCATGAGGGTGTAGGTCCAGAAGTACGCGGTGCTGAGAATCCCGATGGAACCTCCCACCTCCTCGACGATGTCCGATCCCACGACGCTCACGGACATGCGCTGGAAGTACACGAAGAAGTATCCCACGACCATGGTGGCGAATATCGCCCATTTGTAGCGGTCCAGTCTTCTGAGCACTTCCTTTCCGATGCCCGTATCATCCATGGCCCGGACCGAGAAATCACGTGATATAAAAGGAAGAGTGGCTTCCGCCACTGTTTTTATTCTTATGGGAATAACGGATTATTCCTGTACTGAGCGTCCGCGGGACCTGTCAAGGGCCCTGTTGCGGACGTATATCGCCAACCCTATCAGGACGAGGATGAAGTCCAGCACATAGAATGCGAAGACGTAGTTCACGTCGTCGTTCACAACCTTGTTCATCATCCCCAGGGCGTATCCGACCTCTATCACCAGCATGAACCATGGGCTTGTGCCCACAGCGGTCCTCGCTCTCCATGCCCTCGAGATGTTGAACGGCCATGCGGCCGCGAAGCACAACATCATTCCGATCTCGAATATTCCGTATATCATATCAGATCATCTTACGGTAATCAGTTCGTATAGGGTGTTCCCGAATCCCATCCTCTCCGCATGGTCGAATGTGGTCGTGTAGTTGGTGATGGGGTGGATGCATCCGAAGTAGTCCTTGGGGATGGTTCCGCGTGCGTTGGCGGACAGCATCGAACCGGCCAGGATGGGTTGTTTGAGCACCAGGTCCACACAGGCCTTGTCCAGGGCGACCGGGTCCGTGGATGCCAGGATCCCGACGTTCGGGATGACGGGGGTGTCGTTCTCCCCGTGGCAGTCACAGAACGGTGAGACATCGGCGATCACCGTGATGTGGAGGTGGGGTTTGTCCTTCACCGCCGCCATGGCGTACTCCACGATCTTGCGGTTCAGAACACCGGTGTCCTGGTCGCAGTCCGCCATCACCGCATCGAAGGGACACGCACCGATGCACCTTCCGCATCCGACGCACATGTCCGCGTTCAGCACGGCCTTCCCGTCGGTGATGGAGATCGCATCCTGGGCACAGTTCCCGATGCAGACTTTGCATCCCCTGCAGGTCTCCGCATCGATGACGGGCTTGTTGGCGGAGTGCATGTCCACCTTCCCCCTGCGGGAGGCACATCCCATGGCCAGGTTCTTCAATGCCCCTCCGAACCCGGTGAGTTCGTGGCATTTGAAGTGGTTCAGTGTGATCAGGACATCGGAATCCACGATGGCACGTCCGATCATGGCATTCCCCACATACTCCCCGTTCACCGGGACCTCCACGTCATCGGTGCCCTTCAGTCCGTCGGCGATGATTATCTGGCATCCGGTGGACATGGGGCTGAACCCGTTCAGGTTGGCGGTGTCCAGGTGTTCCACGGCATGTTTCCTCTTTCCGACGTACATGGTGTTGGTGTCGGTCAGGAACGGGATCCCGTCGTTCTCCCTGACCATGTCCGCGACGACCTTGGCGTAGTTGGGCCTGAGGAACGACAGGTTCCCCAGCTCCCCGAAGTGCATCTTGATGGCGACGAACTTCCTCTCCATGTCGATGTCGCAGATCCCGGCCGCACGTGCGACCCTTTCCGTCTTCGCCAGGAGGCTGTCCCCGTTCTCGCATCTCATATCCGTGAAGTACACTTTGGAAGGCGTGGTTCCCATGATGGTCACGACATCCTCGGCGTACTAATGCGTTGCGAACCAACGCCCGACCTATGACTCCCACGGGTCATCTCCGACCGTGTTTGTCGGTTGGGAGACAATGGTCGGCCCGCATCGGGAATCTTTTGAAATACTGGTTACCGATAGCTCGACCAGAGGGTGTTCAGCCCTCAGGTGAGATTAGTGTACAGCATGAGCCCGTACTCCGGTCCGCTCCTCGGTGACGAGGAGTCCATTAAGAAATACAACGACGAGAAGCACTGGGGCCTCCACATCGCCATCGATCTCGGCGAGTGTGACCACCAGAAGATCTCGGACGGCGAATACATCAAGCAGTTCGCGATCGACCTGGCGAAGTACATCGATATGAAGAGGTACGGGGAGCCCATCGCCGTCCGTTTCGGAGCCGAGCCCAAGGTCGAGGGTTACTCCCTCATACAGCTGATCGAGACATCCTGCATCGCGGGACATTTCGCCGAGGACACCGACAGGGCGTTCATCGACGTGTTCTCCTGCAAGCACTTCCCTCCGGAGAGGACGGCGGAGTACTGCAAGGAGTACTTCGGTGCCAAGAAGATGGAGTACGCGACGCTCTTCAGGGACATCTGAGTCCCGTCAAACCCCATGGGGCACAGAGCCCCATAACATCTATCTTTTCCCCAGATCCCTGCGATCTCCCTGATCCTCCAACTGCTTGTTTGGTCATCGAGTTGGTACGCTGTCTCCAGGTCAGATAATAAAACCTTCTGAAGAAGGCATCTGATATTTCATACGGTCATTCTGCCCAAATATTTCATCAGAATGACCGGTTCCGACATCGTTCCTTTTCCTCGGATGGAATATGGAGAATGTGGTTTATACAATAAGGAAATAATTATCCTTGTAGGAAATCGATATCTGTTTTATCCTGATTAGGAAAAAATTATCATATAGGGTTATATCTGATGTCGCTTTTTTCGGTGATGGTGCAAAACCATGGATAAGAAGATTATCGCAGTCGCGATCGTCGCTGTCATCATCATCGCCGCAGCAGGCGTGTTCATCGTCACGAACGACAATGACGACGTCGAGAGCGGAAGGGATGTGGCGGCCATCGCCAGGGTCAATACCGATGGATCCGGTATCTACCTGAAGGCCAGTTACAACCCTACGGATTTCTACACTGTGAACGACAAGGGTGAGATCGAACTCATTCCTTCCGCATGGGGAGGAAAGGTCTTCGGAACACCCGGAACCGCAACCATCCAGCACGTCCAGCTCCAGACCCTCGTTGAGGATATGGGACTCAAATTCCAGAAATACATCAGCGGGAGTAAGAACAGCGACACAGTCTACTACTCCGATACTATCAACAACGCCACCGCAGCCACAGAGAAGGCCGGTGACCTCATCGACGGAGGAATCCTCTGGGAACCCCAGTACAGCCTGATCGCCTCCAACGAGCAGTATCAGCCCTTCCTCACCACGAACGAGCTCTTCCCCGGACACACATGCTGTCTCATCGCGGGATCAGAGAAGTTCATGACCGAGAACCCCGAGGCCACAACCGCATTCCTCGCAGCCTATGTCGAGGCTGTCAAGTTCATCAACAATGCACTCGCAGACACCGAGTCCGCCGAGTACAAGCAGCTCGTCGACATCTGTGTCAAGTACACAAGCGGTCTCACAGAGGATATCATCGAGGAGGCACTCGGTCTCGTCGTCTACAAGTTCAGTGATGACAACACCACCGGTTCCCTCGAGGACCTGAAGAAGGACCTCGCCGAACTTGAGACCAGTTTGGAGGGTCTCGGAACCATCCAGAAGAAGATCTCCGACCTCGGATTCGAGGACAGCACTGCCTTCGCAGAGGCATTCGTAGAGGATTCCTACCTCAAGGATGCGGTCTCCGGAGAGGTCGAGCCCCTCGAGAAGAAGACCAAGATCGTCATCTCCGCCATCAACGGTGATATCCACCAGATCGGGGTCAGGGTCGCCTACGAGCTCGGTTACTTCGACCAGTACAACCTGGATGTCACAGTCAACGGTGTCGCGAACGGACCCGCAGTCGCAAAGGACCTCCTCGGAAACCAGGCAGACTTCGGATTCATCGGTGCACCTCCGCTCACCTCCAATGTGGTGAACGGTGACGCCATCCACGCTTGAACAAAACAGGGGGATATCCCCCTTTCCCACATGGGATTCAGAAAACGATTTTTAGTCTTTTCAGGAAAAACTGTCCGATAAGGGTTATATCCAATCTGCGATACCGAATCAGAAGGACTCTTCTGAAGAGGGAGCAGATGTCATTCAAATACGATAACAATAACAAATACCACAGGTTGGGCAAGAACTGTCTGATCGTGGCCGTATCCCTTACGTTGTTCGTTCTGGCATGGTGGATCGTCGCCATTCTGGCCCATTCTACGGTCATCCCCACCCCTGCCAGGACCTGGGATGCATTGGTCAACTTCTTGGAGAACGGATATCAGGGGATCTCCGCATGGAAGTACATATCATCGAGTCTGTCCCTGTTCCTGAAGGGATTCCTGTTGGCCTTCGTCCTGGCCGTCCCCTTGGGGCTCCTGCTGGGATTCTCGAAATCGCTCAACACGTTCGTGACACCCATCATCGAGGTGCTGAGGCCTATCGCTCCCATGGCCTGGGCACCTGTGTTCATCTACGGAATAAGCTATGACACAGGACCCATGCTGGTCGTCTTCATTGGGATCTTCTTCCCCCTGTTGACGAATGTCATCTTCGGTGTGAAGAAGATCGATCCGAGTCTGGTGGATGCCGCACTCACCCTAGGTGCCAACAAGTTCCATCTCTTCACAAAGGTCATGGCCCCCAGTTCCATCCCCTACATCATGAACGGTATCAAGGTCGGACTCGGTGTGGGATGGATGTGCATCGTCGCTGCGGAGATGTACAACCCCCGCGGATTCGGTGTCGGATACTGTATCTCCGATATGTGTTTCAACGGTCTCTGGCCGAGCACATTCGCCATGCTCATCATCATCGCCGCCCTCGGTATCCTGACAACCTCTCTGGCGGAGTATCTTCAGAAGTACGTTTCAAAGAGAATGGGAGCTGAGTGACCATGTCCAATGACAACAAGGACCAACAGAACGGAACGGAACCCGGAAGGACCTATCAGGAGGGTGAGGACTTCATCCACATCGAGAACCTGACCAAGGTCTACAGAAGGGATGAATCCGAGACCGTCGCGATCGAGAACTTCGACCTGAGCATCAGGAAGGGGGAGCTCGTTTCCATCGTCGGACCCTCGGGATGCGGGAAGACCACCATCCTCAGGATGATCGCGGGTCTCCTGGAGCCCACATCCGGTACCATCACCGTGGCCGGACACCCATGCGATAAACCCGGTCCCGACAGAGGTATGGTATTCCAGGATTTCGCACTGATGCCCTGGAGGTCCGTGCTCAAGAACGTCGAGCTCGGGATGGAGATCGCAGGTGTCCCCAAGGAGGAGAGGACCAGGAGGGCGGAGGAGTACATCGCGATCGTCGGTCTGGAGAAGTTCAAGGACTCCCGCATCAACGAACTGTCAGGTGGTATGAAGCAGCGTGTGGGCATCGCCCGTGCGCTGGTCAACCATCCCGACGTCCTCCTGATGGACGAGCCCTTCGGTGCACTGGATGCACAGACGAGGAACCTGATGCAGGCGGAACTGATCAAGATCCTGGACAAGACCGATCAGACGATCATCTTCATCACCCACTCCGTGGACGAGGCCGTGTACCTCTCCGACAGGATCGTGGTCCTGACGAAGCGTCCCGCAACGGTGAAGGAGGTAATCGAGATCCCATGGCCCAGGCCCAGGGACCGTGCATCCCCCGATTTCACCGCACTCAGGAAGCACATCCTGGACGAGCTGGAGAAGGAGAACGTCCTCTCCGATTGAAACCGGGGACCATCCCCATCCAACCCTTTTCACCGTTCTTTCCATCCGGCGGGGTTCCCCTCGCCATCTTCTTATAATATTCTATAATACAAACCAAACAGGAGAAGCTTCATGACAGAAGTAGGAAAATGTACCAGAACCATCGAGACCGCAGAGGGTCAGATCACCGTCTACAGCCTCAGGGAGCTCGAGGAGAAGGGCATCATCAAGGACCTGTCCAAGATGCCCTATTCGATCAAGGTCATCGTCGAATCCATGCTCAGGCAGAGGGACGGCAGGATCATCACCGATGAGGATGTCCTCACCGCCGCCTCCTGGAATCCGAAGGAGAACACCGACCGCGACATCCCCTGGATCCCCGCAAGGGTGCTGCTCCAGGACCTGACCGGAGGTGCCGCCGTCACGGACCTGGCATCCATGAGGAACGCCGTCCAGGCCATGGGCAAGGACCCTGAGCTCATCAACCCCCTCGTCCCCGTGGACCTGGTCATCGACCACTCGATCAACACCGACTACGCGGGAAGGGACGATGCCCTCGAGCTCAACGAGAAGCTGGACTTCGAGAGGAACAAGGAGAGGTACGCCCTCTTCAAATGGGCCCAGAGGTCATTCAAGAACTTCCGTGCGGTCCCACCCGGGAACGGTATCTGCCACCAGGTCAACCTGGAGTACCTGTCACCCCTGGTCCATGTGAAGGATATCGACGGACAGATGGTCGCATACCCCGATTCCTGTTTCGGAACCGATTCTCACACAACACAGATCGACGGACTCGGAGTCGTCGGATGGGGTGTCGGAGGTATCGAGGCCGAGGCCGTCATGGTCGGACAGCCCAGCTACATGAAGCTCCCCGACGTCATCGGATTCAGGCTCACCAACAAGCTCAGGCCCGGCATCACCGCCACCGACCTCGTCCTCACAGTCGTTCAGATGCTCAGGAAGAAGGGTGTCGTCGGTAAGTTCGTGGAGTTCTACGGACCCGGGTACCAGAACCTGTGCCTCGCCGACAGGTCCACCATCGCCAACATGGGTCCCGAGTACGGTGCCACCATGGGATTCTGCCCCGTGGATGAGAAGACCATCGAGTACCTCAGGCTCAGCGGAAGGGATGAGGCGCACATCGATACCATTGAGAAGTACATGAGGGAGCAGACCATGTGGTACGAGGGTGAACCCGAGTACACCGACACCCTCGAACTGGACCTCTCCACCGTGGAGCCCTGCCTCGCAGGACACAAGAGGCCTCAGGACAGGATCCTGCTCTCTGAGATGAAGGAGAGGTTCGCGGACACCCTGGACGCACTCGGCGTCAAGGAGCAGAGGAAGCCCGTTGCCGGACAGCTCGGCGACGGTTCCCTGGTCATCGCATCCATCACATCCTGTACCAACACCGCTAACCCCTCGGTCATGATCGCCGCAGGTCTCGTGGCCAAGAAGGCGGCCGATCTGGGACTCAGGCCCAAGGAGTACGTCAAGACCTCCCTTGCCCCCGGATCCCGTGTGGTCACCGAGTACCTCCAGAACTCCGGACTCCTCGTCTACCTCGAGAAGCTGGGATTCCAGGTCTGCGGATACGGCTGCATGACATGCATCGGAAACAGCGGACCCCTCTCCGACGAGGTCAGCAACTCGATCAAGGCCAACGATCTGGCCGTTGCTGCCATTGCATCCAGCAACAGGAACTTCGAGGGAAGGATCCACCCCCTCGTCAAGGCCAACTACCTCGCATCCCCGCCCCTCGTGGTGGCGTTCGCTATCGCAGGACGTGTGGACATCGACATGGACAGGGAACCTCTGGCCACCGTCGACGGGAAGGACATCTATCTGAGGGACATATGGCCCTCCGACGAGGAGATCCAGAAGCTCACCGAGCAGTATGTCACCAGGGCGACCTTCATCTCGAAGTACAAGGACATCTTCAAGGGCTCCGCCAGGTGGGACGCAGTGGAGTGCAACGATTCGCCCCTCTTCGGATGGGATGACGCATCCACCTACATCAGGAACCCCCCGTTCTTCGATGACATCTTCGAGGAGCCTGAGATAAAGAGCATCTCCAGGGCCAGATGCCTCGCCAAATTGGGCGATTCCATCACCACCGACCACATCTCCCCCGCAGGTGCCTTCGCATCCGAATCCGATGCCGGAAGATATCTGATGTCCAAGGGAGTGGAGCCCAAGGACTTCAACTCATACGGGTCCCGCAGGGCCAACCATGAGGTCATGGTCCGTGGAACCTTCGCCAACGTGAGGCTCAGGAACCAGCTCGTGCCCGGATCCGAGGGAAGCAGGTCCAAGTACCTGCCCGAGGACCAGGAGGGAACCATCTTCGAGACCTCCCAGAGGTACGAGGAGGACATGACCCCGCTCCTCGTTTTGGCAGGTAAGGAATACGGTACCGGCAGCAGCAGGGACTGGGCCGCGAAGGGACCCCTCCTCCTGGGTGTCAGGGCCGTCATCGCCGAGTCCTTCGAGAGGATCCACAGGTCCAACCTCGTGGGGATGGGTATCGTGCCCCTGCAGTTCATGCCCGGACAGAACTGCGAGAGTCTGCAGTTGGATGGTACCGAGACATTCGACATCGACCTCTCCGACCTGGAGCCCAAGTGCACAGTCAGGGTCACCGCCTACAAGGACGGCAAGAAGCTGGAGTTCGACACCCTCTGCAGGGTGGACGTCCCCGCCGAGGTCGACTACATCGCCAACGGCGGTATCCTCCAGTACGTCCTGAGAAGGATGGCGGAGTAATCACCTTCACCAAACTTTTTCCCGGGTGATCCACCCGGGTTCTTCCGTAATTCGAACCTGTGGAGATGATACACATGTTCGACCATTGCCGTTGCTCTCCAATATCGAGTGGAAAACGTCATTTTCACGTCGATAGTCATATTTTTATACAATCGGTGTATCCAAAAC
>CAZCMJ010000006.1:0-46340 GCA_964499845.1 uncultured Methanomassiliicoccales archaeon
TCCATGATCGACCTGAGGAACTCGTCGTCGATGTCCACATCGAGTACGGCTCCGCAGCAGAAGTAGGGTCTGACACCCTTCACGCTCCCATCCACGAAGACCTCGATGTCGCTGTCGCCCACCTCGTAGCTCTTCATCCCGGGTTGGATGTCCAGGAAGGCCCTCATGGCCCTGGCGAGTCCCTCGACGCTGTAGAGGTCGGGACGGTCCGGGAAGAACTCCACGGACATGTCGTCGCATCCGCCCTCGGTCTCGTGCATATCGGCACCGATCATGGGGATCCTGTCGACCAGGGTCTGCTGGGGGACCTCTTCCCCCAACATCGTGCAGAGGTCGCTGTATTTGAAGTTGATAACAGGCATACGGCCTCAATCAGAGAAGCCCTATAAAAGATACGCGCGCGTGTGTGTAAAGGGTGAAGGGGGCCGTGCCCCCTCCCATTCATCTGCCCAGTGCGGCGTGGGCGCTTCCAAGCTGACCTGCGGCCTGTGCCGCCAGGGTGGACAGCTCTCCGGCGAGTACTGTGACGGCCACGAGTTCCGCCAGTTTCTTCGCCTTACCATCGCCGAGGCATCCGATCATGGAGAGAGCCTCCCTCTGGCAGGGGAGACGTGTCCCTCCTCCAACGGTCCCGACCTCGACCGCAGGCATCCTGACGCAGATGTACAGATCGCCGTCTATGTCCTCGCATGTGGTTATGGACATGCTTCCGCCGACGACCTGTGCCGGGTCCTGACCTGTGGCGATGTAGAATGCGGCCACCATGTTGGCTGCGTGGGCGTTGGCACCGAATGTCCCCGCCATACTGCTCCCGACCAGGTTCTTCCTGTAGTTGGTCTCGACCACTGCCGAGGATGTGGTGTGCAGTTTGGATTCGACGATGTCCCTTGGGATCCTGGCCTCGGCAACAACCGTCTTCCCCCTTCCGTTGATCATGTTGATGGCCGCCGGCTTCTTGTCCGAACACATGTTCCCTGAGACGGATATCATGACGGCCCCGGTCTCCTTCTCCAGGAGTCTGCATATGGCCTCGGTGGCGATGGTGGCCATGTTCATGCCCATGGCATCCCCGGTCTCGTAAAGGCATCTGAGGTACAGACTCCTGCCGTTGGGGTATGTGTCTATCCTGTGGAGTCTTCCGTGGGATGTCGTTCCGGCGACAGCCCCGTGGATCCTGTCCATGTTCGCATCGATCCATTCCGTGACCTTCCTTCCGTGCTCTATCCCGTCGACCCTGAGGACGGGTGCACGGGTCATGTAGTCCTCATAGACCGCCGCCCTCGCGCCCCCTCCGGCGTTGATCACGGACATTCCGCGCGATATGGATGCCACCAGGGCACCCTCGGTCGTCGCGAGGGGTATGAGGAACTCTCCGTCCGCATTCTCTCCGTGGACTCTTACAGGTCCGCCGTATCCCAGGGGGATCTGGACGGCCCCGATCATGTTCTCGATGTTCTTCGATGCCGATTCGGGTTCGAAACCGTAGTTCGCGATGGTACCGAGTTCCGTTCCCGTGAACTCCTCCGCGGCTGTGCGGCGCTCCTCCACGTCCGCACGGGTGTGCCCGCGGTTCTTGAGTCCCTTCTGTTCTGCCATGGGCCATCGTAGTTTCTTCATGACTATAACGATTCGTGTGTCGTTCCCCAGGGTAATGTTCATAACGTTTTCCATGATTGGGATTATCATGGTCAAGGGGGACAGGTTCGACAGCATCCTGGATTCGGTGTCCGAGAACGTATCGGACAGACTGGACAGCATAGCGAAGCGGGTCGTCTCCAAGAGGGCGGATTCCCCCAGGGAGCGTCCGTGGAACGATGCCCCCATCCAGAGGTTCTTCCCTTATTTCCTGGCCCTGTGCATCATCGTGTGGTTCTTGTCATGCATCATAGCCGGTTCCGATTCCTTCGGAGAGGTCATCAGGATGCTGTGCCTCGTCTTCGTGGTGGGTTTCGCCGTTGTGGGGTTGGCGGGATATCTGTTCATGCCCTCGGGTCCGTTCCCCAGATGGACCCTGTTCCTGGTGGCGTTCGTGATAGCGTTCATAGAATGGAGTATCGGCGATATCACCGGGTCCAAGATCTACGACGGAGTGATCACTGACTTCGTCAAATTCTTCGGTCTGTACATGTCCTATCCCACCCTGAGGATGATCTCCCTACTGGTGAGCTTCCTGTTCACCATGTTCACCACCGTCGGGGTCCTCATGGTGACCGTATCATATCTGCGCGTATACCTCGTCAAGGTCTTCGAGATCATGCAGCAGCATTCGGAGAGTGGGATGCGCGGGAAGGCGGAATCCTTCTTCACCGTACCCGATGTCATCGATGTCAGTGAGATCAGGATCGGTCCGGCCCCCGAGCGCGGTTCCTTCGATGACCGCTCCATGCTCTATCTGTTTATGTACGCCATGGTCCTGGGTGCGCTCATATCGTCGTATCTGTTCGTGAACCCCTATTTCCTCCAATCCATGAGTCAGAAGACCATGCTCTCGATTATGATCATGCTGTCCATGTTCGTTCCGGTCCTCATCATCCCCTGGCTCTCGATCAAGCAGATGGACGCCCGTGTGGTCTCCGATGCACCCCGCGAGTACAGACTGTGGCAGGGTGCCAAGACCAAGTTGTTCTACACCTTCACCGGTCTCGGGGTGTTCATGATGATGTTCATCATCTCACTCTATTTCGGATTCTCCCTGTCGGCGATAATCGACAACTACCTCGACTTCCTGATACCGTTGGTACTGACATCGGCCATGTACGCCTTCGTCTATGCCAACAACTTCTCCTATGTGCTGACGGAGCATGTCTGCAGGGAGTTCAATGAATGGAAGTGCGGGGAGGATGTCGGGGTCAGATGACCCCATATCGTCATAGATAAGGAGGAATATGCGATCGACTGCAAAGCAGCGAGACCTCCCCGCGATTCCTCCGTATAAAGAGGTTTTATTTAAATATAGGCGATGTTGGAGCCGTCGGTTTCGTTCTTCCCATCAGGATGGGGCTGTTTTCGACGAATTCCTTAACACCGTTTTCACTCTTCGCTCCTCTTGCCCTTTTTGATCTGGATGGTCTTGAGGATTATCACGCTCAGGATGAGCATCAGTACGGGTACGAGCGCATCTGTGACATCACCCAGGAGCCAGTATGCGGCGATGAGTCCGAGGACACCGAATATCCCGCACCTCTTCAGGATCATGGATCCTCCCAGGAGGAGCATGAATCCGAGGATCACCGCCCACATGAGCAGATTCACTATGGCCTCCGAAGAGAGCATCAGGAAGTCGTTGTCCCCGACGGTGTCCACTATCACCGGGGAGATGAACAGGTTGCATACTATCGGGACAAGCACCACCAGGACCATGGTCATCAGGAGGCCGCCTGCGAAGGATTTCACGATTCCCATGAACGCGGTCACGACATTCCCCGATTATAGACCTTCGGACATCGGGAGTTTTGTCGGTTCCCTGTCCTCCCTTTTTATATCACCCTTTCCTGGGAGTCGTCATGACATCGGATCCGGCTTACGAGGCATCGTCCAAGGCCAAGAGGCAGGTGGAGGGAGGCAATCCCAAGGGTGCCGTCGGCACATTGGAGGATTACCTCAGAACAGACCCCCACAACAACAAGCTTAGACTCCAGCTCGCACAGATCATCATCTATGAGCTGAAGGACATGGAATACGGGATGATGCAGCTGGATGCGGTCCTGGATATCGATCCAGAGTATGTGGATGCCCTCATCGCCAAGGTCACCATCATGGCCGAGAACAAGAGGAACAACAAGGAGACCGACGAACTCTTCCAGAGGCTCCTGGTCCTGAAGCCCACCGCCGACATGTACAACACCTATGCAAGGTTCCTCAGGCATCAGATCACCGATTTCAGAAGGGCAGGGGAGTACTACGAGAAGGCCATAGCCTTGGAGCCCGATCGTTACGAGTTCCATCAGAACTACTCCGTCCTGCTTCTGAATGATCTCCGCGACTACGTAAAGGCCAAGGAGGAGCTGGAGATCCTTCTGGAGCTGAAGCCCAACGACTACATGGCCCAGAAGAACTACGATCTGCTCATGAGGAAGAAGTTCGACAAGAACGGCAACCCCATCAAGAGGAGGTTCGGACTGTTCCGTTAACGGAACTGACACCTTTGGACCTCTTTAAAGAGTCTTTATATAGTCAGATTAGTACGTTACGACCGAGGTTAGATCATGGAACTCAAAGGATCCAAGACAGAGCAGAATCTGATGACCGCTTTCGCGGGCGAGAGCCAGGCCAGGAACAAGTACACATACTACGCATCCCAGGCAAAGAAAGAGGGATATGAGCAGATCGCCGACATCTTCCTCGAGACCGCAGAGAACGAGAAAGAGCACGCAAAGCTCTGGTTCAAAGCTCTCCACGGAAACACCATCCCCAAGACCGTCGAGAACCTCAAAGACGCCGCCGAGGGAGAGAACTACGAGTACAACATCATGTACGCCGACTTCGCCAAAGAGGCAAGGGAGGAGGGCTTCAATGAGATTGCAGACCTGTTCGAGGCTGTCGGAGGAATCGAGAAGACCCACGAGGAGAGGTACCTCGCACTCCTGAAGAACATCGAGGAAGGCGTCGTCTTCAAGAAGGACAAGGTCGTCATGTGGAAATGCCGCAACTGCGGATACATCCACGTCGGTGCCGAGGCCCCCAAGGTCTGTCCCGTGTGCAAGCACGCCCAGTCCTTCTTCGAGGTCAGGGCAACCAACTGGTGATCATCACCCCTCCCATCTCATGATGGGAGGTTAAACCCCATTTTGTTGTTTTCAGAATCTTTATTCCGTTTCCTCGGATCACTCCGGAGGTCCGATTATCCCCGCGGCTATCAGGAGGTTCATGGATTCGCCGAATGTCTCCGGGTAGGGGACTATGGCGATCAGCTGTTCCGTCGAGCGCACACCCTGTTGGAGTGCCCTGACGATGGCGGACGCGTTGGGATCGGTGGATAGCAGATGGTCTAAGGTCATCCTGTCCATGGAGAAGGTGATGGGAAGAGGGTTGAAAATGGTTTCCCGGAGCTCATCTGAGCCTGATGGTCTCCAGGTTCTGGGGTGCCTTCGTCTCTATTCCGAATTTCTTGTAGATGGACGAGGCGAGGTCGGTACACTTCCTGTCCTCACCGTGACCGATGATGATCTTGTCGGGTCTGGGGTCCAGGGATCCGATGTACCTCATGAGCTGCTTGCGGTCCGAGTGTCCGGAGAATCCGTCCACGGTCTGCCTCTGCATGTTGATCTTCAGTGTGATGGGTTTGCCCCTCATGTTGAGGGTGATCTCCTGCCTTCCCCTCTGGATGGTCCTTCCGATGCTTCCCTCGGACTGGTATCCGACGAAGAGCAGCCAGTTGTTGGGGTCGTCGGCCCACTCGCGGAAGTACTCCATGACGGGACCTCCGGACATCATTCCGCTCGTTGCGAGCACGATGCAGGGGTCGGGCGAGTGACAGATCTCCTCCCTCATATCCGCGGTCTCCACCCTCTTGAAGATGGGTGAGAGGAACGGGTTCTCGTTCTGCTGGAAGATCTGTGTCCTGAGCTGGCTGTTGAGGTACTCGGGGTACGCGGTGTGGATGGCGGTGGCCTCCCAAATCATTCCGTCCAGGTACACGTTGCACTTGGGGATGCGGTTGTTGCGCATGAGCTCCTCGATGACCAGCATGACCTCCTGGGACCTTCCCACGGCGAAGACGGGGATCAGCACCTTTCCGCCATGCTCGGTGGCCTGTTGGAGAAGGTTACCCATCTCCTCGGAAGCGTCTGCCCTGGAGGGCTGCACATCGTTGTGTCCTCCGTATGTGGACTCGATGACCAGGGTCTCCAATCTGGGGAACCTGTTGGTCGCGGCGTTGAACAGCCATGTCTTCTCATACTTGGTGTCACCGGAGAACGCCACGTTGTGGAGTCCGTCACCCACATGGAAGTGTGCGATGGCGGATCCGAGGATGTGTCCCGCATTGTGGAATGTGAGCCTCACATCGGGTGCGATGTCCGTGGTCTCGTTGTACTTCAGGGGGATCGTGTGGAGGATCTCCTGCCTGACGTGCTGTGCCTCATAGGGGGTCTTCTTGTTCTCGCCGAATCCGAGCTTGATGTTGTCCAGCTGGAGAAGGGCCATCAGGTCCCTGGTAGGCGGTGTGCAGTAGACGGGTCCCTTGTATCCGTATTTGAACAGTGCGGGAAGGGTTCCGCAGTGGTCCAGGTGTGCGTGTGTGATGACGACCGCATCGATGTCCTCGAGGGGCTGGACCTCGGGGATGGCGAAGTAGGGTGTGGAATCGGAACCCGGGTCGAGTCCGCAGTCGATGAGGATCTTACTCTCCCTCGTTGTGAGCAGGGATGCAGACCTTCCGACCTGCCTGAAACCTCCCATGGCGGTGACCCTGACCCATTGCTCGCCGGATAGTGTGGGCCTTGCGAGCCTGCGTGCCACGCGGGTGAGCATGTCCTGTCTCTCGTCGTGGTTCGCCCTGAGGTATCCCCTGACATCGGAGACGGTCTTGGAGGGTATCGGAGGGGCCCTAATGACCTTCACGTTCCATCCGGTCTCCTTCCTGAGGTCGGCCAGGAGCTGTCCCTCCTTTCCGACGACCTCGTTGGGGTTGATGGCCTCGATGATGGCCTCCCCGGTCTCTTCGATGAAGTTGATGTCGTAGATCTCCGCAGACTCGGGGATCATCCCACGGATCTTTTCGTCCACCTTGTTGGTATCCTCCAGTTCCGAGGGGTCGGGTCTGATGTCCACCCTGCGGTGGATGTTCTGGGCCAGCATACGGGCGATCGAGTCATTCTGTGAGTATTTCTCGTATTCACTGGTGTAGACAACGACGAGGGGCCCCTCGAACTTGATGGAGGTGATCTTCATCTCCGGAGGGACGAGTCTCTTGACCTCCTCCGTGAGGCTATCGAATAATCTATCGACATTCATGTAAGTTCAGCTCAAATTGGTAGATGTGAAATTGGTTAGAAGGAAGGGGTTTGGTGGAAAGGTGTTTTCAGTTGGGATACTTGAATCCCAGTTTGTCGCAGCGCGACCTGATCTCCTCTGCGGAGATGGACTCGTACCCGTTGGGGCCGATGTATGAGACGAGCATTCCGTCACCGGTGCAGTTGTCCCTCCTCCTTGCGGAGTTGAGTGCGGTGATGGCGACGTCGATGGCCTCGTCCTTGGACATGTCGGGCTTGTATGTTGCCTCGAGGGCACCGTATGCGAAGACGGATCCGGATCCGACCGAGGTGTAGTCGTCCTCGATGTACCCTCCGGCACCGTCGATGCTGAAGACGTGTCCTCCGGTCCTGTCGTATCCACCGACGATGAGTCCGAGGTAGAATCCCTGGCGCATGGCACCTGCGATGTAGGTGGCTGCTGCGGAGACGGACATGGGGGAACCTTTCTTCATCCCGTATATGGAGATCTCGCTCTGCATGTAGCGGACCATGAGCTGAGCATCGCCCACGACTCCGGCGATGGTCATTCCGATGTTATCGGACAGCTGGTAGACCTTCTGGACATGCGAATGGGCGATGAGGTTGTTCATTGTCGCCCTCTGGTCGGATGCAAGGATCACTCCGTCCTTGATCTTCATTCCGATTGTCGTAGTTCCGGTTTTAAGAGTCTCCTCAGTCGTCATTGTCAATCTCCTAACTTGTGAGAAAAGGCACACGTCCTCGACTGTGCTGTTTGCACGAAAGTGGCGGATGTATATAAACTGATGCGTCACTCCCTCCGCAGGGGCATTGGATGGGTCGCATCCTGTGTATCCGTTACAATCCAGAGGTTAGGACCATGAGGGCAGTTGTGTACAAGGGCATAGGGGATTTCGAGGTCGTTGATACGGAGGTCCCGGTGATATCGGACCCCAGGGATGCGGTGGTGCGTGTGACCGCTGCATCGATATGCTCCAGCGACCTCCACATCCGTGAAGGTTTTGTTCCCAGGGCGGTACCGGGGACAACCGTAGGTCACGAATTCGTCGGTGTTGTGGAATCAGTCGGTGACGGTGTCACATCGGTAAGTCCCGGCGACAGGGTGGCGGTGAACGTGGAGACATACTGCGGACACTGTTTCTTCTGCAGGAGGGGGTATGTGAACAACTGCACCGATCCCCATGGGGGATGGGCGCTCGGATGCAGGATCGACGGCGGACAGGCAGAGTATGTGAGGATACCGTATGCGGACAACGCCCTCACCCCGATCCCGGACCATGTGTCTGACGACATGGCACTGTTCACAGGCGATATCCTTTCCACAGGGTACTGGGCAGCGGACATCTCCGAGATACACAAGGGGGATGTGGTGGCTGTGATAGGGGCCGGACCCACCGGTGTCTGCTGTGCCATGTGCGCCAGGCTGAAGTATCCCTCCAAGGTTGTCATGGTGGAGGTGAGGGAGGACCGCCGCAGGTTCGTATTGGAGCACGGCATCGCCGACATCGCATTGGACCCTCTGTCCGATGACATATACTCTATAATAGAGGGACTCACGGATGGAAGGGGTGCCGACTCCGTCATGGAGGTGGCGGGTTCCGAGGACACCTTCGGAATGGCATGGAGGCTCGCCCGTCCCAATGCGGTGGTCACCGTCGTCGCCATGTATCCGGAACCGCAGGTCCTCCCGTTGCCTGAAATGTACGGGAAGAATCTGACCTTCAAGACCGGGGGTGTGGACGGATGCCGTTGTGGTGAGATCATGGACCTGATATCCGAGGGTGTGTTAGACCCTTCGGTTCTGATATCCCATGAGTTCCCCTTCGACCGGATCATGGAGGCCTACGACCTCTTCTCATCCGGTTCCGAAGGGGTGATGAAGGTCCTCATAAGGATGTGAGCGCATGTATCGGGCCGTTTCACCGTCTCCCTAGGTTTAATATATGTGTGCATCAATGTCCATTTTGATACAATGGATTTCGAAAATGGACGTTACGGGGAATTCGGAGGACAATATGTCCCTGAAGCCCTGATGAACGCGGTCATAGAGTTGCAGGAGGCATATGCCCGTTACAGCAACGATCCCGACTTCATCGCCGAGGTGGAGGAGCTCAACAGACTCTACACCGGTAGGCCCTCACCCCTGTATTACGCGAAGAGGATGACCGAGGACCTCGGCGGGGCCAAGATCTACATCAAAAGGGAGGACCTGAACCATACAGGGTCCCACAAGATCAACAACGTCATAGGGCAGTGCCTCCTGGCCAAGAAGATGGGCAAGACCCGTGTCATCGCCGAGACCGGTGCGGGTCAGCACGGTGTCGCCACCGCCACCATGGCAGCATACCTCGGTCTCGAGTGCGAGGTCTTCATGGGGGAGGAGGATGTGAAGAGACAGCTCCTGAACGTCTACAGGATGGAGCTCCTCGGTGCCAAGGTCCACCCGGTCACCTCCGGTTCCGCCGTCCTCAAGGATGCGGTCAACGAGACCCTCAGGGAGTGGTCCGACAGGATCTCCGACACCCATTACGTCATCGGATCGGTCGTCGGTCCCCACCCGTTCCCCCAGATGGTCTGTGATTTCCAAAGGGTCATCGGACGCGAGATCAAACAGCAGATGATGGAGGCGGAGGGAAGGCTCCCGGACTGCCTCGTCGCATGTGTCGGAGGCGGTTCCAATGCCATGGGTATGTTCCATGACTTCGTGGATGACAAAGGTGTCCGTATGATCGGATGCGAGGCCGCAGGGGAGGGTATCGACGGCGACCGTCATGCCGCCACCATGGCCAAAGGATCCACCGGTGTCTTCCACGGTATGAAATCGCTGTTCTGTCAGGACAGGTACGGACAGATCGCACCCGTGTACTCCATATCCGCAGGATTGGATTATCCCGGAATCGGTCCGGAGCACGCGTATCTCAAGGCCATCGACAGGGCGGAGTACGTCCCGATCACCGATGATGAGGCCGTCAACGCATTCGAGTACCTCTCCAGGATCGAGGGTATCATCCCCGCCATCGAGAGCTCCCATGCCGTGGCACAGGTCATCAAGATGGCACCCACCATGGACAAGGACAAGATCATCGTGGTGAACCTGTCCGGACGCGGTGACAAGGATGTTGCCGCCATCGCACGCTACAGGGGGTTGGAACTCCATGACTGATTCCAAGGTACTGTTCTCAGAGAAGTCGCTGATATCCCACATAATCGCCGGATATCCCGACATAGACACCACCGGACGTCTGATCTGCGCCATGGCCGATGCGGGTGTGGACATGGTCATCGTCGAGATCCCCTTCTCGGACCCGATCGCGGGCGGACCGGAGATCAAAGGTGTCCATGCAACGGCACTCTCCGCGGGTGTCACCACGGACCTGATCTTCGACAGGCTCAAGTCCATCAGGGCAGAGTGCGACATGCCCATCGCCGTGATGACCTACTTCAACCCCATCTTCGTCTACGGCATCGATGCCTTCGTGGACAGGTGCAGGGATGCGGGTGTGGAATACGTCCTGGTCCCCGACCTCCCGTTCGAGGAGAAGGAGGAGTTCAGGCCGGCATGCTCCGCCAAGGGCATCACCCTGGTTCCCATGATCGCACCCACCTATCCGGAGAGGATCTCCAGGATTCTGGATTCCGCTGAGGGGTTCGTGTACATCGTCAGGTTCGAGGATGCCGCCGGATTCCCCGAGGGATTCGTCCATGAGCTCAAGGACATGGCGGAACTCGTCCACGCTCGTGGTCTGAGATGCATATCAGATTCCGGTCAGGGTGAGGCGGGGGAGGTCCTGAGGTATGTCGACGGGGCCGTCGACGGTACCGATGTCATGACACTCGTCCTCAGGCACGGTAAGGACTGCGTGCAGTTCGTCGCGGATTATGCACGTGGTGTCAGGACCAGGATCTGAAAACTCCAACGAGGGGGTCATCACGACCCTCTCCCATCGTAACATCTGTCCGTCTCGTTCCCTGTTGTGAACGGCGTTATGATACCTGCGGACGGGTTCATCCTCTTCGGAAGGCTTATCCGAGAAAGATTTAGCTGTGTGTTTTACTATTAATGAGTTATCCGACCCGCTTCCTCTGTGTTTTTAGAAGTCTTTATTAAAGACATATTGGATTATACTTCCAACATCTGGAAGCTGTCATAAGGGTTAAGGATAAATAAGGAACCCTCATCCTTCTCTCGCGACCTTCGGATGCTGACAGCGACCTTAGGTCATGGGGGAGTATTATGGAAATTACAGATTGGTTAGGAAGTGACAACCAGCTCGGGATCGACATCTGGACGAAGAAGTACTGCCACAACGGTGAGACCTTCGACCAATGGCTCGACCGCATCAGCAACGGTGACGCGGACATCAGGCGCATGCTCGCCGAGAAGAAGTTCCTCTTCGGAGGCAGGATCCTAGCCAACAGAGGTCTTTACAAGAACGGCCTCAAGGTCACATACTCCAACTGTTACGTCCTTCAACCCCCCGAGGATTCCATCGAATCCATCTTCGAGTGCGCAGGCAGGCTCGCCCGCACATTCAGCTACGGCGGAGGTGCCGGAATCGACATCTCCAAGCTCGCGCCCCGCGGCGCCAAGATAAACAACACCGCATCCGAGACATCCGGAGCGGTCTCGTTCACAGATCTGTTCTCCATGGTCACCGGACTCATCGGACAGCACGGACGCAGGGGTGCGCTCATGCTCACCATGTCCTGCGACCACCCCGACCTCGAGGAGTTCATGAGCGTCAAGACTGACCTCGAGAGGGTCACCAAGGCCAACATGTCCATCCGTGTCTCCGACGAGTTCATGGAATGCGTCAGGGACAGGAAGGGCTACACCCAGAGTTTCACCCGCCCCGAGAGCAATCAGGTCATCGAGAAGGAGCTCAACGCGGCGGAGTTCTTCGAGAAGCTCTGCCACGCCAACTGGGATTACGGTGAGCCCGGATGCCTTTACTGGGACAGGATATCCGACTGGAACCTCCTCAGCGAGTTCCCCGATTACTCCTATGCAGGGACCAACCCCTGTGCCGAGGAGCCCCTCCCCGCGGGAGGGTCCTGCCTCCTCGGAAGTATGAACCTCGCTGCCTTCGTCAGTGACGGCAAGTTCCAGAAGGAGGAGTTCATCAGATCTGTCAGGATATGCATCCGCGGACTGAACGACGTTCTCGAAGAGGGTCTGCCCCTGCACCCCCTGGAGGAACAGAGGAAATCCGTCAGCGAGTGGAGGCAGATCGGCCTCGGCATCATGGGTCTGGCTGACATGCTCATCTCCCTGGGTTACAAGTATGGATCCCCCGAATCCATAGACTTCTGTGACAAGCTCGGTAAGCTCATGATGGACACCGCCCTCAACGAGTCGGCCGTCCTTGCCAAGGAGAAGGGAATGTTCGAGAAGTGCGTTCCCTCCCAGATTGTCGAATCGCCATTCTTCAAGGCCAATGCCTCCAAGGAGACGACAGAGCTCGTCTCCCAGTACGGACTCAGGAACTCCCAGCTCCTGACCATCGCACCCACAGGTACACTGTCGACCATGATCGGCATCTCCGGAGGTATCGAGCCCATCTTCGCCATATCCTATGAGAGGAGGACCACATCCCTCTCCGACCATGACGACTTCTACAAGGTCTACACGCCCATCGTACAGTCGTACCTGGACGAGCACCCCGAGATCCAGAGGGACGAGGACCTGCCCGATTTCTTCGTCACAGCACAGAACCTGGACTTCAGGCAGAGGATCGATATGCAGGCCACCTGGCAGAACCACATCGATGCCTCCATCTCATCCACCGTCAACCTGCCCGAGGAGTTCCCCGAGGCCAACGTCTACGACATCTACATGTACGCATGGCAGTCCGGATGCAAGGGTGTGACCGTGTTCCGTGACGGTTGCAAGCGTCTCGGTATCCTATCCACGAAGGAGAAGGACAAGAAGGACGAGGCCGTCAAGGAGGAACAGGTCAAAGAGGAGCCCATGCACGAGGACAAGAGGGGTGTCGTCGAGAAGGTCGACGACAACGTCATCGGCAAGAAGAGGAAGCTCATGACCGGTTGCGGAAGTCTGCACTGTACGGCATTCTTCAACCCCAACACCGGTGAACTCGTGGAGGCCTACCTCAACAAGGGATCCACCGGAGGCTGCAACAACTTCATGGTCGGTCTCTCCAGGATGATCTCCCTCGCCGCCAGGTCGGGCTGTGGCATCGATGCCATAGTCGATCAGCTCAAGTCCTGTGGATCCTGTCCGTCCTATGTGGTCAGGACCCACACCAAGAGGGACACCAGTATCGGTTCCTGCTGCCCCATGGCGGTAGGTTGGGCCCTCAGGGACATGTACAATGAGATGCAGTCCCAGATCAAAGGTCTCGCAGCTGATGAGACCGAGGTTGAGAAGGTCACCAAGGAGGTCGTCAACCCCTGTCCCAAGTGTGGGGCGGAGTTGGAGTTCGCAGGAGGATGCAACATCTGCAAGTCCTGCGGATGGACCAAGTGCGACTGATCTGTAAACATCAAGGGGGGACCACCCCTCCTATTTTTTCCCATCACCGTCCGTCGGTCCGGCTAGGTTCATATAAGATGTCTGAATCGGTCATCCGGCGGGTAGTGAGTAAGTCCTGTTCCCATACGCACGGAGACGACGGTGCTCCTTCAACTTGATCTTGGACAGGCCCACGCGGGACATACTGTCCCCCGCCACCCTCATTCTCTATAGAGCATCCATCCGAGTATCAATGCCGCTCCGATCCCGGAGACGAAGCCGGATATGATTCTGAGGGAAGGCATGTCACCCAATAAGGATTCCAGACACCATTCGACACCGGTGACAGCAACCAGTGCCAATCCGATCAGCGGAACCGTTCTGCAGGAAAGACTGCGGTCGGCGAGGTAACAGAAGGCCAATCCTGTAACCAACCCGATGAGGAGTCCGAGGTCCCGGATGCAGATGGGCATCTGATTGCCGTTGAGCATGATGCACCGGGACGACTGCTGATGGCAGATCATGTCCCCGAGGAGGTATCCGAAGCCGGGGAGGCCCTGCCACCCATGGTCGATCACCGTAGGGGAACCGTCCAATCCGATGAAGGAACCCGGTGGATAGAGATACGGAGATATCAGGAACAGAACGAGGAGTGCACCGAACCCCGATGTACCCACCAGCAGGAATCCTCTGCGCTCCATAGGACACGGTGATGCCCTGCCCGATGATATGTCTGCCGTTCGGATGTGTTATCCTAATTGTATAATTAGTACCGTTTTATAATAAATCCAATTGGTTATCCTGATTGTACAATCAATAGACACTTGGGTTAAATAGAATCCTCCGAATCAAAACATCACCCGATCCGTCTCCGAAGACACATCCGACCCTTCGAGCGGATTCTATTCCCCAATCAGGAAAAACATGTACCGAGAGGTTAACAATGAGCGTTCAGGAGAGTATCAAGATTACGGTCTGCCCGGGATTCAACAAACAGGGAATCAGAGAGAACTTCGAACCGATAGAGATCCGTCCAGGGGACATGATATCGATAGTCGGGCCGACAGGTTCCGGAAAGACCGCGTTCATAAACGACCTCGAGGTGTGCGCCCAGGGGGACACCGTCACCAGGCGCAGGATACTGTTCAACGACAAGGTGCCCTCGGACGATGTCATCCGTGACCCTGCGAAGAAGCCCATAGCGATGATCACTCAGAACACGAAATGTCTTGCGGACCTCTCCGTCAGGGAGTTCCTGGAGATGCACAGGGCCACCCGTTCAAACCTGTCCGAGAACATCGTCGAAGAGGCCATCGTCCTCGGCAACAGGTTCACCGGGGAGAAGTTCGACGGTGATTGGAGGATAAGCGACCTGTCGGGAGGGCAGACCCGTTCCCTGATGATAGCCGATGCACTGTTGATATCGGACGCACCCATCATCCTGTTGGATGAGATCGAGAATGCGGGGATCTATAAGGACGCGGTGATCGGAAGCCTGAAGGGCATGAACAAGGCGGTGCTCTTTGTCACTCACGACCCCTATGTCTCGATGATCACCGAGAGGAGGATCGTCATGAGGAACGGTGAGGTGGTGGAGGTCATAAGGTCCACAGGCAGCGAAGCGGAGGCGATCCGCATGGTCCAGGACATGGATGAGAGACTCTCAGTCCTCCGTGAGAGGCTCAGGAACGGCGACATCATATCGGGGGTATCGTTCTGACCGGGGACCTCCGCCTAATGGTCATCGCAGGCCCTCCCAGTGCCGGGAAGACCGCCGTGATCAGACAGATGATAACGTACCTCCGCTCCGAAGGTTCCGAACCGGCCTTCCTGAAGATCGATGTGGTGAGGGCCTTCGAGGACGAGGAGCTCAGGGAGGAGTTCGGTATCCCCACGAGGAAGGTGTACTCCGGAGACATGTGCCCCGACCACATGGGCATCATGATCATCACCGATGCCATGGATTGGGCCAAGGCCGAAGGTGCCGACGTCCTCATTGTGGAGAGTGCCGGGCTCTGTCTGAGGTGCACACCGTACTTCACCGATTCACTCGGGATCTGCGTCATGTCCGCCCTGTCGGGGACAAGGGCACCGCTGAAGATGGCCCCCATGATCGACCTCTCGGACATCTGCATCGTCACCAAGACGGACCTGATATCCCAGGCGGAGAAGGAGGTCTTCAGGGAGAGCATCAGACAGGTCCATCCGGACATGGACATCGTGGAGACCAATGCGATCCAGGGAACGGGGCTCAGATACCTGTTCAGGAGGATGGACGAGGTCCAACCGATAGCCCCTGGGACGGAGATATCCCTCCGCGGGAATCCCCCGTTGGGTGTCTGTACGATATGCATCGGGAAGAAGACGGTCGGATGGCAGAACCATTTCGGTGTGATCAGGAGGATCGACGATGCCGACAACATCTACCGCGGGGAATGAGTTCGTCCCTCCGGGGAAGAACTGCGGAGCATGCGGATGCAGGACCTGCGGAGAGTACACCGCAAGGGTGTCCCTGGGCACATTGGACCCGAGGGCATGCCCATTCTACACTGAAGCCCCATCGAAGGCTTCACAGGACATCCCCTTGGTCGGAAGGTACAGCGGAACAGATATCCTCGGACAGGCCTATGACTTCGTGATGACCGCGATCCCAGGGGAGCCCTCTGCAAGGAAGATCGTCCTGCCGTTCAGGTCCGATTCCGTCGAGAGGATGGGGATCGTCCCAGGGGATGTGGTCGTTGGGCGCCCGGCAGGTGCGGGATGTCCGATCAACCATGTGATGAAGGTCATCGATGCGGATCCCGTGACGGGTGTGATCACAGGCCATGTCCTGGGACCAGCACTCTCGCGCGGATATTATGATGAGGTCAAGGAGGTCAGGATGTACCACATGCTGGGGTTCGAGGGCAGGGCCATTCCCATAACAGGGGAGCCGCAGTTCGGTAGAAGGCAGCATTTCCTCCCCGGATTCTGCATGATGGACCGTGCCCACACAGGTCTGTGTAACATGGTCATCAGGAAGCCCTGGGGGATACACGCACGTGTGGAGAACGTGATCATACTGTGAGGTCGGGATCATGACAGGGACGACGGAGAATATGAGGAGGTCCGTACGGGACATCCAGGGGAGGATAGACCGCCGTGAGGCAAGGGTCTACACCGCCAAGGAGTTCAAGGACCTGGTCAGACAGGGGAAGAGGCCCGCATTGGGCGAGGTGGATGTCGTAACGGCGGGAACGTTCGGAGTGGTGTCCGGTACATTGGCGGTCCTCTGTATCCCCGTGTGCGGACCGGGGGAGTTCAGACATGCGGAGAGGGTGTCCCTCAACGGTGTCCCCGCGAATGTGGGACCCTGTCCCAACGAATCACTGGGGATGGTGGACGTCATCGTCAACGGGACTGCCCGCAGGGACAGTTCATACGGAGGCGGACATCTTTTCAGGGACCTCGTGGCAGGTGAGACCGTCATCGTCGAGGTGGTCACTGATGCAGGTGAAGTCATCTCAAAGGGTGTGACCCTGGACGAGATCCCATTCGCACGGATGATCACCACACGCAGTTTCTTCAGGAACTACAGCTGCTTCGCAACCACGGACGGTGATGCGGAGACGATATTCTGCGGTCCGAACCCCATGGGAGGGGATCTTTCCGAGGCCACATTCAGCGGATGTGGGGACATCAACCCCTTGGAGAACGATCCCGGGATGAGGTTCCTCCGCACCGGCGCGAGTGTGTTCGTAAACGGTGCCCCGGGCATGGTCCTGGGAACGGGGACCCGCAGCAACGATGTCAAACCCAACCTATCCGTCCAGGCGGACATGCATCTGATGAGACCCGGGTTCATGGGGGGTTTCAGGACATCAGTCAGTCCCGAATGTACGATATCCGTTGGTACGGCGTTCCCGGTCCTGGACGAGGGGATGTTGGATGCCCTCTCGGTCCTCAACGAGGATGTGGAGCTCCCTGTATGCGATGTACGCGACAGGAGGCCCAGATTCACCGACAGATACTCGTCCGTGTGGAATGATGACAACATCGTGGTGGGGGTCGACATGTCCAAATGCCTTCACTGTGCACACTGCATCGCGGACCGGGCCTGTCCCAGGGACGCCTCCCCGTCGAAGGGTATCGACAGGGGACTCTGCATGGAATGCGGGAACTGCGTCGGCCACTGTCCCGGACATGTGTTCTCCTGCGACATGGGCACAGTTAGGTTCGGGGATGTGGATGTACCGGTGGGCCAGAGACAATCCAGCAGGAGGATCGGACTGGAGGTCTGCGACGAGATCAAAGCACTCGTCTCCCAGGGAAAGTGGTCGTTGGGCTATTTCGACGGGAACACGGAGTGAACGGATTCAGGATCATAGGAGGTTCATATCATGGTTGATGATGGAAGGAACTACACTCTCCATTGTGTGGAGAGTGGGGAACAGGTGGAGGAGAACTACACCCTGTCGTGTCCGAACGGGCACAACGGGCTCCTCAGAGCCAGGTACAAAGCGAGACAGCTGACAGTCGGTCCGGAGGACAATGTGTTCAGATTCAGGGACTGGCTGCCCATCTCATCGACGTTCGATTCGAAGGCAGGGCCTGTGGCATTCAGAAGCGATGGGTTGTCCAGAGAGTTGGGTCTGAGCGATCTCTGGGTGGGTTTCACCGGGTACTATCCAGAGCGCGGAGCCTATGCGGTCTCGGGGTCCTTCAAGGAACTGGAGGCGCTGCCAACCTATGCCCGTCTCAGGGACTTCTCCGACGACTCCGTGGTCATAGCCTCGGCCGGGAACACGGCCAGGGCCTTTGCCGAGGTCGGCAACCAGATCGGCAGGGGATGTGTCATCGTGGTCCCCGAGAAGGCGGCCGACGGGATGACCGTCACCGAGGACAGGGGTCATGCGACCCTCCTTTCGGTCAGAGGGGATTACGCCGATGCCATAGCGGTGGCCGACCGTATCGCCAGGATGGACGGGTACGTCCCCGAGGGCGGGGCCAGGAACATCGCACGGAGGGATGGGATGGGCACGGTGATGTTGGAGGGTGCGGTCAGGATGGGCCGTCTCCCCGACCATTACTTCCAGGGTGTCGGGAGCGGTACCGGGGGTATCGCCGCATGGGAGGCCGCCATGCGTCTGATCGACGACGGCAGGTTCGGTTCCGTGCTCCCCAGGTTGGAGCTCTCACAGAACGAACCGTTCACACCGATGAAGAGGGCATGGGACGCGGGCAGGAGGGGGATCATCCCGGAGGACCTTGGTCATGATGGTGCGGTCTTCGAGGTCTATGCCGATGTCCTGACCAACAGGAAGCCTCCGTTCTCCATGGCGGGAGGTGTCTTCGATGCCATGACCGCCACGGATGGGAGGTTCCATTCCGCCACCAACGCCGAGGCCAAGGATGCCGAGAGGCTGTGGAACTCCGTCGAGGACGCATGTCCCAACCCAGCAGCATCCGTTGCCCTGGCCAGTCTGATCAAGGCCGTCGATGAGGGACTCGTCGACAGGGATGCCTGCATCTTCCTGAACATGACCGGAGGAGGTCTCGAACGCGCCAGAGAGGACCATGTGATGGACAGGATACCCGTCAGGGCCACTGTGACCACGGATGTAACCGACGAGGAGCTTGCAGAGGTGTTGTCATGAACGAGGAGATGGTGATCCAACAGCTCAGGGACTCTGGAACGGACCTCGTCGTGAGTCTCCCCTGTGACAAGAACAAACTGCTCACAGACATGCTACACGATGAATTCCGGACGATCGACATCACCCGTGAGGAGGATGCCGTTGGGATCTGTGCGGGGACCGCCCTTCTGGGGAAGAGGGCCGTCGTCTCCATCCAGAGTTCGGGGATCGGGAACATGCTCAACGCCATCATGTCCCTCACGGACTGCTACAAGCTACCCCTCTTCATCCTCGCAAGCTGGAGGGGCACCGAATCCGAGAGGATAGAGGCCCAGATACCATTCAATTCGAAGATCCCCGATCTTCTCCGGGTGTACGGCATCGGATGTTCCATCGTGGAGACAGCGGATGACATCCATCTCATAGGAGGGTCCATGAGCGACGCCTTCGACAGGAACGTCATCAACGTCGTCCTCGTCAAACCCGAACTGTGGGGAGGGTCCAAGCGTCTCCCCCAGGAGTATCCGTCCAGGGCACGTGAGTCCGGGGTCATAGGTCCCTGTATGTTCCCCGAACCCTCGTTGACACGTCTCGAGGCCATCGGCGAAGTGATGTCCATGGTCGATGATGACGACATCGTCGTCTCGAACATCGGTGTGCCGTCCAAGGAGGTCTACGCCTCCAGGGATCGTCCCCTGAACCTGTACATGCTCGGAAGCTACACACAGGCCACTCCCATCGGGTTGGGTATGTCCCTTGTAACCGACAGGAAGGTGGTGGTCATCGACGGCGACGGCAGTCTCCTGGGATCCTCGGTGTTCCCGGTGCTCTCATCCGTCAGGCCCCATAACCTCACGGTCGTCTGTCTGGACAACGGAACCTTCGGGTCCACCGGTAACCAGGTGAACCAGGCGTACGGGTGTGTGGACCTGGCAAGGGTGGCCTCTGCCTTCGGACTCCCCGATGTCCGCAGGGCCCATACATCCGGGATGATACGTTCGGCCATGGAGGGCGGAGACGGACTCAGGTTCGTCCATGTCCCCATAAAGGCGTTCAACTCCGATTCGCCCAACATACCTCTGACCGCCGCACAGATCCGCGACAGGTTCACATCGGCACTCTGAAACACCACAGGGGCCGCCATCCCATGGGATGCGACCCCCTCGCAATCACAATCCCACCTCTCCGCAGACGGTGAACACCAGGAGGGACACGGGGCACATGATGCAGAACCTCCACAGGGTGTCCACGAACCTCCCCTCCCTTCCGAGACTCGATGTCAATAGGGATATCAGGGCACACAGCTCCACCAGATATGCGGAGAGGACCAAGGACGTGTTCCCCATCCCGCTGTAACCCGCCATGTCCGAAAGGGGTTCCAACATGGATATGCTCAGTCCTAGGACCATCGGTGCGAAGAACGCCGCTGTGGCGAACATCATGTCCGTCAGGGATTTCAGCCTGGTCTCCAGGACACGCATGGTGACCCCGCGGTTCTGATACTGTCTGCCCATCGTGACCGCCAGCCTTCCCGCATCCTCCACATCCCTGACAGAACATGACCTTATGTCGTCGATGGAGGAGGCCATTTCCGGGGAGACGGGTGATATGGCGGAGATCACCGCCGAACCTATGTCCCCTTTGCAGACCTCCATCTCCCTGCGGAGCCGCCCTCCGATCCCGGAGCAACCACCCTTGGATTCCATCGAACCCACAACCGCGGTCTCGAAGTTCTCGCCGGACAGCATCCTGTTGCCCATGTCCATCATGGAATCCATCAGGGAGTCGACACATCTATCGGTCTCCTTCGACCGTCTCCTCTCACGCCATGTGAAGGCCAGGGTCACGATGGCGGCAGGGGCCAACGAGAACAGCAGGATCCCATCGATGTCGAACCCCATCATATGGTGGACGACCATCAGCGGAAGCGATACCGACAGCGGCAGGGCGGACCTCCAACCCCCAACGGACACGGTCCCGCCCATGAAGGGGTTCCTCGAACGTAACCACAGGCACATGGCGAGGATCCCCCCTGGGATGACGAACAACGTTACGACCATCACCATGTCCCCGCTGATCATGTCGGCCCCGAACATCCCCCCTATGCTGAGCATCGGCATCAGGGACATGAGTATCATCGGGACCATGATCCCCAGGGCGAACACGGCCATACACGGGAACGACAGGGATGAACTGTATGATTCCCCCATCAGCCTGACCGTCTCAAGTGCGGAATCCGCAGCATCACGCAGTATCCTCGACGTCTCAGACGGGTCGTCCGACTCGGATGCCGCCAAACACATGCCGATGGCCCTGCGGTAGCCGATGGATTGTTCCGACAGTCTGTCCAACACATCCATGAGGGCCTCCTTCAGACCCGATGCACCCCTGGTGTCCGCCGAACGGACCGCATCGGAGAACAGGCCCCGGGACAGTTTCGGCCCATCGGATGCGACGGACCTTATGGCCGAATCGAGGGAGCCTCCGGATTCCAGACAGGATGTGAGCATCCCCACCACCATCGGCCCCTCGCCGTCCAACCTCCTGTGGTCAGGACGCATCGTCCATCCTCCTTCTCAGTTCCGCCACAAGGATCTCGGCGGTATCCCCCTTCTTCCTACGGGACACGATCTCGTTCGCGATCAGTATCCACTCCGGGCCCAGGAACCTCCAGTCGGTCCCTCCTGCCTCGGCGAGCAGGGCACGCATCATCGACCTGGCACGGATCTCGGTCATCGCATCCTTCCTGTTCACCTGACCCGACCTCATGGCCCTGACCATCACCGGTGATGAGAACAGGGCATCACAGTCATCCAGTTCCACGAACTCCCCGGGATTCTCCCCAGTGGACATGATCTCGTTGACCCTCCTCATCATGCGTCCCGAACGTCTGTCCTTCACGGTCCCCAGACATACGATCACATCCGTGGCCATGAACGCCTCAGGCGATATCCCCAGATCGTGGACCATCCTTTTGTAGACGGAATCGGCGGAATCGCCATGGATCGTCCCGAGGACGGAACTCCCTGCACGTCCGGTCCTCATGCTCTGATAAAGGGTCCTGGCCTCCTCCCCTCTGACCTCCCCCAGGACGATGGCGGACTCACCCATCCTCAGAGAAACCCTCAGCGCCTCGTCGGACCTGGAGGTCTGGTCCCCGCCCATCCTCTCGTCAACGAGGATCGTCTGTACCTTGTACCCGAGTTTCCTCATCAGCTCACCGTTCATCTCCGGAGTGTCCTCGATGGTGAGTATCCTCTGTTCGCTTGAGAACTCGAACAGGAGTGCCGACAACAACGAGCTTTTGCCCGCACCCCTGGAACCGCATATCAGCATCGTGCATCTGTTGTCTATCAGGAACGACAGAAGTCCCGCATCCCTCGGGGACACCGTTCCGTTGGCCACAAGCCTCGTCAGGGTCCACGGTCTCGATGAACGCTTCCTTATGGCGACCGCATCACCGTCGGGACTCATCGGGTACCCTATCACCGTCGCCCTGGCATCGAAATCCGGGAAATCGGTCTCCAGGACGGGTGATGAATGGCAGAACCTCAGTCCGCTCTCGCGCTTCAGCATGTTCACGAGGTTGGACACCTCCCTCCTGTCGGCCATCAGATTCGTCCTGCAACGCAGATGGGAGTTCAGCGACCCCTCCACCGAGTTCAGTGTCACATAGATGCGGTTCTCGTCACAGGGTGCATCGACGTACACGTCCTCTATGTGCGGATCCGTCAGGAGGACCTCGAAGATCCCCGCACCCACAGTATGCCTGTAGGCCACTGCGCACAGGTCCTCCACCATGTCTTCGGCGTCACTGCCCTCGGGGATGGAATAGGACAACCTGTCTCCCATCCCCTCGATCAGTCCCCTGGCCTCGGCCATCACCGAATCCCTGTCCAGACGGCCCCCTGACTCCCTGTGGGCCGACCTCAGCGATGCCACAAGGTCCATGACAAACGAGTTCAGGGCATCGGAGTATGCGTACTCCAACGGCACCGCATAGTACTCCGTCTCACCGTCCGGACATGTTCCGATCCTGACCGAACAGGAGTCGGTGGTGTATGATGCGACGACCTCCATCCCGTCGGATGCCTCCAGCACCCAACAGTCGGCATAGGATGGTTTCGTCCTGGAGTCCCGGGACGCAAGTCTCCTCAGCTGGGGACCGAATTCCCTGGGCACATACTCCCCCTGCCTCGGTATCCTCCTTGACTCGATGTTGTCGGGATTGAACGACACTCCGGAGGTCCCCTCGGTGCGACTGCCCCCTGTATCATCCTCCGTCGGTTCCCCGTATACGACCACTCCCGGACAGCGGTCCCCTCCGACGGGGAGGATGTATCCCTTCACTCGATCACCATCCTCTCCACGATCGCATCCAACCTGTGTTCCAGGAGGTCGAGTGCCCTGCGGGTGGATTCGACGCATTCGGCACAGCCGTCACCTGTCGGAGGATCCTCGAGCATATCCCGTGCGAATCCGATGCCATCCTCCGGGAAGGTGGCCCAGGCCCTCTCCATCACCTTGGACCTGGATGAACCGCAACGGGAACATCTGCCCCTTGGGGGCGATGGAGGGAGGGACCACCTCCTGAGGGATGCCGCATCCCTCACCGCACGTCCGGCGGGACCGGACAATTCCGTGTCCCTGCCCGTCCTCATAACGATCCTGTCATGGCCTCCGAGCATGCTCATCTCCCTGACCATGCAACCTGTGCATTCGTCCGATCCCGGCACCGGCGTCACCTGACATCCCCTGCAGTCTATGACCATGGCACACCCTTCGGATGACGCCTTCGTCACGATGCCTCCCTTTTTACGGGGTCCGATCAAGGCCCCGATGAAGTCCTGTTCCATGGGGGACGTCTCCCATCACGGGTTTATCAATGCACAACGTTGCGGTTATACTGCGTATCCCCGAGGGGCCTGTCCGCAACAATAATAACCGCAATCCCGATGGTGTGGCGATTAACGTGGAGATACTGTCACCGGTCGGTTCACCCGACAGTCTTGTCGCCGCCGTGAAGGGCGGATGCGATGCCGTCTATCTGGCGGGGAAGAGTTTCGGAGCGCGCGCCTTCGCGGGCAACTTCAGCGACCGCCAGCTCGAGGGGGCCATAGGGTACGCCCATGACAACGGGGTCAAGGTCCATGTGACCGTCAACACCCTGATCAAGAACTCCGAGATGGAGGAGGCGGTATCGTTCGTGAGGTTCCTCAGGGACATAGATGCCGATGCAATCATCGTCCAGGACCTGGGATTGCTGAAGAACCTCTACAATGTGGACATCCCCAAGCACGCATCCACACAGATGCAGATCCACTCCCTGGAGGGGTTGAAGTGGTGTTCGGAGAACGGTCTGGACCGTGCCGTGTTGGCAAGGGAGCTCACCATGGATGAGCTCTCCCGCATCGTACCCGAATCACCCATCGAGACCGAGGTCTTCATCCAGGGTGCATTGTGCTACTGCATGTCCGGAGGATGTCTGCTCTCCAGTTTCATCGGCGGACGCAGTGGAAACAGGGGTTCATGTGCACAGCCCTGCAGGAAGCGCTACGAACGCGACGGCAAGGCCGGATATCTGATGAGCTGCGCCGACATCTACGGAATAGACATGATGGACAGGCTCAGGGACATAGGCGTCACTTCCCTGAAGATCGAGGGGCGCATGAGGTCCCCCGCCTACACTTACCTGGCATCCAAGGCCTACTCCATGGCCGAGAACGGCATCAACGGTGATGAGTACGATGAGACCCTGGAGCTCCTCAGGACCGTTTTCAACAGAGGCACCTGCCACGGATACTTCGACGGTGTCGAATCCCCGGTCCAGTCACTGTATCCCGACAACAGGGGATTCTACATCGCGGATGTCAGGATAGAGGACAAGACAATAGTCACGGATTTCAACGAACCCGTAGGGCTCAAGGACGGACTCTCCATATTCGACGGTGACAGGAAGGTGGGCGGATTCAAGGTCATGGACCTTCATCCCATCCACATCCCGTTCAAGATCGCAGACGGCGATTACCAGATATACCGTACATACGACCCCCGTATCGACGTGATCAAGAACGAGATCGGGAACACCCCCAAGTTCAACGGTGAAACGCAGAGGCACCCCGTGAAGCTCAAGTCGGAGAAGCAACCGATCAGGCACTACGACCCCGAACTCTCATTCTACGTGTCCACCATCAAGAACCTGGAGGCCGCAAGGCCCTATGCCAAGAGGATCTACTTCGACAACATGGACAGGATCGACGAGGCGATGGAGATCTGCGGTGACGATATGGAATGCGTCGCACTCCTGCCCAGGTTCGATGCGGAGGACGGATTCGTTTTCAAGGACCGTCCAGTGATGGTGAACAACACCGCACAATACAGGGCCTGCAAGGGTGCCCCCAGAATCTATGGTAGCAACATCCTGAACATGTTCAACTCGTATTTCCCTCTGAACCTCTATCAGACCACACTCTCGGTGGAGCTCGCACGCAACGAGGTCTCGGACCTGATATCCCATTACCCCGGAAGGTGCGAGGTCATGGCATTCGGTAGGACCGAACTGATGTACACCCGTGACCCCGCCATGGAGACCGGTACCCTCAAGGACGAGAAGGAGGCCGTGTTCCCCGTGTATCAGGACAAGAGGGGTTATGCCCACATCCTCAACTCCGTGGACCTGTACCTTCTGGACAGTCTCCAGGAACTCGGACGCTCCGGAGCCGTCTCCGTGGGATTGGACCTGAGGAAGCGCCCTCCGGCACTGGTGAAGGCTGTCGGTGAGATGTGCGTCAGGCCCAGCGACAAACTCAGAGAGAAACTCATCGAGATGTGCGGCGGGACCGTCACCCGCGGTCTCTACCAACGCGGTGTATGAGTTAGTATAACCGCACACATCCCCTTTTATCAACCCCCTCTGCGAAAGGGCCCTCATGAGGTCCGACAGCAGAGGGGACATGGGTTTCCTGGAGTCCATGACAATGGTCATGATGGTCTCCATAGTGCTTATGATCTATCTCGGGGCGACAGCAGCCCTGATCCACTCACATTCCGATCCGCTAGGTCCATTGGACGGGGATGGATTGGATGCACAGGTGGTGTCCGGGACGATAGAGGCCGACAACTCCGGGTTCATGGAACGGTTCCTCTCATCGAAGGGTGCCTCCGGAATGAGGGTCGTAACAACCGTTCCGGGAGGATTCGCATCCGAACCGAAGGTCGAATCCATCGGAACTTACGAAGGCGAGGGTCATTCGCGCATGTTCACGAGCCTGATCCCGGCGGACAACGGGAGGACGGTCGCCGCCGTGTTCGAGGTGACCGTATGGTTCTGAACAGGAAGGGTATGATCGGGATGGTCGATGCGATGGCGTTCATCATCGTCATCATGATCGCCCTGTCCATCACCGTATCATATATGGATCAGCAGGATTGGAGGGATCCACCGGGGGAAATCCTGGACACACTCTGCGGAGTGGAGGTCAGATTATCCGATATGACGGACCTGGACGACAGCAGCCTTGTGTTCCTAACGGACCTCATCGCCCTGGACATCCACAATGGAGGCCACGCATCCATAGAATATGTCACAAAAATGATGGATGTGTACACCTCGGGAAGGGGATACCTCTTGGAGCTCTCATTCGGTGATATCACCGTCACAGAGGGCAACGGTGTCAGGGGCGACTCCTCCTTCGCTGAGAGGGAGGTGTTCGTATCCACGGGAGGGAAATTGACCATGAGGCTGACGACGGCCTTATGATCCGAACTTCTCGGTGCGGTTGGCCATATCCAGACATATCTGGACGATGTCCATCCCGTGGATCCTACCTATGAATCCCCTGCTGCAACCGGATTCGCTGAACTCAACAGCCTCGTCCCTGACACAACCGTGGGTGTAGAAGGCTATGGGGACGGGATCGCCGGAATGGTCCCCGAGACTGCATGGGGTGCAGTGGTCGCATGTTATGGCGACGACCAGGTCATCCGGGAGATTGGACCTGATATATCCCATCATGGAGTCCAGTCTCTTCACGACCTCCGCCTTCGCCTTGGCGTCCATGTCGTGTCCGGCGATGTCCGGTGCCTTGCAGTTCATCAGTACGAAGTCGTACTCCGACAGGGCCTCCAGAGCACATGCGGCCTTCATCTCCAGATCGGAATCCATACCGCCGTTGCATGATGTGGGCAGCGGATAGATGTCGAGACCGCAGGCCTTGCAGATCCCCTTGATCATCCCGACGCCTGCGACACAACATCCCGACATTCCGTACCTCTCGGAGAACGGTCTGATGAACGGGAACGTACCCGCACCTCTGGGGACGAGTATGTTGGCGGGGGAGAGTCCTGCGGCCTTACGCTTCCTGTTGGTGGGATGGTCTTTGAGCCTGCTGTAGCACTCCTCCATGAATCTGTTGACGACGTCCGCGGTGAACTCGCCCTCCTCGGTACTGCCCTCGACGAGCATCAGGTGGGTTCCGGAACCGGGGTCCGCATCCGTTATGTCCGCGGAGAGTCCGTCCCCTCTGAGGAGCAGGACTGCCCTGTGCTCGGTGCTCTCCTTCACGTAGCACTCCACACCGTCTATCTCTATGCCGTCGAGTGCCTCCACCAGTTCGGTGGTCTCCGGTGCCTTGATCCTTCCGGCACGACGGTCCAGGATCTCCAGGTCATCGTCCACTGTGGCGAAGTTGCATCTGAGGGCAACATCGCCCGGCTGTATATCCATGCCCACGCCTATGGCCTCGAAGGGTCCCCTGCCGGTGTACACCCTGTAGGGGTCGTATCCGAGGATCGCCAGATGGGCAGTGTCGCTGCCCGCTCTGATCCCGGGGGCGATGGGGTCGCAAAGTCCCGCCGATCCGTGGTCCACGAACCAATCGAGGTTTGGCGTCCTGACGTATTGGAGAGGGGTGAGTCCCCTGAGTTCGGCACATGCCCGGTCCCCCAGGCCGTCCATAACGATGATTAGGATCTTCTTCTCGGTCATCGGACTCCTCCGTGAACATGATGATGGACCCTCATGGAGAACGGGTTATATGGGTGCTTTGGAATCAAGTGTCATGTTCGCGGAACTGAACGGTGCGAGGATATGCTATGATGTCCAGGGGAAGGGTGACCCCGTACTACTGATAAGCGGATTCGGGGCCAACAGAAGGTTCTGGAAGGAGCTCACCGGACTCATGGACGGATACACCCTGATCACCTTCGACAACCGCGGTGTCGGTGAGACCGAGTATTCCGGAGGTTTCACCGTGGACGACCTTGCCGACGACGCGGTGGCCCTCATGTCCCATCTGGGATTCGGAAGGTACCACGTGATCGGATGGTCCATGGGTTCCCTGATCGTACAGTCCATGATGCTGAGACACGGTGATGTCCTGAGGGATGCCGTGCTCATGTCCACATACATCGACAGGCCTGCGAGGTCCTCCTATGTGCTGGGTGAGTTCGCCAGGATGGTGTGCGAGGGCACAGCCACCGTGGAGAGCTTCCACGTAATGATAAACACCCTCGTCTTCTCCGAAGGGGTCTTCAGGGACCTGGAGAGAGCGGGGATGACGATGCCCGTCCCCCGTAGGATGGAGAGTCCCGAAGGTCTTGCGGACCAACTGATGGCCGTCCAAGGCTTCCATCCCGGTGATGATCTATCCCGTATCACGACACCGGTACTGGTCATACAGGGGACGGAGGACATCATGACCCCTTTCGGAAACGGCGAGGCCGTTAGGGACATGATCCCTGGTGCGGAACTGCTGGCCGTGGAGGGTGCGGGCCATAATATCCCGCCGACGGCATATCACGATACTGTTTCGGATTTCTTCTCAAGGCATCCCGAATGAAACTTGCAGTGGGGAAAAGGTGGTATTGGGTTTACGGACCCCTTCCGGGGTCCTTTGTTTCAGAGGGGGACGACGTCCTTCCTCCTCTCCTCGACCTTGCCCCTGACAGAGTCTTTGATGACCTTGGTACAGGGCCATTCATCATCCATATAGGAGATGAGGTCGTCGATGTCCGCATCGGGATTGGTCAGAGCGAGGTACACCCTGCTCATGAACATGGACACCGCATAGGGGAAGTCGTCGCAGATCTGCGGACGGTCCTTCCAGATGGTGCATCTGTTGTCGGGACCTAGGAACGCACAGGGCTTCGTCTTCCTGAGGAGGAACCTTCCGTCCGGGGTCTGGGACACATACTCAGTCATGAAGTTGAATATGGGGATCCCTGCGGCCTGGGCGACCCTGTTGATTTCCTCGGGGCGGATGTTGATGTTGGGCTGGTGACAGCACCTTCCGCACATCTCGCAGGGGAAGTCCTCCCTGTACGACATGCATATCTCGTATGCGATGTCCAGATTGTGCTCCATCTGGGGTGTGATCGTTCCCAGACCTTCGAGGATGTACTTTCCGCGGTAGACTGCCATGAGATCACGCGAAGGCTGTGAGTCCGAAGATGAATCCGAAGATGCTCAGCAGGATCCCGACACCGGCCATGGCCGTGCAGAGTCCCTTGTTGCACTGGATGTATCTGGGGAGGTTGATGCCGTATCCCCCACCGACCATTCCGACGATTCCTGCCAGGATGGCCACCGATGGGATACCCATATAGTACGTGGCGACGGAGATGATACCGAGGAGCATCGCGATACCGGAGTATACGGTCACATCCTTGGATGTCTTCTCCCTCTTCATTCTGCTGACGGGCTGATCGAGCCTCCAATCGCACTCCTCGCAGTAGAGGGTGTCCTTGGGGTTGTCATGCCCGCATTTGGGGCAGCGTGTCATGACGCTCCCAACGATGGGGGTGGTATTATGCTTTTTCCAGGTCCTTCCTGAAAAGACATTCCACCCTGGACCTGACGGCACCGAAACGGGTGGTCTCCTCCACCAGTTCGGCCGATATACAGGAGAAATCCCGGAAGGATGACCTCATGGTCTCTGCATCCCTGTAGATGTATCTGATATCCCCCTCTGCCCTCTTGGCGGACCTGAGGTCGCCGGCGGTGAATGTGCGTGTGAAGACATGCCCTCCGGGTCTGAGCACCCTTATGAACTCCGATGCCGCCATGGACAGCTCATCATCGGTGAGATGTTCGAGAACATGGACAGCGGTGATGTAATCGAATGAACCGTCTGGGAAGGGTAGTTCGGTGGCGGAAGCGGTCTCGAAGGTCCCATCGGAACCCAGGAGTTCCCTGCATGACTCGACGGCCTTGGAGGAGAAATCCACACCGACGGTCCTGTAACCGAGGTCTATGAGCTTCAGGCTTGTCTTCCCGTTGCCGCATCCCACATCCAGTGCATCGCCCCTCCCTCCGAGGGGATCGGGGATACGGGTGTTGCCCCTCCATGCCCGGGGCTGGTTGGCATACAGCTCGTCCCAGAGCTCCTCCTGTCTCATCCGGAGATCCCGTCCACTGTGTCGAGCCAATCCTTGAAGAGTTCGGTGACCCTGTCCGTCAGGACAACGAATGTGTTCGACGGACCCTTCATCATCCTGTTGGGCCTCATGGAGATCTTCAGTCCCCCGATCTCGAAGACCTTCGACCTGTCGGCAACTGAGTTGTTGTGTGTGACGAGGTTCCTCATCAGGAGGATGTCATCCCACTCCTGTCCCTGCGGCCCCTCTGTGTATCCCAACTCCACGGAGGATGATATGATCGTCCTGAGGTAGAGGTAACTCTTCCCGACCATCGACCTCTCCTTCAATCCCGAGAGTCTGTATGCGTTGACGCAGTCCTTCGATGCCTTCTCTATGGAGGAGACGGTGTCCACGAACATGTCCCTGGTGACGGTGACGATCCTCTCCGTGATCTCCGGGCCGAGGTCGATGGGCACATCCATCTTCTCCCAGGCCTTGGTGTAGAAGGTGACGATCTCCTTGGTCATCACCGCGCGGTTGTAGATGTTCCAGAAGCACATGGAGCGGAAGTCGTTCTCACGGTCTGCGATCTCATTGTCAACGTACTCCGCATAATCCTTGACCTTCTCCAGGAATCTGTCGAGGTCCTCCGCGACACTGATCATGGCATCGTGAAGTACTTCATGGGATAGAACGGTTTTCACCGGTCACCTGTGTGAACGGCTCCGTTCCGAGATGAGATCGGTCGATGAATTCAGGATCTCCAGGAACGATGCCATCCTCTCCGGGCCGTACTTGTCGAGGAGCTCCCCGTACATCGAATCGAAGACCTCCCACTCCTCGGAGTAGAACCTCTCAACACTCTCGGACAGTTCGAGGAACGATGATCTCCCGTCCGATTCGTTGGGTTTCTTCACCACCAATCCCCTGGACTCCATGGACTTGATCTTGGTTGTCACAGCAGCCTTCGAGACCCCCACAGCCTCGGATATCGATGAGACCGTGACCCCTTCGCCGATGTGGATTAGGTTCAGATACATCACATCCAAGTAGCTGAGGCCCGAGGCGTTGGCATCCCTTTTGGACAGCGCCAGTTCCAGGACCGATGCGGTGCAGTAGAACCTGCGGAATGAATCCGTCCCCTCATTCATCGGCCTTCCTCTCGTTGATCGCCCAGGACAGTATCAGGGATACGACCGCCAGGACGGCACCTATGATCATTGCGAATCTGAACCCGTCGAGGAACACAGCCGAGGGCAGCAGGTCGATCGATGTTCCGGAGGATCCGGAACCCACTCCGAAAAGACTGGCGAAGACCGCGGTCCCCAATGCGCATCCGAAGTAGATGAAGAACGACAGCAGTGCGGAACCGTCTCCGCGTTTGTCATCCGGGACGTTCTCTATGAGTCTGCTTCCGACCGGTCCCCCCATGACGCCCCATGTCAATCCCAGGAGGGCCATGGCAAGCACGATGAACCAGGTGGCAGATGACGACGACATCATGGTCGCACAGATCATGAACGCCAGGAGGACAAAGCACCCCATGATGACGAAGGGTCTGTTCCCTCTCTCGTCGGCCATCTTACCTGTCTTCATGCAGAGGACCAGTGTGGCGACCGCGGGGATGAGCAGGAACAGACTGCTGTCGAAGGAACCGAGCCCCATCTCAACACGGAGGAAGAAGGGCAGCAGGTAGAGGGCACCCATGTAACATACGTTGATCAGGATGAATGTGACTATGACGGCATCCAATCTGCGTATCCTGAACAGGGAGAGTTCGATCACAGGTTTGGAAGTCCTCCTCTCGACGAGGATGAACGCGGGGAAGAGGACCAGGAACCCGACCAACATTATGGCCGATACCGTGTCGATGCCATGTGCGGGGATCGATTCCACACAGTACAGTCCGCACACCAGCGAAAGGAACAGCAGGATCGAACCCTTCATATCGAATCCCTCTGAGGAAAAGCCCATGTCCTCAGGAACGGCCTTCAGAGCGATCGTGGCACCGATGGCCCCCATGGGCACATTGATCAGGAAGATCCAATGCCAGGATGAGAACTCCGATATGATCCCGCCCAAAGCCGGTCCGAGGGCGGCACCCACGGATGAACCCAGGAGTCCGACCGCAATCCCGAACGCGAGTCTGTTGGCAGGCAGGTACTTGACGGTGACCATCACCGATGAAGATGCCAGCATGGCCGCACCGACACCTTGGACCACCCTGAATGCGATCAGCACCGAGAACCCGGATGAGAAGCCGCATGCAAGGGAACCTGCAGAGAATATGAGGAATCCCCACACCATCACCTTCTTGACGGCCCCTCCATCACAGATGCGACCCATGATGAGGATCAGTCCTGCCATCACAAGGAAATAGACGGTGACGACCCACGATATGCCGCCCGTACCCATGGAGAATGATTCCGCCATCTTGGGGAGGGCGACATTGACTATGGTTCCATCCAGTCCGTCGAGGAACATCCCCAGCGCAATGGCGACCAGGAGCAATCCCGACGAACCATCTTCCGTTTTCATGGTATCGAACCACTTCGTTAAATTATATTAACTATCTGATTAGAACAATTAAACCACATTTATGTAGAATCGTATCGGCGGGATCCGGGTACGGATATCCGCGATTTGCCCGTTCTTATATATCCGAACTCACTAGGGCCGAACATAGAGAAGGGGATGAACATGTTCTGGAACCCAAATATCGAATGCATGCCGTTGGAGGATCTGAAGGCCCTCCAATATCGCGAACTCAAGACCCTCGTCAACAACCTGTACTCCTTCAACCAGTTCTATCATGACAGGATGAGGGCCCAGAATGTACATCCTGACGACATCAACTGCCTCGAGGACATCTCCAAGCTGCCCTTCATGTACAAACAGGACCTCCGTGACAACTATCCCACCAAGATGTTCACGGTCCCCAACAACCAGATCGTCAGATACCATGTGTCCTCTGGTACTACCGGCAAGCCCACCCTCGTCGGATACACCGAAAACGACCTGGGATACTGGACCGAGGCCCTGGCAAGGTCCCTGACATCCATCGGGATTGGCTCAGAGGACACCCTCCAGGTCTCCTATGGATACGGACTCTTCACCGGCGGACTCGGACTCCACTACGGAGCGGAGAAGGTCGGGGCGACGGTCCTCCCCACCGGTACCGGCAACACCGAGAGGCAGATCGAGCTCATGATGGACCTGGGTGTCACGGCCATCGCATGCACACCCTCCTACCTCATCCACCTCGGTGATGTGGCCAAGAAGATGGGTGTGGACATCCGCAAGGACACCAAGCTCAGAAAGGCCATCCTCGGAGCCGAGCCCTGGAGCGAGAGCATGAGGCAGCACATCGAGGAATCCATGGGCGTCAAAGCCTACGACATCTACGGAACATCCGAGCAGGCAGGACCCATGTTCACCGAGTGCGAGGAGCGCAAAGGTATCCATGTCGCAGGGGACATCATGTACGTGGAGATCATCGACCCCGAGACCGGAGAGTCTCTTGGACCCGGACAGAAGGGTGAGATGGTGGTCACCATGCTGAAGAAGGAGGCCATGCCCATGATCCGCTACAGGATCAAGGACGTCACCACCCTCATGGAGGAGGAGTGCGAGTGCGGAAGGACATCCCCCAGGATAAGCAGGATCACCGGAAGGACCGACGACATGCTTATCATCCGCGGGATCAATGTTTTCCCGTCCCAGATCGAGTACACGCTCCTGCAGATCCCCCAGGTCGGGGACCAGTACATGATCTACGTCACCCGCGAAGGTGCACTGGACAACATGCTCCTGCAGGTCGAGATCAAACCTGAGGCCTTCAGCGACAAGGTCGAGGACATGATCAAGCTCAGGGCCCATGTGGAGTCCGAACTGAAGAAGTACCTGAACATCGCGGTCACGGTCGAGCTCAAGGCACCCGGGGAGCTCCCCCGGTTCGAGGGCAAGGCCAAGAGAGTAATCGACAAGAGGATGATCTGATGACAGACAGCAAGATAATCACACAGCTTTCGATATTCGTCAACAACGAACCCGGACGCCTCGCGAACATCGCCTCCATCATGAAGGAGTGCTCGGTCAACATGAAGGCGTTCAACCTGGCCGAATCCACCGAGTTCGGAATCCTGAGGGCCATCGTGGACAACCCCGACGATGCCCATGACCGCCTGAAGTCCAAGGGCATCATCGTCAAGAAGACCGACGTCATCGGGGTCGTCATCGATGACACTCCCGGATCAGTCATCGCCGCCGCAGACGCCTTCGGGGCCAACGGTATCAACATCGAGTACGGATACGCATATACCGGAAAGGCCACCGCCGCATTCTTCATCAGGGTCGACGACCCCTCCAAGGCCGTCAAGGTCCTCGAGGATGCGGGCATCAGACTCATCACCTACGAGGAGATCTGATCATGGGCAACCTCAACATCGCTGTCGTCGGCGCCAAGGATTACGCCGGCAAGATCGGAAAGAAGGGAACCGTCACCGACATGACCTTCTACGAGCACAAGGCGGGAACCGATTCATTCACCCTCATCGAGCCCTCGAAGTATCCCGATAAGCTGTCCTCCCTGTTCTACTCGGTGGGCATGTCCGAGTTCGTGATCCTCGTGGTCGACAAGATCGACTCGTTCCTCGGGGAGACCATCGTCATGGTCGACTCACTCGGCATCGACAAGGGGTTCATCATCCTCCAGAACTACATCCAGCCCGAGCAGCTCGCGCCCCTCCTGGCGGGAACGTCGCTCGAGGGATACGAATACAGGGAGGACGACCCCATCAAACTCCGTGAGGAGCTCATCGCCATGGCCAAATCCGAGGGAAGGAAGGCCGGTGACGGAACCTGCGGTTCATGCCCTGTGGACAGTCACTTCAATGTCAAGGGTGTCGGAACCGTCGTCCTCGGATCCGTCATCGACGGCCACTTCAAGAAGCACGACAAGATGACCGTCTTCCCCATCAAGAGGGAGGTCATCCTCAAGTCCATCCAGAAACATGATCTGGACTCCGACAACGGTGTCAAGGGGGACCATGTGGGTCTCGCCCTCAGGGGTATCGAATCGGATGAGCTGGACAGGGGATATGTCGTTACGACCGATCCCTCGGTGAAGATGACACGTTCCGTCTCCGGAGAGGTCAGCCTCGTCAAATACTGGCCTTCCGCACTCAAGGAGGGTATGGTCCTCCATATCGGTCACTGGATGCAGATGGTTCCCTGCCGTGTCACGGCCGTGGACAACGGTGCCGACTTCAGGTCCGCGGATGTCACCTTCGAACTGGACAGCGACATCATCCACAAGCCCGGGGACAAGGCCATCATCATGTACCTCGAAGGCGGAAAGCTCAGAGTGGCCGGATCGGTCACACTTCCGTGAAACCTTAAAAAAGGGGTGTCAAAACCCCATCATTCCTTCTTATCACCATATATCTGGTCACCGTACTTCTCCATGAACCTCTCCGAATCGGATTTGGGTTTGGTGTAGACCACTCCGAAGATCACCAGGAAAGTCATCATACCCGTTGACACGGCGGCCATGGCCATCATTCCTACAGGGTCGTTAGGGTCGTCGACGAAAACGAAGACGGTGTATGCCAAGAGTATCATCAGCAGGGCGGTGACGGTGATTCCGACAGCTGCCAGGGTGCCTTGTTTCATGGATGATACATCCAACAACTCTGTTTTAAACGATTTGGTGAACGGAACCTGCCATCACCTTAAAGTATGGTTTCCACACTGGGGTGACCCGTGCTACAGGATAGCACTTGACAGACGGTGTGAACATGGCTTTCTGGAACAAAGAGATCGAGACCATGCCCCGCGAGGAACTGGAGAAGCTCCAGCTGAGACTCCTCAGGGCTAAGCTGCGCGAGATGTATGACAAATCTCCCTTCATCCACGAGAAGATGAGGTCCGTGAACCTCCTGCCGGAGGATGTGGACAGCTTCGATAAGTTCAGACAGGTCCCGTTCATGAAGAAGGCCGACCTCCGTGACAACTACCCTGACAAACTGTTCGTCAGGCCCTATGACGAACTGGTCAGGGTCCACGTCTCGTCAGGGACCACAGGCAGACCCACCGTCGTCGGTTACACACAGGGTGATCTGAACAACTGGACCGAATCTCTCGCAAGGGGGATGACCTCCTTCGGAATGGGGAAGAAGGACATGCTCCAGAACTTCCACGGATACGGCCTCTTCACAGGTGGACTCGGGGTCCACTACGGCGCCGAGAGGATCGGGGCCACGGTCCTGCCCATCGGAACCGGCAATACCGCCAGACAGATCCAGCTCATGCAGGACCTCCCCGTCACCACTTGGGCCGGTACCCCCTCATACATGTTCCATATCGCCGACGTCTGTGACCAACAGGGCATCGACATCCGCAAGGACACCAAGGTCAGATTGGGTATCGCGGGAGGTGAGCCCTGGTCCGAGAGCATGAGGAAGAAGCTCCAGGACAGGACAGGCGTACGTGTTCACAACTGCTACGGGGCCAGCGAGTTCTACGGCCCTATGTTCCTAGAGTGCGAGAAGCAGAACGGACTCCACATCTGGGCCGACCTTTGCTACATGGAGATCCTGGATAAGAACGGGGATCCCTGTGCCGACGGCGAGAGGGGTGAGATCGTGGTCACCATGCTCCAGAAGGAGGCCTTCCCCCTCATAAGGTACAGGATCGGGGATATATCGTCCCTCGACTGGGAACCCTGCGAATGCGGAAGGACCCACCCGAGGCTCATGAGGATCTCCGGAAGGACCGATGATATGCTCGTGGTCAGAGGGGTCAATGTCTTCCCGTCACAGATCGAGGCGGTCATCGGGGAGATGCCCTTCCTCTCACCGTTCTACCGCATCACCCTTGAGAACGAGAACTACATGGACAGCATGACGGTCGAGGTGGAGATGAACGAAGAGTTCCTCACCGAGGACATGGTCGAACTCAACTCCATGACCGCCAGACTCGCATCCAGGATGAAGGAGATCCTCAACATCAAGGCCGATGTCAGGCTCGTACTCCCCGGTACCCTCGAGAGGTTCGAGGGAAAGGGAAAGCACGTCGTGGACAACAGGAAATACGATTGACCGTGAACTCCCCGGCGGGACATATCCACCCGCCGGGGGATGAAACTCATTCAAGATTACGGGCATAGGGGATCATCATCCCCCTGACCGTATCGATACGGTACCTCTCAAGGTCGCCTCCGGATTTCTGCTCGAGCTGTTCGAGTGCGTTTGCATAGGATACACCCAAGGGTGTGAGGTACAGGAGGACCCTCTTACTATTCTCGGTGGGGACCGATCTGACGATCCCCTTCTCCTCCAGGTTGTTGAGCTTCCTGGCCATCCCGGAACCGGTGGATATGGAATTGTATATCTCCGTACGGGAACGGGGTCCGAACATGTGGAGGAAGATTATGATATCAGTACAGTGCCTCTCACCGAGGATCTTGCTAGTCAACAGATTGCTCATAATATGATGATGTTCCTGATGGGAATATAATGATGAATCCGCAATCTGCGATGTGTGGAATAAACGGGGTTAAGCCCGTCGGTGTGACCCGACGGGTTTTGGATCAGTACTGGGGCTGCTCGGGAACGGTCTCGGCAGCGGGCTCCGATTCGGAGACCTCCACAGGTGCGGAGGGCTCGTCCTTCTCGTCGAAGATGTCGTTGCCGCTCATGAGGTCCTCATAGAGCAGGAAGAGCTCCTTCTGACTGATGCTGCGGTGCATCTGGGTGGAAGCCTTCCTGACCATGTCCAGGAGGTCCGAGGCGGTGTTCCTGTCGATGTCGATGCCCATCTGGGCGAGCTCGGAGATGATGGTGTTCCTGCTGGAGTGCTTTCCGACCATGACGGACCTCTGGCATCCGACCTCTGCGGGATCGAAGGCCTCTCCGTTCTCATCCCTGACTACACCGTCGACACTGATACCGGATTCCTGAACGAACACATGGGTTCCGATGATGGGCTTGCTGGGGCTGACGGTACGGCCCGTTGCAAGACATACGGCATCGGCGATCTCCCTGAACTTGGTACCGTCCAACCCTGCTTCGGCCCTGAGGATGTTCCTTGCCGCGAGGACGACCTCCTCGAGGGGTGCGCATCCGGCCCTCTCGCCGATACCCATGGAGGTGACGTTGGCGAACTTCGCACCGGCCTTGATGGCGGCGAGGGTGTTCGCGGTGGCGAGTCCGAAGTCGTTGCGACTGATGATCTCCAGGTCCACGGGCATGATCTGCAGAAGGGTCTTGAGCCTCTCATAGCAGGTGAAGGGGTCCTCCTTCCCGATGATGTCCTGATATCCGATACGGTCGGCACCGGCATCGATGGCGGCCTTGGCGAAGTCGATGAGGAAGGCGAGGTTGGCATTGGGTGCATCCTCTGCGACCACGGAGATGTACAGTCCGTGCTCCGACGCATAAGAGGCGGCCTCATAGACCTTGTCCGCAACCCATGCGTGGTCCTTTCCGAGTTTGTTCTGGATCAGGATGTCCGATGCGGGCATTGAGATGCAGACGGAGTCGACGTCGCACTCTATGCTCCTGTTGATGTCGTTGATGTCGGCTCTGTTCCAGGCCATGACGGATGCCCCGAGCCCCATACGGGCGATGTGCCTGACGGCGGTCTTCTCCTCGGCTCCGAGGGAGGGATTGCCTGCGAGGATCTGGGGGACACCGGATTCATCCAGGAGCTGTGCGATCCTGTATTTCTCGATGTTCGAGAAGACGACTCCTGCCGCCTTCTCCCCGTCCATGAGGGTGGAATCGCAAATGTTCAGAGGTCTGCTGAGAGTTTCGATGACTTCGTTCTTGGTCTTCATGGTTCATCCCTTGAATCATCCAAGCCCTATCCGCGGGGGAACACGGGCTCCGAGTGCGAATCTCCGTAGAGTTCCCTATGTATTTAAAAATAAAAGAGAGAGGCCATGAGAGCGCGGAAAAGGTGATGGGGTGGCCTCAGACATCCACCCTATATCTGAGGATGGCTCCCATCCCGCCGATGGCGGCAAGCTGTTTCCCGCCATCGTGCTGTCCGGAGACGACGATGACGGAGCCTTTCTGGGATTCGACCGCACGGACCACATCGTCGAGGTCCTGTTCCCTAACCTTGGAATCCAGGATGAGGAGCTTCTCCACGGCACCGGCCAGGGCCGCATCGAGGACCTGTTGGTTACCGTATGTGGCGTTCCCGTTCCGGGCTATCTCCGCCATGAGCTGTTCCACGGCCTCAAGTTCGCATCCCACAGAGGATTCCCTGAGGACGTCCGCACCCATACCCGCCTTCATGAGCTCGTTGATGCCGCACATCCCACACTGACCGGTGTGGTAGACGTAGATCTTCTTGAACATCTCGGGATCGATCCTCTTCAGGTCCTCGGCGAGGGTCTCCTTCTCGAATCCCGGCCCCAGGAGGACAAGGGGCATGTTGGCCTCCATCAGGGGAACGACCTTGGATGCCACCTCCCCATGGTAGTTGTCGACGGAGGGTTTCTCGGCGTACTGCTTTCCGGACCTCCCGGACCTGACGGTGGTGACCTCCTTGAGGCCGAACTGTCTGAGAACGGCGACGGTGGCCTCATCCTGGTCCAGGGAGACGAAGACTATCCTCGGTTTCTTGGAGTCCGTTACGGCGCGTCTGAGCCTCTCCACCTGGGTGTCCCTCCAACGTCTCTTCTCAATGGTCATGGAATCACCGTTCTCGAAGATGAGGGTGTGGTGCTGTCCGATGTCCTGGGGTCCGTTCTCGATCGTCCCCAGGAGTTTGAGCCTGAGGTCGTCCTCGGAGAACTCTATCTTCTCTATCCTGACCCCGAGGGTCATGCGTTTCTTCTCGGCCCTCTCCGCCCTAAGTTTGTCCGCGGATTTCTCCTCGCGTCTGGTGGTGGATGCGGTCACAAGGTCGCCGACCTCGATGACGTTGTACAGGTGCCAGATGTCCTCGTCGGTCTCTATCTGGATCCTCATGCTCCCTGCGGAAGCGTCCTCGTTCAGAATGCGCATGGTCACTCCGAATCCCCAGCGGATATAATATGGGCACGGCCGGGCCAGTCTACCGAAGGCTGTTTTGTCGTCTATTGGACAATGGATAAATCTGCCTGTCATGACCCGGGCATAGGGATTATATATGGAACGCGAATCTGAGAATCCTCCGATGGCACGCGGATACTTGGTCCTCGAAGATGGGACCGCATACGAAGGTGAACTGTTCGGCAAACAGATCGATACAGTCGGAGAAGTTGTTTTTGGAACCGGAATGAGCGGATATCAGGAGAGTCTCACAGATCCGTCCTACAAGGGACAGATCCTGGTGATGACATACCCGCTTATCGGTAACTACGGGGTCACGGAGGAGTACTTCCAGTCCAGGTCCATCCACACCCGTGGATTGGTAGTGAGGGAGTACTGCAAGGAGCCATCCCCCATGTACAACGGAAGGACCATCGACGAGTTCCTCAAGTTCTACGGAGTCCCCGGAATCTCTGGGATCGACACACGCGAACTCGTTATCAAGATCAGGACCGGAGGAACCGTCAGAGGAGCCATCGTATCCGAAGATGCGGACTTGGAGAAGGTCGCCAAGGACCTCAGGGACATGCCCTATCCGTCCGATTCCAACCTCGTCGAGGAGGTCTCCTGCAGGGAGATCACCCGTGACTACACAGGCAAGGACATAACCGTGGGTATGATCGACTGCGGAGCGAAGACATGGATCGCGAAGAGCCTCAGCGAAAGGTTCAACCTGGTCACGTTCCCCTATGACACACCCGCCGACGTCATCGCGGACTCCGGTGTACAGGGAGTCCTCATATCGAACGGTCCCGGAGACCCGTCGCACCCCGCCATCCTGAACTCTACAGTGAAGACCATCAGCGACCTCTCCACCCAGATGCCCCTCTTCGGTATCTGCTTCGGAAGCCAGCTCATCAGCATCGCCATGGGCGGATCCACATACAAGCTCAAGTTCGGTCACCGCGGATGCAATCAGCCCGTCAAATACGACGGCCGCGTCTACATCACATCACAGAACCACGGATTCGCCGTGGATGAGAACAGCCTCGAGGGAACCGATCTGATCGTCAATCAGATCAACGTCAACGACGGCTCCGTCGAAGGTGTCGAGCACAAGAACCTGCCCATCTTCACATCCCAGTATCACCCCGAGGCATCACCGGGACCCTGGGACACCTCGTTCCTGTTCGACAAGTTCGCCCACATGATCAAGGAGGGAAGGCTTTGAGGAAGGATTACAAGAAGCTAATGGTCATCGGTTCCGGTCCCATCGTCATCGGACAGGCAGCCGAGTTCGATTTCTCAGGTACACAGGCGTGCCGCTCACTCAGGGAGGAGGGCTACAAGACCGTCCTGGTCAACTCCAACCCCGCAACCATCCAGACCGACGCGGACACCGCGGACAGCGTCTACATCGAGCCCCTTCTGGCCGAGAACGTCGCCAAGATCATCGAGAAGGAGGGAGTTGACGGAGTCGTCTCCGGAATGGGAGGACAGACCGCACTGAACATCTGTTCGGAACTGGCCGACTCCGGTGAACTGGAGAGGCTCGGGGCCGTCCTCGTGGGAACACAGCCCGACGCCATCGCCATGTCTGAGGACAGGGAACTGTTCAAGGAGACAATGGAAAAGATCGGAGAGCCCATCCCCATATCCAGGTCCGTCAACAACATCGACGAGGCCAAGGAGGCCGTGAAGGTCATCGGAAGGTACCCTGTCCTCATCAGGCCCGCCTACACCCTCGGTGGAACCGGCGGAGGTATCGCCTACAACGAGGCCGAGCTGGAGGAGATCTGCGCACGCGGTCTCGCCTATTCTCGTATCCACCAGGTCCTCATCGAGGAGAGCGTCCTCGGATGGAAGGAGTACGAGTACGAGGTCATGAGGGACTCCAACGACAACTGCATCATCATCTGTAACATGGAGAACCTGGACGCAATGGGTATCCACACCGGTGAGAGTATCGTCTGTGCACCCTGCCTCACACTCTCGGACAAGGACCACCAGCGCCTCAGAACGGCAGCCATCAAGGTCATCCGTGCCCTGGAGATCGAGGGCGGTTGCAACGTCCAGTTCGCATTCAACCCCGCAAACGGCGACTACAGACTCATCGAGGTCAACCCCCGTGTCTCCCGTTCGTCCGCACTGGCATCCAAAGCCACCGGATACCCCATCGCAAGGGTCTCCACCAAGATCGCCGTCGGATACACCCTCGATGAGATCCCCAACAAGATCACCGGAACAACCTTCGCAGCCTTCGAACCCGCCATCGACTACGTTGTCGTGAAGATCCCCCGCTGGCCCTTCGACAAGTTCCGCACCGTGGACCGCCACCTCGGTACACAGATGAAGTCCACCGGAGAGGTCATGGCGATCGGAAGGACCTTCGAGGAGGCCATGCTGAAGGGACTCAGATCCCTGGAGATCGGTGTCAAGGGACTCGACAGGATCGAGATGACGGATGCCGAGCTCAGAGAGGAGCTCATCAACGCCACCGACAGGCGCATCTTCGCGATAGGGGAGGCCCTCAGGAGGGGATGGTCCGTGGAGGAGGTCAGCGACCTCGCCAAATGGGACACATTCTACACAAGGAAGATCAAGAACATCGTGGATATGGAATCCAGGATCAAAGCGGGACTCGATGAGAAGACCCTCAAGGACGCCAAGTACATGGGATTCTCCGATGAGACCATCGCGGAGCTCGTCGGAAAGGGTCCCCTGGACATCCGTTCCATGAGGCTGCAGCAGAACCTCATGCCCGTCTACAAGATGGTGGACACCTGTGCCGCCGAGTTCGGTGCCGAGACACCCTACTTCTACTCCACCTACGGCAACTCCAGCGAGGTCGATGCTGACAACGGCAAGAAGAAGGTCGTCATCGTCGGAGGAGGACCCATCAGGATCGGACAGGGAATCGAGTTCGACTACTGCTGTGTCCACGGTGTCATGGCCCTTCAGGAGGAGGGTGTCGATGCAATCATCATCAACAACAACCCCGAGACCGTCTCCACCGACTACGACATCTCCGACAGGCTCTACTTCGAGCCCCTCACCCTCGGAGACGTCCTCAACGTCATCGATGCGGAGGATGCGGACGGCGTGATAGTCCAATACGGAGGACAGACCTCCGTTAACCTGGCCGTGGACCTTGAGAAGGCCCTGGCCGGAACCAAGACCAAGGTCCTTGGAACGAGCCCCGACAAGATGGATGTGGCCGAGGACAGGCGCAGGTTCTCCAAGCTCATGGACGAGCTGAACATCAAACAGCCCAAGTCTGGAACCGGATACTCCTTCGAGGAGGCCAAGGCCATCGCCGAGGACATCGGATACCCCGTCCTCGTAAGGCCCTCCTATGTCCTGGGAGGAAGGGCGATGGAGATCGTCTACTCAACCGAGGAACTCAAGACCTATGTGGAGACCGCCGTCAAGGTCTCCAGGAACCACCCGATCCTGATCGACAAGTACCTCACAGAGGCCATCGAGATCGATATCGATGCGGTCTGCGACGGTACCGACGTCTACATCGGAGGCATCATGGAGCACGTGGAGTACGCCGGATGCCACTCCGGAGATGCCACCATGGTCCTGCCCCCGTTCACCGTGAAGCCCGAGATCATCGACGAGATGGTCGACATCACCACAAGGGTCGCACTGGCCCTGGACATCCACGGACTGATGAACCTCCAGCTCGCTGTGAAGGACGGACAGGTCTTCATGATCGAGGCCAACCCCCGTGCTTCCAGGACCGTGCCCTTCATCTCGAAGGCCACCGGTGTCCCCCTGGCCAAGATCGGAACCAAGATCATGCTCGGGAAGACCCTGAAGGACTTCGGACTCAAGGGATACAGGGCCATCGACCACTATGCGATCAAGGCGTCCGTGTTCCCCTTCCTCAAGCTCCCCGGAGTCGACTCCATCCTCACACCCGAGATGAAATCCACCGGAGAGGTCATGGGTATCGATGAGGACTTCGACAAGGCCTGCTACAAGGCCCTGATCGCCGCAGGGAACAAGCTCCCTGTCAACGGTGGCGGAGTCTACATCACCGTCAACGACACTGACAAGGAGAGGATCCTGCCCGCTGCCAAGGAGCTCAAAGAGATGGGATTCACCATCTACGCCACCAAGGGAACGTCCACATTCCTCAGGGAGCACGGCGTGGAGACGACCACCGTCTTCAAGCTCGACGAGAACCAGAAGCCCAACGCCATCGGTCTGATGAGGGACGGCAAGATCAACCTGATCATCAACACCCCCTCGCAGAAATCCGGTGCCGTCCGTGACGGTTACACCATGCGCAGGCTTGCTGTCGAGCTGGAGATCCCCTTCATGACCACCGTCCAGGGTGCGGAGATCGCCGTGGCATCCATCAGGGTCGCCAGGGCCGGAACACTCGGTGTCAGGGGAATGAAGGAGTTCCACGGACTCGTCTGAAACAATTGAAAAACCCGTGGAAGACCACGGGGATAAACCCTATACCGGAGGTTTCCTCCGGTCCATCTTCTCCTAATACGTTCACCAACGCCCCGATGTCGGAATGTCCTCCATAAGCTGTACTTTCAAGGATGCATGATGCACCAGCAGCCTGTTTAACTCGCTCGTGAAGCCGACGCAGATGTTTACAGCCTCTTGGATGGTATCGATCATCAACGGCGACCTCGAGGCATTCCGGACAAGTGGAACCGACCATCGGCGACAACCAATAAACAGCCCAGGATATGGGCATTGTAACAATATAGTGCCGGGGAAGGGATTTGAACCCTCGAACTACTAAAGACAGGATCCTAAATCCTGCGCCTTTTCCAGACTCGGCAACCCCGGCCTCAGACCTTGGTATAGAAGATGACTTATTATCTTATCGGTCCAACTCCTCGGAATATGCATCCGAACCGGAATCATTGTAGACATATCTCAGACCACGGGTCTTGCCCTCCTTCCTGAGTATGCCTGAAGCAACGAGGATGTCCAACTTCATGCGTACGGATTGTTCGCTGAGGTCCACCCATGAAGATGCCTCGGCCAATGAGAACCTGCCCCTCTCCTTCGCCTTCGATGAGATGATCCTCGTGTTCTCATCTTTGTTCTTCAACATATCGAGGGATTCCATGAAGGTGATCGTCGTACGATATGCATTGTGGATCACCTCGATGGAATACCTCACAAGTGCCGTATAGGAACCTGTCCTCTCGGCATGCATCGCAAGGTCGGTGTACATCACCATATCCCTGCACAGTTCTGAATCCAGACCACAGAGGAGGCTGTTGTTCAACCCGCACGACCTCAGATAGAGATGGAAGAGCAATGATGCCGTCACTGTGTTCCCATCATCGAACGGTCTGATGCCCTCGAACCCATGGACCATAAGGATGGCCGTGGTGATGGGATCCTCAGGGGATGACTCCATCCACTCGAAGATACTGGCGAGTTCGTTGCGGATGTTCTCATGGGGGCATGGGGTGTACTCCTTGCCATTGGGGGCCAATATCGGTTCGGTGGTCCTTCTGAAGTCCTCGGTATCGTTTCCCCCGGATATCCTGCGATGTATGTTGCGGATGGTGTTGGTGGACCATGGAGGTTCAGTCTGTCCTGCAAGATCGAGGCTGTTCAGGATACTCTCGTCGGTAAGATCTATCGTATCGTCCATCCTCCAGCCTATTCCATTCTCTATGGAACTGTGCATCCTCCTCATGCGTTCTTCCGGAGGTATCAAGTATCCATTCAATTGGGAGTCCATCTGAATGATTTCCACGACCATCCTCTTGTGCTCATGGTCGAGGGACACCACAGGCTCAAAGGGATTCCTCATCCTATGGCGTATCTGATATGAATCCAACTTGATCTTTGAATAATCTATTGTTTTATTATAATCAGATACCATGATGATTTGAAATAGAGCACCTCTTATTTAAAT